>NZ_DFMT01000022.1:0-29535 GCF_002376385.1 Algoriphagus sp. UBA3586 | reverse complement strand
CCTATTTTTGGGGAAGCTTACAACATCAGTCAACTTATAAATTAAAGTCGCTAAAAGTCCAAGTGAAAGAAGTCCTGTCGCTATTTTTAGTTTATTATTCATTTGCGTGTGCACTTGCGGCAAGATTGCGGTTAATTCTTTTGGTAATTTTCTTTTCTCTGAATAACTGTGTTATAAAGAATGAAATGCTTAAAGTTATCCAAAGCCAATATTCATACTCAAATGCCCAATTGATAAAAGGTGGTATTATTAATAGCCATTCGAGGAATAAAATCAGTCTAATTCTGTCAGGTTTTAAGTTAAAGCCTACTATGTCAAGAATAATAATGGCAGCAAGAAAGCCACCAATAATCCTTAATCCATATACGAAAAACAAAAGTGGAATTGTCAATAGACTTAAAAACAGAACTACCGTCCAATCTTCATTTTCAGAACCTTCAAGTCCAATTAGTTTGAAAAATATCAGACTTAAATATGTGGTCACATAAAAACCCACAAAATGAACCCAATTTGTTGCAAGTATTTTTGATGTGTACTTAATTCTATTTAACATCCTGTCGGGTTCTCTCAAATGTGCTACAACGTTTTGGCGCTTGGCGCAGTGGCGGATTTCGGAGCTCAAAACTGTCAATACACCACAAATGTTGATGCGAGGTAGAATGTTCAATTAACCACGTCACCCGCCATTGAGCCAAACGCCTGTTGGTGGCTGGTGTTCTCATTTCGTTAGTCGTTTTAAAAGATAGTCAGTCTTGTTTTTCATTTCATAAATTATATGTTTTTCAAACTTTTGTCTGTCGCTTTCAAGTTCACTATAAGTTGTCAATATGACCTGTGCATCATCTGATGAAATGTTTTCAATAACACTTACACAGTCAATAAGTGAATCGTTGTCCAAATTCTGTTGTTTAGGTTCGTCAAGGATTAGAACATTGGGAAAGTTTATCGAGTCTAAATTTTTGAATTTTATTGAAGTTTGAAGAAGCGATAAATAATAGCTCAATATGATTCTGATGTTATCGCTTGAACTTGAAATATTATAAATATCATAGTTGTCAAGATATGGAGTGTAATTGTCATTACCATCTACTTTAATACTTCTAATTAAAGTCTGATTTCCTTTGAATAAACCTAGGCTTGTAACATTAGACTGAACATATTTTGTTATTGAATTTATGATAGCTTCGTCATTAGTTGTTTGCTTATACTGCGATACTTCTTCGTTTAGTTTTTCTAATTCTATACTTGATATAGTGATGTCTCGTCTTAATGGTTTTAGGTCTTCCCATCTTTGGGCAATTCTCGAATACTTCTCCATTTCTTTATGGGTGGAATCAGCATCTAAAATTCTTTTTCTTAATTCTGCGAATTCCTTACCTGCAAAAGTTTTAGTTTGATGCTCAAGTTGACTTTCATACTCCTTAATCTTGTCGCTTATCACATTTCTTTGCTCAAGAATTTTTCTTCTGTCTAAAATTCTCTGTTTTATTACTTTTTTAAAGGTGTTTTCTTCATCTTCTAGAAAGGCTAAATTTTGTTCAGGAGTTGAAATTTTTTTCGATAATTCAGAATGACACAGAATACATTCATCGTCTTGTTTCGTTTGCAATTTAGCTTCACAAACAGGGCAGGTTTTAATGTTTAAATCAGTAGAAAGCTCCTTAATTTTCTTAAGCTGCTTGTTCTTATATTTGTTAGCAGTAATTCTGTCTATATAGCTTTCATATCCTGATATTTCAATTGATATTTTCTCAACTTTTTCGGAAGCTTTTCTATATTGATAGTCTAATGTTTTTAAACTGTCTCTTAATTTTTCATTGCTTTCTTCATACTCCTTATTTTGACTAGAAAGCTGATTGATAAATTCAGATTCAGCTTTATATTTTTCCTGTAAATATTTTATGTAGTCATAAATGCTTGTCTTTCCAATTGAGTTTGTATTTACAATTGGAATGTCTTCAGATTTTTCTGCATTTGCGATTATTAAAAGGTTTTCTTCCTTTTGATATAATTCATCTTTGAACTTTTTAATTCTCGTTTCAAGTTCCTTTACCTTAATTACAGTTAGATGTAGATTAAATCTGTCAAGTCCAAAAACATATTCAAAGGCAACTTTCTTGACATCCTTAATATTGTATCTGGTAACTTGTCTTGCTTGAATTTGTGACCAACCGGCTCGCTGTTCTACAAAGAATAGAGGCAAAATATTCTCAAAGTAGAGTTTAGAAAGTTTATTGTCATAAGTTGGTAATTCAACCTGTTTCAATCCAATAAAATTGAATAGAAAATTTTGGAATCCATTTTCTGAAAAGACACCTTCACCCGATACGATTAGCTTTGTAACTTCTTCTGTCTTGAAAAACTCATCAGCGGAACAATTTTTGACAGCTGCAAGGTGAAGTTCATCACCTTTAATGTAGCGAAATATTGTTACTGTTTTTTCTCCGTTTGAAATTTCAAGAAGTAAATATGAAGTCTTGATATTTTTTCCATCGATTGAGTTGTAGAATTCAGGTTTGAAAGGATTTTGAATTGTCTTAAAAATACCTAGTCCCTTTTCAGCTCCTAAGCCGTATATAATACCTGTGATGATACTTGTTTTTCCAACTGAATTCGGGCCATAGATAATATTCAATCCATTTTTAAATGGAATAGTCGCCCCATACTTCATATCATCTTGGGTGATGATAGTATATGTTAATTTATTTATTATCAGTTTCGACATTCTGTTTCCAATATGAATTTGGGATGACTTCTGTAATTATGTTTATGGCTCTATCTTCTACAAGACGACTTCCGAATAGTTCCAAGAAATTAATTTCAGCAGGAAATACATCCTTTATTTTTTCGTAAAATCCTTTACCTGTTTCGGTTAACTGAATTCTGATATTTTTGTCATTTTCATCTGCTTTATACGTGATTAAGTCTCTAACGTATAGGTATAAAAACATATCGTTAAATCTTATATCCCAAGGAACGCTTTTATATTGAACTATATTGAAATCAATTTCAACCTGCGATTTAGTTTTGAATTGGCTTAGTTTGGTTAAAACATTTTTTTGTCCATTAAAGTATTCCACAATAAATTTTGCTTGAAATGCTTCGTTCCGTAACAGAAAGTCAATGCAAGCAATCACGTTTTTACTCAAACCAAATTTATTATTAAGCATACCAAGAATAATGAGGATTCTTGTTGACCTAAATTGAATCCTGTCTTCGGGTTGTATATAAGTTGGTCTGTCCAAATTAATATTTGGTTTAAGACCTTTATCGGTGATTGACTTTATTAAATGATTAAACTGTTCCATTCTTTCTCCAATCTAGTGGGCATTGTGCTGCTAATTCAAACACAACTCCGTGTAAAAATTTTTCTTTGTCACCTTTAAGTTCAAAGTCTTTATAGAAAGTCAAAATTTCTTTTTCCGCTTCGTGAAAAAAGTCGTGAAAAAATTTACTTGGTGTATATGTATCATCAATATTGAAGTTGTTTGTTAATCTGTCAGCCTTTAATCTTAAATTACTTTCCCAATTTAAAATATTTGACCTAAGACTAGGATTTAAATCGGTTAAGCCATCGACAAAAACTTTGTAGTTTGCTCTCAATCTATGGTATCTAATTCTGTGTTCGTCATCATCGCTTAAAACTGAATTCAACTTTTCATCTAGCGTTGTTTTTAGTTTTGGGTTTTCAATGGGGTCTGAATCTGTGTCTTGAATTGAAATAATATCTGCAAATCGTAATGTTTCCTTTTTTTGTATTAGATTGTTTACAATGGCTTTGATTCTCTTTATTTCAGTTTCTCTGTCAAATGATATATCACAAGTGGTTTTGTCAAAAACCTTTTTGTAAACGTCAGTGTCAAGTGCGAATAGTTTTTCAATCTCTTTATCAGGTGTCCAAAAGTCAACAGGGTATTTGAACTGTCTAGTAACTTTAGATTGTATGTTGTGGTCGATATTGCTTAAATCTCTTAAAGGTGAAAGAGCTATAAAGGCTGTCGGGTTATGACTTGAAGCTTCTAGTTGAAGTTGTTTATTAAAGATGTCTGCCCAATCAAGTTTAGCCGTTGTGTAGTATTTACATTCAATAAAAAATTCTCTTTCTTGCTCGTCATCATCTAAAAAAAGAACACTAATATCAAAACCATTTTGGTCACCTGAATCTTGTTTGCGGACTTGCAATACAAGGAAGCCCATTTCTTCAAATATTTTTTTGAAGAATGGTTTAACTAATTTTTCAAAGTCACTTCCTGTAATTGCCATTTATTTTATCTGTATGTTATTTGTTACACTGTCGTCTTTTACACTTGCCACCAACGGGATTCAGCTTGGAGACGGCGGGCATTCGGAGACGTTCTCTTCCTGCCTACTCCTAACTTCTTTAAGATAGTGAACTTTATATTTACTCTAAACCGCCCGCTGTATCCAAGGTGGTGTTATGGTGCGTTTTTCTTTATTATTTGGCATTTGAATCAAACCCTAATTTGTCAAATTTGTCGAACACTTGAATTTTACCATCAGAGCCTTTTAATTCTGTTCTCCAAAGACCAATACCTTTAACATAAGTTTCAATTTTACTAACACTTTCTAATCCTTCAACTTTTTGTTCTACTTTGATAACTTCAACATCTTTTCCATCAATTTTTTCAATATCCCAGAACGAGACACATTTAGTCAAATCACCGGAGATATCCTTAAATGACCATGTCAATTTTTGCCCCTTAGATGGAATTTTAAGTAGTACTGATGCCGGATTGTGAATTCTTTCTTTCTTTGTTTCTGATAAAGTTGTGGAAACAGATGATGTCATCTTTACTTCATTATTTGAAAACTCAACCCTTTTTCTGAGAATAGATGATGGGCTAGAACCAAACATTTGAGCGTCGATTAATTCATAAGAAGCACCTTTATTAATGTAATAAATAGTCCTTGTCATTTCTGTCCTAGATCCAGCTTTATTTGGAGTATAGAATGTAGTCTTGTTACTAGGAGAATTTGGTATAAAAAACTCCTTTATTTCTTGAGAATTTGCGTTCGAAATCATCAAAAAACATAAAAATGCGATAAGTGAGTGTTTTTTCATTTTAGAATAGATTATTTGTTACGTTTCTTTTGTTTAAGATTCCAAAGGACTTCTATTTGAAATTCTTCCTCTGCAATTCTGTTTATTTTAATGTCAATAATTTCAAAGTCATTTCTTGTGCGTACAGCATTATTATTTAATTGTGCTTCATTTTTCAAGAGTAGGTTTGGAATAATTGCACGAATTTGATATTCGTCATATTTCCCATTCAAATTAATTATTGTTGTTATCATGACTTGTATTTAATTTGACCCAAAATATAGCAATGCACCAAGTACAGCAATACCCCCTACTGTATTAAGTACTTTAATTCCTTTACGAGCAATTTTTTCAGTTTCTACTTTAACTTCTCTTTCACCCATAATTTCTGAAACTTCATATTTTACAAGAAATCTCCCATTTGATTCTTCTTTAATTTTATTTGCTATTACATTCTGAAGATCTTCTTCAGGCGAGTACTTCTTAAATTTAACATCACCGTTATTTATTTTAATTTCTGTAAGTCCTCTGGTAAAATCAACATTCAAATTATTAATTGTTGCTTCTGTCATAACCTCAACACCCTCTATGTAAATCCTTGGGATCATAATTGACGCACTTCTTAAGAGTCTTAAATCTTTGTCGGTTCCGGAAACAAGAGTAGCATTCATTTCCGATTTAATACTGCCGGATCCTAAAACTATAGCTGACCCGTAATTCTGACTTTCTGTTCTATTGTCTATCAATCTATAATTAACATTGTAAACATTAGTGAATCTTTTATATTTGGTTTTTTCCTTTAAAAAAGATTCGTAAGAAGGAAAGTTATCGGTGTTTTTGAAAAAATTCAAAATTGCACCTTTTTGAGTTAAAAGAGTTTGCTTGTATTGATTGGGTGAATATTCCTGAAGGTCATATATTTTAGATTTAATTTCATTTTCTTTAATTAACCTTAATTTTTCTGCTTCTTCGTATCTTCTTTGTTCTTGTTCTAAAGCTTTTGTTTTTCTTTCTAGATTTTCTTTAACACTTGAAGGAAGGTTTAAGGGGTTATTTATTCTCCATTCTACTGTTGCCAACCCATTTTGATGAAGATATAATTTAGAATAATACCGAAAATCTTCTGAAAAATAATAGTCCTCAACTTTTCTTTCTTTATAAGAATTATTAAAATGTTTTCTCAAATCACTCAAGGAAACATTTTCATATTGGGTGAGAATGTATGATAACTTACCGTTATTCATTACATAATATTTGCAATAATCCGCAATTATTTGAAAATCAACCAAGTATTGGTTGTAATAGCATTGAATCACCTCGGAAACTTGACCATTTTGATATTTAACATCCCATACAGCTCTTGAACTTGCCCGATTTCCATAGCTATCTGCCCTATTATGACTTCTGGTAGTTAATTCAATTATTTGTTTAATCTGTTCTCCATCTTGGCCAACATGAATTGTTTGCGAGCTTGATTCATTCCATAAAAGCCCTAGAAAAATTACTATTGTTAATGTTCTTTTCATGATTGATGTTTCTTTAAAATGCACCATAACGGTCTCGTGTATGAGCAGTAGCGGATTTATATCCACTAAACTGTCAGATAGCAAGATACTTAATTAAACGCAAAAACGGCTCAAGTTTGCACCTGAACCGCTATTGCTTATACACAATGTTGTAGGCTTTTTTTATAACCCAAGTGCATAATAGTGGGTACCTGGAAAATCTTCATAAACTCCTTCAATCAGTACACCGCCTTTCTTATCCTTTAGTGCTGTTTCCAAATCATCGACCGACTTGATGACCCGACCATCTATTTTAGTGATGATAAAACCTTCTTTGATGGCTGTATTGCGTTTGAGCTTGCCAGCAAAAAGCTTACTTACTTTTACTCCTCCGTCAATGTTGAGTTTTTTGGCGGTTTTCTTGTCCAGATCTTCAAATTGTGCGCCTAAATTATTAAATATAGTGGTTCGGGCTTTGTCGAGGAAGTCCGTTTCACCTTCACGATTGCGTAACACTACCTGACTCACCACTTCTTTCCCCTTGCGGTTCACTTTTACCTCTAATTTATCGCCAGGTCGATGGCTTGCCACCACTTCTTGTAGTTCAGAGGTAGTATTTACTTTCTTACCGTCAATTTCCACAATTACATCGCCCTCTTTAATGCCTGCTTCTTTGGCGGCACTATTTTGACCCAAACTGTCTACATATACACCAGTTTCTACCTCCAACTCTTTCTCTTTTATTAACGTAGCATCTACCCCACGAATAGTAATCCCTAAGAAACCACGTTGTACCATTCCGTACTTTAAAAAGTCTTCTACTACTTTGTTTACGATGTTGGAAGGCACAGCAAAGCCATAACCCGCATAAGCACCTGTTGGACTGGCAATAGCAGTATTGATGCCAATCAATCCTCCACTCAGGTTAATCAAAGCACCTCCGCTATTACCCGGGTTGATAGCCGCATCGGTTTGAATAAACGATTCTACGGCAAACTGCTCCCGTAAAATATTGATATTACGTGATTTTGCACTAACAATGCCCGCTGTTACGGTAGAGTTAAGGTTAAAGGGGTTACCCACAGCAAGTACCCACTCTCCTACTTTCACATCATCAGAATTGACCAACGGCAAGGTACTTAATCCGCTGGCTTTTATTTGAAGCAAGGCAAGGTCTGTGGAAGGGTCAGTACCTACCACATTAGCCTTGAAGGTGCGGTTATCGTGAAGCGTAACTTCAATATCGTCAGCATTGGCAATTACGTGGTTGTTAGTAACAATATAGCCTTCACTATTGATAATTACGCCTGAACCAGTACCTACCCTTGCCTGTGGCTCTCTCGGTTGTGGAGTTTGGTAATATCTGCGTGGACCAAAGAATTGCTCAAAAAAATCATCCCCACCGAAAAACTCTTTAAATGGGTCGGGCAGTTCACGGTACTGGTAAGAATTATTGCTATTGGTATATTGCTGTATTTGGGTTGATTTAATATGTACCACAGCATCCATTGCTTTCTCTGCCAATTGTGTAAAATCTACCGGTATCATATTGCCGTTTTCATCGGCAGTATAAAGCGCACCTTGAGCAGGGGTGCCCGAAACGTGTTCTATTTTAACACTTTTGCCAAAGTCAGTAAATTGAGGAACAGCAAAGAACACCCCAAAAGAAACGACTAAGGCTACCAATGCAGAAATTCCATAGTCTTTCATAGTCTTTTCGATTTAAAAGTGAAACATAAGTTAAAATGAAAAGCAGGGGAGAGAGCCTAAAGGCTACTACTCCCACTTTTACCTAGGCTGCCATTCGGTCTGATGCTTTGTAAGCTGCATCAGTCTGGTTTGACACCCGTTTAACGGTCGCTTTTTCTCTCACAGGAATTGTACTCAAGCTGCGCTTACCCAACCAATTCATCACCTCTCGGAAGTTGAAACTCAAATAAAGAAGACAGCCATAAATTAGGGTGATAGCTGATAAGCCAAGTGCTAATTTATCCATAGTTACCTCCTTTTTTTATGGTTCAACATCAAACAAATAGAGTGTTTTACTTCACCTCAATGGCTCTGGTCAATTTTTCGTAACCCGCCTTTTTGCCCAAACGGATATTCAACACTCCGTTTTCCATTTTTGCCTGTACTTGCTCAGGGTCAGCACCCTGCGGAAGTTGAAAAACTCGCTGGAAACTGGCATAGCCAAATTCTCTACGCATCCAGTTCTTATCTTTTTCCTCTTTTTCGTACTGTTTTTCCGATGAAATTTTTAGGTACCCGTCTTGAACTTCAACTTTAATATCTTTTTTGTCAAGTCCGGGAACAGCTACTGCCACTTCAAAAGCCTTGTTTTCATCACTGATGTTTACCGAAGGTAAGGTCGCCACTTCTTCGTGTTCAGCACTACCTTGACCCATAATCTTACCAAAGAAATTCTCCACAACCTTGGGGAATTTTGGTTTTATATTTTTTGTCCATTTAACTAAGTCCATAAGAATAAGTTGTTTAAAGGTTCAACACTAAAGTAGAGAAGGGTGGCGGTTGTACACCACCCATCGAAGTAAAATTGATTATGAAATTTCAATTAGCTTAGGTGGTTGCGGTTTCGCTTCCTCTTTCTTAGGAATATTCACTTGCAACACACCGTTTTCGTACTTGGCTTCGATTTTTTCACTATCTGCACTATCAGGCAAGGTGAAAGAACGTTGGAAAGCACGATAAGCAAATTCTCTACGAGTGTACTTATCTTGTTCTTCTTTTTGCTCTTCTTGCTTTTCAGAAGAAATAGTTAGTACATTATTTTCCAAATTAATTTTGAAATCGGCTTTTTCCATACCTGGTGCTGCCATTTCAACCAAGAAGCCATCATTGTCTTCCTTGATGTTTACGGCAGGAAGTGTAGTGTTGGTAGCTGAAAAGTTGTTATGTCTCCAATTACCGAATTCGGTATTGAAGAAGTCATCGAACAAGCTGCTAAAAGCAGGGAATGCACGGTTTGAATCATACTTTACAATTGCCATAGTTGTAAATATTTAAGGTTAAACATAAATGAACATCAAAACACTTTTACGACTTACAACTGATGTACCAATAAGAATTGAATGACATTTTGTCCTAAATAAGGATAAAACCTAAAAAATAACCGTCATTATGACATATTTATTCAATTAATCCTGCCAATAGGTGGGGCATTGTGGTACATACCTTCTTTTGAAAATTGCCTACAACGTCCCTATAAATCTAACCCCCCTCCCCAGTTTCGTGTATATCGGTTATGTACGTATCGACTTATTTTTAAAAACTTCCTTTCCAGGCTAATTTGACCATTTATCCGACAGCAAACGACTGCAAACGCTTACTGTCGGATATTTCAGTCTGAAAATCCTTACCTCATTTCTTTGACTAAGAACGTCATTTCAACTAATTAATGCAAGAGGAGAAATACTACCTTTAAAAAATAAAAGGGGGCAATGAAACCTTCGAGGTTTAAAAAACCTCAAAGGTTGAATAACACAAAAGATAAAAAACATAGCTTTATAAACCCTTTGCCTTTTCTATCCTTTTGCGGGAGATCAAAAGGATAATTTATGAAGACACCCTTGTCAAACTTGAAAAAATATAGAACATCGAACATCGAATGATGAATAATGAAGTGTCGGCAAAACAAAACAACGATCCCCTTCAATTACTCGATTAATCAATTACACAATTACTCTTTACTTCTTCCTTCCTTGGCGGGAGACATTATCGCCGCGCCGTTGCGACGCCGCGAGCCTGTTTTAAACCACATAGAGAGGATAGAAAGCATAGCTTCACACACCCTTTTAATCTATCTTTTGCGGGAGATGATAAGATGAATTAACTATCAAATCGCTTCTCTGAAGCTCTTGATAACTCTTTCTTCGACTTTCTACAATCATAACGCCTCTCTGAGGCTTTAAGAGGCAGAACTCTTTTAGAGCACCAGAGGTGCGACCTGATTGTAGAGAATAAAGTCACAAACTTGTCAAAGCACCAGCGGTGCGATTTGATCAACCTTCAAAAAATCTCTTTGCCCCTTCCATCCTTGGCGGGAGACATTATCGCCGCGCCGTTGCGACGCCGCGAGCCTTTTTTTCACCACATAGCCACAATAGCCCACATAGATAAAAAACATAGCTTCACACACCCTTTGCCTAATCTATCCTTTTGATGGAGATGATTGTAAGACTGCTTCGCTCCGCAAGCTCCGCTCACAGTGACGGTAAACCAAATTAACTCCAGATCAAACCCTCCGCGCCGCTGCGACGCCGCGAGCATTTCTTCCCGCCAAGCCTCAAAACTTCACCTGCGCTTCTAGCTTCTGCCCATCGCGTTCGTACCAAAGTTTCGCTTCATCTCCTTTTTGGAAAGCGCTTAACGCTCGCATATAGCTCATCATATCCACTACGCTAGAATCTCCTAATTGCACAATGACATCTCCTTTTTGCAAACCTGCAGCTTGAGCGGGCTTGTCTTCCGAAACTCCATCGATTCTCATGCCCTTGCCATCAAATAAATAATCCGGAACTACGCCCAAAGAAACCGTGAATCGGGGCGAATCACCTGAACTGTCCTTGGTTTTGGTAAAGGCCAATTTTGGTTCCTCATCCAGCTTCCCAACCAATCGCTCTATGTATCTAACTACCTTCAACAAGCCCTCATAATTGATCTTTTCTGAATCGTCTGAAGGTTTGTGATAGTCTTCGTGCTGACCAGTGAAAAAATGTAAAACAGGTAAATCCTGCAAGTAAAATGAGGTATGATCAGAAGGGCCAACTCCTGATTCGGAGGTTACTAATTTCAAACTGTCTGCATTCACTAGATCCAAAGCAGACACAAAACTTGGACTGGTGCCCACTCCATTGATGGCTAGGGTTTTTTCTTCGTTAAGCCGACCAACCATATCCATGTTGACCATGAAGTTGACAGTTTCTAAATCTATGGTTGGATTTTTTACAAAATAATTAGACCCCCAAAGACCATTTTCTTCTCCCGAAAATGCGATAAACAAAAAGTTGGACTGATGCTTTTGATGCTTTAATAGTTCTGCCAAAGCCAAGAGTGCAGCAGTGCCGGAAGCGTTATCATCTGCTCCATTATGGATGGCGGAATCTCCCCGATGCAAAGAACCCACTCCACCAAATCCCAAATGGTCAAAATGAGCCCCTATCACAATTGTTTTTTCAGCCTGATTATCAATGAAGCCTAGAACATTTCTACCTGTGATTCCTTCTCCGTCTGTGCCAATCACAGCTTCTTCATGAGGGTTGGATGGTTTGGAAACGGTAAATTCCTGGAAGAATCCAGAGGTTCCTTTGGGCTCAATTCCTATTTGCTCAAAACGCTCTGCCAAATATTGGGCAGCTTGCTCTTCTCCTTCTGTGCCAATAGCACGGCCTTCCAGTTGGTCTGCAGCCAAGAAACTGACATCTTTTTTCAAGTTTGACAATAGCTTATCATCGCTGGGAGCCGACTGACAAGACAGCATCACAGTTGCTATCAAAGAGGTAATAATCAGAGTATTGAATTTCATAAAAGCAGGAGTTTAGCTCAAAGATAATAATTGGTATCTTCGCGCAGCAAAATAAAATGAATACAAAATGCGTCTTTCTTTATTCGCTTTGATCGCTTTGATCATTTCCTGCTCTCCCAAAAACTCAAGCACCGAAGAGCTTGAAACTCCAACTCACACTACTACTGACTCATTACTTCTTTCTGAAAATGAAATGAAGTACCTCAGAAATATCAAACAATTGACTTTTGGAGGCAATAATGCAGAAGCGTACTGGTCATTTGATGACTCCTTATTGGTTTTCCAGTCTGATTATGCAGCCTGGGGAGCTTCCTGTGATCAGATTTTCTATACCGACTGGAGAAAGGATGATTTGAAAAATAACGCTCCTCAGCGGATCTCAACAGGATTGGGAAGAACGACTTGTGCTTATTTTCTTCCAGGCAATGAAGCCATCGTCTATGCCTCCACTCATCTGGGCGGGGACGACTGCCCTCCTGTTCCTGAAAGAAGAACTGACGGGAAATACGTTTGGCCTATTTATGATACCTATGATATTTTCACTGCGGACTTGAGTGGTAATCTTTTATCCCAACTAACCAATGAACCTGGCTATGATGGGGAAGCTACCCTATCACCGAAAGGGGATAAAATTGTATTTACATCCATGCGTACTGGGGATTTGGAATTGTTTACCATGAATATTGATGGAAGTGATGTGAAGCAAATAACCTCAGATTTAGGCTATGACGGCGGAGCATTCTTTTCTCCTGATGGAAGCAAATTAGTATGGAGAGCCTCCCGCCCTAAGACTGAAGAGGAGATCAAAGAATATCAAGAGTTATTGGCTGAAGGATTAGTGAAGCCAACTGAAATGGAATTATATGTAGCCGATGCAGATGGGAGCAATATTCAAAAAGTAACGGATTTGGGTCAGGCGAACTGGGCTCCTTTTTTCCACCCATCAGGTAAAAAGCTGATTTTCGCTTCTAACCATCACACCGAGCGTGGCTTCCCATTCAATCTGTATATGATCAACTTAGATGGCTCAGGATTAGTCAGAATCACTGAAAATGACACCTTCGATGCATTTCCGGTCTTTTCCAACGATGGTAAATATCTGGTATTCTCCTCCAATAGAAATAATGGTGGAACTCGGGACACCAACTTATTTGTCGCCGAGTGGATCGGTGATTAAAGCTTGAGACCGCAGGGGCTAAAAACTCTTGCGGTTTTTCTTTTTTGCATGCTTGCAAATCCTTTTTTATCTTCTGCCTTCTCAACCTATTTTTGAAATGAAGATTTATCGAAGATTAATCATTCCTTTTTTGGTCACCCTTCTTCTGGTCATAGCCAAAATCTACTACAAAGGAGAATCTGAATCTTGGGAAGGCTTTTGGAGTTATCTTCCTCACCTCAATACCATTCTGATCATTTCGGGATTTACCTGGTGTCTATTGGTTTTTACAGGAATCCTCAAGCGGATTTTCCTGAAACAATACGATATCAGCAAAGAAGATAATCTCAGGGCAAGAAAGGTATACACCCAACTCAATATCCTTCAAAAGATCACAAACTTTGTTATCATCGTTCTGGGAATCGGGCTGATCTTGATTTCTTTCGAGCCTATTCGAAAAATCGGAGTTGGAGTCTTCGCCTCCGCAGGTGTAGCGGGTATAATAATCGGTTTCTCAGCACAAAAAGCTATAGGGGCACTGATTGCAGGAATCCAAATTGCCTTTGCACAGCCATTCCGGCTGGATGATGCGGTGGTGGTCGAAGGCGAATGGGGCTGGATTGAAGAAATCAACCTAACCTATGTGGTAGTCAGGATTTGGGATCAAAGACGTTTGGTTTTACCCACAACCTACTTTTTGGAAAAGCCTTTTCAAAACTGGACCAGAAGCTCTGCTGACATAATTGGTTCTGTTTTTCTCTACACCGATTACACGGTTCCATTTGATGCATTGAGAGAAGAGCTGGACAGAATCCTGGAAAAGACCAATCTATGGGATAAAAAAGTCAAAGTTCTTCAGGTCACCAATGCTTCCGAAAGGACTGTAGAAAGTAGGATTTTGGTATCAGCACGAAATTCTCCTACTGCTTGGGATCTTCGCGTTCATGTTAGGGAAAAAATGGTAGAATTTCTTCAGAAAAACTATCCGGATGCTCTCCCTCGAACCCGAGTTGTGTTAGAAAAATCAGAGACGACTTGAAAAAAATTATCATCCTTTGTCTCCTAACCTGCTCCTTCCCGACCTTTGGTCAAGAGGATGAAAAACCAATACAATGGGATATTTCAGGATTTGTAGATCTTTACTATGGACAGGATTTCAGAGAACCATTGGCTGGTGATAGGTTTCCTTTTCTTTACAATCATAATAGAAAAAACAGGCCAAGCATCAATTTGGCTTTAGTGACTGTTCAGTTAAAGTCGAAATATTTCCGTGCAAATCTAGGCATTCAGCAAGGTACTTATGCCCAGGACAATTTAAGCGAGGAGCCCAAGGCCTTGCGATGGATTCACCAAGCCAATGTAGGTGTAGCTCTGGACCAGAATCAATCGCTCTGGCTGGATGTAGGCGTTTTGCCTTCTCATATAGGCTTCGAAAATGCGATTTCTACCAAAAATCTGACATTGTCGCGTTCTCTTATCGCCGAAAACAGCCCTTATTTTGAAACAGGCGCAAGGTTAAAATGGAAAATGAACCAACGATGGGATTTTGCTTTTTTGGTGCTCAATGGATGGCAAAGAATTCGGTTTATCCCCGGCAAGGCTGCTCCGTCTTTTGGAACACGGGCAACCTATACTCCCAATGAAAATACTACTTTGAATTGGAGTACATTTTTGGGCACTGATCAACCTGCAGAAAGTGGTACTTATCTTTATTTCAGCAATCTTTTTGGGAAGTTTCGCCTTGATCAAAAATGGAACTTAATCATAGGGCTGGATGTAGGAAATCGAACTGTAGAAGGGGATTTTAACCCAACTTGGTGGGGAACTTCCTTAATTTTACAGCGGCAATTTTCTGGAAAATTTGCCTCAGCAATTCGCTATGAATATTATCATGATCCCTTCCAGGCAATTGCTACAAGCTTGAATAATTGGGGCATAGAAACAGGGGGAATATCTTTGAATACCGATTGGACCTTGGGAAAGGTTGCCATCCTCAGATTGGAAGGCCGTTACCTGACTGGGCCATCTTTGGGTCAAGATAATGGCAATTCAACTGATTTCTTTCTGCTGGGTTCTATCGCATTCACTTTGAATTAAAGCTCATTAAGTTTCTCCAAATAACTTTCCGCCTGATGGAGGATTTCCTGCTTATTTTTCAATTTATCCAAAGTTCTATAAGCCATTCCTATCCTGGGGTTTTTTTCCAATTTCACCCGATTTCTTTCATAAAATTGCCAATATAGGCTGTTGAAAGGACAGGCTTTTTCTCCAACTTTTTCCTTGTGATTGTAAGCACAATGCTCACAGTAATTACCCATTTTTTTGATGTAATTGGCTGAAGAAACATAAGGTTTGGTCCCTACGATTCCTCCATCTGCAAACTGACTCATCCCGCGCGTATTGGTGATTTCTACCCATTCGATCGCATCTATGTATATCCCCAAATACCACTGATCCAATTCATCGGGGTCTATTCCTGCAAGCAAAGCAAAGTTGCCTGTGACCATCAATCTTTGGATGTGATGTGCATAGGATTTCTCCAAAGACTGGGTAATGGAGTGGGAAAGGCATTTCATTTTGGTTTGACCAGTCCAAAACCAATCAGGCAACTTGCGATCATGCCCAAAAAAGTTCATTTCCGCAAAGTCCGGCATTTTAGCCCAATAAACTCCCCGCATGTATTCTCTCCAACCTATGATCTGCCGGATAAAGCCTTCCACTTGGGAAATGGCAATCTCATCGCGATGTTCTTCCCAGTATTTTTCTACTTCCTCCACCACTTCCAGAGGGGAAAGCATTTTTGAATTCATGGCAAAACTCAGTCGAGAATGAAATAAATAAGGATCCCAAGTAGTCAAAGCGTCCTGATAGTCTCCAAAATGAACCAATAAATTATTACAAAAATGATCCAGCACCTCCAATGATTCTTCTCTGGAGGTAGGCCAAGGGAAGTTTTTAGGATCTACTCCTCCAATTGTTTTGACCTCCGCTTTTTCAATCATTTTATGAATATCAGAGAGATCTTTGGGATGTAATTTTGGTTTACGCAAAAGACGCTTGTCTTTCAGGGCCTGTCTGTTTTCCTGATCAAAATTCCATTTTCCATCCACCGGCTCCTTTCCATCCATGAGGATGTCAAATTTCTTCCTCATCTCCCTATAAAATGACTCCATCAAATAAGTCTTCTTGCCCTTGAAAAAATCCTTGAGGAATTCTCTTTCCGTCAAAAAATGCTCTGTATCATAAGCCTTAGACTCAATTTCCAGAGATTCACTAATATTTTTCAGCTGCTCATCCAAACGATACTCATCAGGCAGCTGGTATTCAAACCTTTCAAATTCACCTTCTTTGATAACTTGCTCAATTAATTCATCCAGCTTTTGAGGATTATTTTTATTGTCGAGTTGAAAGTAAATTACCTGATGGCCTGCTTCCTCTAGACTTTTTGCAAAGTTTCGCATGGAGGCAAAAAACGCTAGCACTTTTTGAATATGGTGAGGAGCATAATCTGTCTCCTGCCTCATTTCTGCAATCAAATAATGATTGTTCTTGTCGGCTTTATCAAACCAGGAATGTTTTGAGTTTAATTGATCTCCGAGAATTAGGCGTAAGGTTTTAGACATAAAAAAAGGCTTTCTGATAAAAGCCTTTTTGATTGAGGTTTGTTTTGATTTTAATATTTGAAGCAAGGCATAGATGAAGTTCGGCCTCTTCCTTTTGCAGAGCCAGCCAGGAAGCTGTATCGAATGGAGATTTCATGAGCACCTCCTGTATTGGCATTTCCCAAAGAAGAAAGGGTGAAATCGTGGCTGTATCCAATATCCAATCCACCGCCCAATGAAATTCCTACCAAAGCAATTACTGACTCATGGTTGGGCTGGGATTTATCAGAAACCGGGATTCCTCTGTACCAAACTCCCAAAACCAATGGTTGAATATTAATCTGAGTTCCTAAATCCAACTGAGTAAATGGTCCTTGATTTTTATAATTAAATGCGAAAGTCAACTCTTTGGTGCCTGTTCTCTGATTGTAGAATTGGGTAGACGAACCACCTGAAAGGTCTAGCTTTATTCCTCCATGTGCGGAAACCTTGATAGGCAACTCACTGATTTCTCCTTCTATGAAAGAAATATTAGGCTGAGTCACGTGATGAGCGGATGCTCCAAACCAGAAATTATCATTGTGAAATAACATTCCAAAGCTGTAGTCCACGAACTGATGACGGAAATCAGAACCTAAATTTTCACCGGAGAAATCACCCACTGCTCCAGTTTGATCATCGATTTGGCTACCAAACAATAAATTACCAAAGTATGCATCTCTATCCATATAAGACACCTGGCCGCCTACTCTCAAAAAGGATTTAAACCCCAATCTTGCGCGATAAGAATATGAAGCTCCAATTTCGGATACGCTAAGATTGGCCATGCTTTGCTCAGATCTGTTGAAAACAATTCCGATTCCGCTATTAGCTCCAAAAATATAATGATCCAAATAGGCTGAATATGAGGTAAAGGACTGATCTAACCCAGGCCATTGATTTCTATAATTCACTCCGATTCGGGTCATCTCAGAAGCACCTGCCATAGCAGGGTTCAAGTACAAGGGAGCGGCATAAAACTGGGAATATTGCACATCCTGAGCACGAAGGCTTAGGCATACACAACTTAGGATGATAAACGTAAATAATGTTTTCATAACCTATCTGATTAGGGTGATTCCTCCGCTTTTGGTACTTTGGATACCTTCGCGGTTGGTATAGGTGATTTTATATAGGTAGTTTCCTGCAGGTAAGGTTTGTCCACGGTAGGTACCATCCCATCCACGAGCTTCCAAACCTGATTCAACAAATAGCCTTTCTCCCCAGGTATTAAAGACTTCCATAGTAAAGGCGGTGATTGCCTTCATTTTTGGTAAGAAAGTATCATTTAATCCATCTCCGTTTGGCGTAAATGCATTCGGGATGACTACCATTTCAGTGGCTGTTGCCACTTGAATTCTGTTCGTTTCAAAAGAAGAGCAACCATAAATATCAAAGCCCGTCAATTTCACTTCATAAATCCCTGCTTTTTCAAAAACATGGATTGGGTCTTTTTCTGAGGAAACTTTTCCATCTCCGAAATTCCACTCCCAGGCGATAAACTCAGGGGCAATCTCACTCTCAAAAAGTATTTCTTCCCGGGTAAGTACTTCTGGATCAGCATTGATAACCAGTTTTCTATAGTTAAAATCAAGTCTTCCTCCCTGAGTGGCCGCCTTAGGAAAATCAACTTTAGCTTCTGTTTCTACTTTGCAACCTAAGGCATCAGTGATTGTCACCTTTAGCGTTCCCGATTGATTGAAAGTGATTTCCTTTTTGTCAACCTCTCCTGTGCTCCACTTAATTTTAAACGGTGCTTTACCTCCTTGGAAAGAAACCCAAGCATTTCCTTTCACTGTACCTTGATCACAGTTCACCTCAAGGGCTGACTCGATTCTGGCTGTGATTGATTCATTTTGACCAACCTGAACAGCTTTAGTGGATGAGCAACCACTTTCATCTGTCACTTTTACTTCATAGGTGCCAGCGGCTAGATTTTTCCTGGAAAGACTGCCTTTCACTCCGTCTGACCAAGTAATATCAACAGTTCCTTTTGCTCCAGTTACTTTGATTTCAATTTCTCCATCATTTTCACCTGAGCAGCTCAAGTTTTTGGATTGAACCAGTTGAAGATTTAATGCTGATTGATTTTCAAGCTTAAATTCTTGTTGGATGAAGCAACCTGAAGCATCAGTAACCTTCACTTGGTAAGTCCCTGCTGGAAGGTTTTTGATTTCAGATCCGGTCATGCCATTGCTCCAAGAGTAGGTATATGGTGCTGTTCCTCCGTTAATATCCAAAGTGATCTGACCATTTTCTGATGAAGAACAGCTTGGAGCGAGAAAATTGGACTTAAGCTCCATTCCTTTTGGCTCATCCACTTTGTAAATTCCCTGAAAAGCACAACCCTTACTATCTTTAATCAACACCTCATAAATTCCGGATTTAAGGTTTGAAACATCCTTAGTGCTAGCACCGGTGTTCCACTTATAAGTATAAGGTCCAACACCTCCACTTACAGAAAGAGAAATTGTCCCGTCATTTTTTCCTTGGCAAGAACTGTTGGTGATAGACTCGGATACACTCATTCCTTCAGATGCAGATCCTATTTCAAAACTGGTGGTGACATCACAATTGTATTTGTCGATGACGGTTACAGTGTATGTTCCTGGCTTAAGATTGTTTACCTCCCAAACATTGGTCAGACCATTGCTCCATTTTACTTTGTACGGCTCTCCTCTTCCGATTTTAACAGAAATTTTTGCTGAACCATCATTGCCGGAACCACAACTTGCGTCTTTCTTTTCAACAGGATTTAAAATCAACGGGAAAGGCGGTTGAACCACAATTTTTTCTATGTGCTTAAATCCAGTCGCATCAGTGATTTCAACAGTGTAAGTACCTGCAAAAAGATTGGTTCTGTTTTGAGTGGTTTCATTGGTGTTCCATCTAAAAGTATAAGGAGGTGTTCCCCCTTTGATATCCAAATTAATATGTCCTTTCTCAGAATGGGAACAAAGAGCAAGTTTACCGCTTACCTCCACTTGGATTGAATTGTAAGAGAGTATTCTCTGATTGGCTGAATTGGGAACCTCAAAAGAAAATTGGGCAAAAGCAGGAAAATACATTCCAATGCTCAGCAGGAGCAGAAGAAGTGATTTTCCATATGTTTTTAGCCCTAATTGCATTTCCTATTTTGACTATGAATTTCGATGGGTGAAATTTGCCTTATAAAACCTATTTTGTGTATTTCATTTTTTAGAATATTATTTTTTGTAAATCAAATACAACAAAATGATATTCTATTAAATCACTATTTACACCTAATAATAATAGTTTGATTCTTATTTCCAAGGGTTTGTATATACGAAGCAAATATGAAATGCAGCTTTAAAAAATCTTATTTTTCTAGAAATTCTACCATTTCCAAAAAATAGCGGTGATGAAGCTTTTTTTAGGTGACGAAATGAAAAAGGCCTGAAAAACAGGCCTTAAAATTTTTTTAAAATATTTTTAATTTTTTTTCGCTTTACTCAGCTTTCCTTCTGAAAATCAGTATCTGAAGCAAGGGATAGTTCGTGCCCTAAGATTTCTGTTTTTGGCATCTCCCCATAAAAATCGATAAGTAACTGAGACTTCATGTGCTCCTCCGGAGTTTCTCAACCCTAATTTGGAGACCGTAAAATCATAGGAGTAGCCTATGTCCAGACCGGTCGGAAGTGATACGCCGACTAAGCCGATAATTGACTCATTGTTGGGTAAGGAGTTTTTGGTTGGCAAACCTCTATACCAAAGTCCCAATACCAATGGATCCAAATACAACTGAGTACCAATATCTAATTGGTTGAAAGGGTCTTGCTGTTTGTAATTAAATGCAAAGGAAATTGCCCGCTCTTGGTATGCATGGGTAAAATAATCTCTTCTTCCTCCGGTAAAATCAAATTTGAATCCTCCTTGAGCTGATAGCTTCATCGGAAGTTTGGACATTTGACCTTCCACAAAAGAAACATTGGGCTCACTGAGATGATGCGCAGAGGCACCTAACCAGAAGTTTTTACTATAAAACATCCCACCTAGGGCAAAATCAAAAAAGTTGTACCTGCTATCTATTGGAATACCATTCAGCTCGTCTGTAATACCGCCTATTGTCCCATTGATGATGTCAATTTGAGTTCCAAAAACCAAGTCAGAGAAAAAAGCATCCCGCTGCATATAACTTGCTTGTCCCCCTAATCTGAAAAAGGTTTCCTCTCCCAACTGCAATTTGTAAGCATAAGAAAGTCCTACCTCATTGGTGGCAAGATTAGCCATACTTTCTCTATTGCCATTGAAAATAAGACCGATACCACTATTGTAGTCAAAAATATAATGGTCTATGTAAAATGAATAGGAATTGAAATTTTGGTCCAGGCCAGGCCATTGATTTCGGTAATTGACGCCAATTCTGGTGAGCTCGGAAGCGCCTGTCAATGCTGGATTCAGATAAAGGGGAGCAGCATAGAATTGAGAATACTGTACATCCTGAGCTAAGGAGTTTATCCCTAGCCCCAGTAAAAGTACCAATCCTATTAATTTCCTCACCATACGTAATCCCTCCTTCTGCAAATTAGCCATTAGCCAATTGGCAAAAGAATTTTGAATGTTAAAAGGTTATGAAACTACTAGGGCTTATGATTGGGGTGATCAATCAATTATTTGTTTCTGACCTTTTTTAACTAAACTATAGATCTATAATCACCCTCGATATTCAATAACTATACCAAAGACTTCTTGCCTTTGGAAACATTCGACTAAATATCGATAACCACTTGATTTCTAGTCAAATCCTCTATCGTCTCTCTAGTCCTGATTAAATGGGATTTCCCTTCCCATACTAAAACTTCGGCAGGTCTCAAGCGGGAGTTATAATTAGAAGCCATGCTAAACCCGTAAGCCCCCGCATTTTTGATTACTAAAATATCCCCTTCTCTTACTTCAGAAAGCTCCCTGTCTGAAGCAATGGTATCAGTTTCACAGATGTACCCGACAATATTATACGTATGAGTGTTTCCATCGGGATTGCTCAGATTATAAACATCATGATAGGCATCGTATAGCATGGGCCTCAACAAATGATTCAGGCCGGAATCAACACCTGCAAAAGTGATGGAAGGTGTCTTCTTCACTACATTGGTTTTCACCAGCAAGTACCCCGACTCACTGACCAAAAACTTACCTGGTTCTAGCCACAGCTCCAATTGCTTTCCATATTTTTCACAAAATTGCTGAAAAGCCTCGCTGACCTTTTCCCCTACCTCCTGAATGTCGGTTCTTGGATCTCCTTCTTTATAGGCAACCTTAAACCCTCCTCCACAATCGATAAACTCCAGGTCTGGAAATTTAAACGCCGTATCGAATAAAACATTGGCTCCTCTTAAGAATATTTCTGCATCTAAAATATCAGATCCGGTATGCACATGAAGCCCAACGATCTTAAGGTTTTTTTCTTTGACAATTTCCAGAATTTCAGGAAGTTGCTCTATGGAAATCCCGAATTTACTTGCTTTATGACCTACGGAAATTTTGATATTCCCTCCAGCCATGATGTGAGGATTGATCCGGATACAAGCGCCCACTTTGTTGCCATAGACCTCTCCAAATTTTTGCATCAAAGGAAGGCTGTCCAAATTAATCATCACACCTAGATCTACAGCCTCCTCAATCTCATCAAAGCCTACTCCGCTCGGAGTATACATGATTTCTGAAGGCTGAAAACCTGCCATCAATCCCAATTTCACTTCCTCCAAGGAGACTGCATCCACTCCAGCACCCGCATTTTTGATCAGTTTGAGTATACTGATATTGGATAAAGCCTTGGTCGCGTATTTTATTTTTAAAGGTACTCCCAGAAAAGCCTTTTGAATAGCATGCACTTGATTGGTGATTTTCTCACCGTCATACACATAAAGAGGCGTTCCATATTTTTCAGCAATAGATTCCAAGGAAATTCCTTGAATATGAGTAGGTTTAATAGCTTGTGGCATGTTCTCAAATTTGGCCACAAAGATAGCTAAATAGCCCTAGAATGAAGAATAAATAGCCCTCAATTAGCATCTCAGAGGGGCTTTCTGGGTACAAAATCCCATTTAAACTTGCCTTCAATGGTCTTTCATTCAAGCCGTTAAATATTGTTAACCCTACCTTTCTCCCCCGATAAGCCTTTAAATTTGTAACATGTCCAAAAATAAGATCACTTTAATAATTGTTTTGATGTCCGTAGCCAGCCTTGGCTTGGTGGGATTTCAATACTATTGGGTGAGAAATGCGATCCGAATCAATCAAGAAAGGTTTGATCAGGATGTCTATCAAGCACTGGCAGGGACTACAGATCAACTCGAAAAGAGTGAAGCTAGTGACGTTTTGCTAAGCCAATTAATGAAGGACCCCATTCTTCAAAAATCACTTTTTGAGAAAATTGAACCTATTGATTTTGAAATTCGCCCCAAATCAGGTTTTAGAAGGGGGCCCTCTATCATCGATACCTTAAAAATTACTCCAGTTCCTCAGGTCAGTGCTACTTTCAGAAGGATGCTGGAATCCAGAGGAATTGACTTATCCGTTTTACAGGAAATGGAAAGATTTTTTACGCTTATGACTCCTGAGGTAGCCTCTACTATTTTTACTCCGGATGAAATGGCTATCCTTTTGGAGGAAAAGGAGAGGCAGTTACAATACCTCAGCCAGGTGGAAGTATACAGTTTAGGGCCAACAGGGAGCTACTTGGATCCAAACTTCGAAAAAGAGGTCAATGTCTCCGAGGATGCCTTGGAAAAAATCAAAAAAACCAACCTAAAAATTGACCTGATTAACCAAACTTGGGAAGAAATGGCAGCTGGGCAAAAAGCCATTTTAAACCGCCTTGATACTTCTCAGGTAAGAAAACTGGTCAAAAATCACCTGCTGGAAAGAGGAATTTATGAAGATTTCGAATTGGGCCTGTTAAAAGACGATGGTCTCTTGATGCCTATCGGACCTGTGTCTGAACCATTCCGACTAGTTCAATATGGCATACAGGCCAAGCTTTTCCCCAATGACATTTTTGGAAAGGAGAATTACCTCTACATATTCTTTCCGGAGAAAAACAACCATGTACTTCGTCAAGTATGGCTACCCGTGTCCTCTTCCATCTTATTTATCGGAGTAATCATCTGGTGTTTCATCTATGCAATTCGTGTCATTTTCAAACAAAAAGCGCTTTCGGATACAAAAAATGATTTCATCAATAACATGACTCATGAGTTTAAAACTCCATTAGCAACGGTGAGTTTGGCGGTGGAAGCACTTCAGGACCCTGAACTTTCATCTCAGGATAAATTTAGAACCCGGTATTTAGGCATTATTAAAGATGAAAATAAAAGGCTTGTAGCCCAAGTAGAAAACGTATTGCAGGCAGCTGCGTTAGATAAGAAGGATTTTAAACTCAAGGTGGAAGACATCGACCTTTCCGAACTCCTGGAGAATGCAGTGGATCATTTTTCATTACAGATAGAAAAAAGGGAAGGAAATATTGAGTTTGAAAATGAACTGAGCGATGGACTGATACAAGGAGATTTCTTTCATGTCACTCATATATTCAATAATCTCCTCGACAATGCCAATAAGTATAGTAGGGAAAAACCCACTATCCATATCAAAGCTTGGGAAAATGAAGAACAAGTATGGGTAAGTATTTCGGACCAAGGAATAGGAATGAATAAGGATGCCCAGAAGAAAATATTTGATAAGTTTTATCGTGTACCTACCGGAAACCTCCACGATGTAAAAGGATTTGGATTGGGCCTTTCTTATGTAAAAACTATGTTGGAAGCCCATAAAGGAGAAATTCAAGTACAGAGTGAGTTGGGAAAAGGAAGTACATTCACAATTAATCTACCCAAAAAACAATGAGCAAAGCAAAACTACTAGTGGTGGAAGATGACCCAAATTTGGGTGATATCTTAAAGGAATATCTCGAAATGAAAGGCTATGAGCCCACACTTTGCCGGGATGGGGAAGAAGGATGGAATAAATTCAAAAAAGATAAATACGACCTTTGCCTATTGGATATCATGATGCCCAAAAAGGATGGTTTTACCTTAGCCAAGGAGATCAAAAAGGTGCAGGATGATCTCCCTATCCTGTTTTTGACTGCGAAAAATCAAAAAGATGATATCATCGAAGGATTAAAAATCGGAGCAGACGATTATCTCACCAAGCCCTTCAGCATGGAAGAATTGCTATTGAGGGTCAATGCAATTTTGAGAAGAACACAAAAATCCACTGAAGTAGAAGCATTGAAAGTTTACAACTTCGGAGATTTTGAATTGCATTACGATGAGCAAGTTCTTGATGGCCCGAAAGGCAAGCATAAACTCACTTCTAAAGAAAATGAATTGCTGAGACTCCTAGCTTCGGAGATGAATAGATTGGTCAATCGATCTCACGCACTCAAGCAAATCTGGGGAGATGACAGCTACTTCAACGCCAGAAGTATGGACGTTTATTTGAGTAAAATTCGAAAGATATTAAAAGACGACCCCAAAGTTCAGATTATAACGGTACATGGAGAAGGCTTTAAACTGATTGTTGGGGAATCTTAATTCAAAATAACCCAAATCCAACCGTGAGTTCGCTCACGGTTTTTTTATACTAAAACTGCTCCAATACCATTCCTTTCAGGGAAGGTCACTTTTTCAGGGCTAATTTTAACTCCATCTGCCGGATCTTTTGCCAGCAACATCGCCCCATCCATATCCACATAATCCAAAAGTGGAGCGATATGAGCGATCGCAGAAATTCCCACCGAGGATTCAGTCATACAACCCACCATCGTTTTCATTCCCAATCTTTTCGCTTCTTGAATCATTCTCAAACCCGGAGTAATCCCGCCTGCCTTCACCAACTTGACATTAATCGCGTGAAAAAGACCGTGGCATTTTTTCACATCTTCTTCTACAATACAACTCTCATCTGCCATTACAGGTAACTTAGAGTGCAAGTACACCTCCCGCATTCCTTCCAAGTCATCCTTGCCTAAAGGCTGCTCCATAAACTCCACTCCTAATTTGACCAATTCTTCAGAGTTTCGGATGGCCTCTTCAGCGGTCCAAGCACAATTTGCATCTATTCTGAAAACAGCATCGGTATGCTTCCTCAGTTCCTTCACAATTGCCAGATCATCGTGAGTTCCTAATTTGATTTTATAAATAGGCCAGTCCACCTCCTTCATTTTCTGAACCATCTTTTCAATGCTGGCAATTCCTATGGTAAAGTTGGTGGTGGGGATGTTTTCAGGATGTAACTGAAGGTATTGATATAGCTTTAGCCCCTGCCTTTTTGTGAATAGATCCCATGCGGCCATATCCAATGCACATTGAGCAAAGGGATTGCCTTTGAAATAATCTTTACCCATGGCCCAAAGCGTTTCTGGATTAACCGTTTTAGTATCTTCCAATACAGGCCTAAATGCTTCCAGGGCCTCCGTCATAGTTTCAATTGTGACGCCGTAGAAGGGATTGGTAGTGGACTCGCCTAAACCGAAAAAACCTGCATCCTCCAATGTCACGATGAGGGTATCCTGAATATCCCTGCTTTGATGGGCAATCGTGAAGGTATGTCGGAGTGGTAAATCAAATACCTGATAAGATAATTTCATGGGAAGAAAAGAGTCTGAATTGTAAGAAATAGGCCGATTTTTCAACAGAAGATTCCTAGATTTACTTCTATTCCTATCCTATCTGTTTGAAAACATGAAAATAATGAAGAGAAATCAATTTAGCCTGTTTTTGCTGTTTTTAGTTTTTATTATTGGATGCAAAACGGCAAATGAAGAAAAGTTTGAAAGCCTGAATACCCCTTTTTTGGAAAGTGCCTTTGAAAAATTTAAGGAGCCCGCTATTACTCATAGACGATTCAAGCATGCTGATTTACAACCATTGATTCAAAAGCATCAAAATTCTTTTCAAATAACAGAATTGGGGAAGTCAGTAGAAGGAAGATCCATAACATCTTTGGATTGGGGTAAGGGTTCAACCAAGGTCATGCTTTGGTCTCAGATGCATGGAAATGAAAGCACCGCCACCATGGCTATATTTGATCTTTTCAATTTCTTGGAAGCATCCGGAGACGAATTTGATAGCTTGAGAAAGCTCCTGAAAACTTCCCTCAGCCTCAAGTTTATTCCCATGATCAACCCCGACGGAGCGGAAATATTTCAAAGGAGAAATGCTTTAGACATAGATTTAAATAGGGATGCAATTTCTCAGATTTCTCCGGAAGCTGTGATTCTAAAAAATGCAAGAGACAGCTTTGAGCCCGAATTCGGGTTTAACCTACATGATCAACAGGTTTATTATAATGTGGTAAATACAGCGAAGCAGGCAACTATTTCTGTTCTAGCTCCTGCCTATAATTATGAAACAGAAATCAATGAGGTAAGAGGAAGAGCCATGAAAACCATAGTGGGAATGAACAGGCTTTTGCAAGAGCTTATTCCCGGACAGGTAGGAAAGTATGACGATGCATTTGAGCCACGAGCTTTTGGAGATAATATCCAAAAATGGGGAACCAGTACGATCCTGATTGAATCTGGAGGCTATGTTGGTGACCCAGAAAAGCAGTATATCCGTAAATTAAACTTCCTGATAATCCTGAATGCTCTACATCAAATTGCCACCCAATCCTACGCACAGCATAGCATTGATGAATACTTTGCAATCCCTGACAACGATTTACAATTGGTTGACCTGATCATCAAAGAGATGCAAGTCGAAGTTGAGGGGAAAAAATTCCCTGTCGATCTAGCGATTCGTAGAAGAGAAAGCAATGCAGACAGTACTTTTTATGTTACTGGAAACGTCGAAGATTTAGGAGATATGCAGGTCTATTTTGGCTTTGAAGAAATAGATGCAACAGGTTTAAGTTTTAAGGAAGGTAAGGTATTCGAGCAAGAATTTGAAAACTTGGCAGCTATCAGTTCAGAAGAAGCGATGGAGCTATTGAGACAAGGCTATTTGGGAGTTAAGATAAAAAATGGAAAGCCTGGAGATCTTCATCAATTACCCATTCTGGTTTTACAGAGTAAAAAAGATTTCAATTCCGGCTGGAAGACAGGCTCTTCGCCAAACTTCTTTATAGCAGAAGGCGATTTACTGAAATACGCAGTGGTAAATGGATATCTCATTGACCTTGAAAACCCTAAAGAGCAGGTTCTGAAGCAGCGGGTTTTCTAAGCGTTAAAATTTATGAATTGACCAAAAGCCTGGATTCCTTCCGGGCTTTTTTTCGTATAAAATTTTTATATTAATCCATTAACAAACCACTATGAAAGCATCTTCCATTATTTTTTCTTTGGCCATAGTTCTTTCTTCTATCGTACTGGGCCATGCAGTAATCAACCGAAACAGGCCACAAGGCACCATTAATGTGACGGGCTTAGGAGAAAGTAATTTCACTTCTGACCTGATCGTATGGGAGGGAAATTTCAGTCGGGAAAGCAAAGACCTTCAGACTGCCTATTCCAATCTGGAAAGAGATCGCGAATCGGTCACAAGCTATTTAGTTTCCAAAGGAATTCCGAAGGAACAATTGGTTTTCAACGCGGTCATCACAAACCCCCAATACCAGCAAAACTACTCCAATGACGGAAGATACATGGGGCAAACCTTTACTGGATATCAATTGAGTCAATCCTTACAAATTGAATCCAAGGAAGTAGAAAAGGTGGAAAAAATCAGCCGGGAAATCACGGAATTATTAAATCAAGGAATTGCTTTTTACTCCCAACAACCCCGATACTACTATACCGAATTAGAGTCGCTCAAATTGGAAATGATAGCAAAGGCAACTGAAGATGCCAGAATTCGCGCGGAGCGCATCGCTGAAAATTCAGAGGCAAAACTAGGCGATTTGATTTCTGCCAATATGGGAGTTTTTCAAATCACCGGACAAAATTCAGGAGAAGATTATTCCTGGGGAGGAGCCTTTAACACCAGTTCAAAAAACAAAACTGCATCCATCACAATGAAATTAGTTTTTGAATCAAATTAATGTCTATATCCGCTTTTTCACCACTAAATAGAAAATATTGCTTAGTAATAGGCAAAAGGATCAGAATTCGGGAAGCTTCGGTCTTCACTCTTCACTCTTCAATCAGTCAAGCAAAGAAAATATGGTAACTGGCAGACTTGCAGACAACCATACAAATTAATTTTTCCAAACAATTTCACAGCCAGTGGATTCTATCTAAGTGGTACTATTGGCTATTTTCATTCAATTATTTACGAGCATGACTCTTTACGACTTCCAATCCGATAGTAAGAAATCAGACTGGAGAATTATCGATGATGTGGTCATGGGTGGAAGATCTGATGGCTCATTCTCTATCAATTCAGAGGGACATGGTGTATTTGAGGGGAAAGTTTCCCTAGAAAATAATGGTGGCTTTTCCTCGGTCAGATATCAACCTGATAAAACCATCATAGATGGAGCTTCTCAAGTAAAATTTCGGCTTCGAGGTGATACAAAGACCTATCAATTCCGATTTAAAAGAAAGCGATCAGATTATCATTCCTATGTGGCAAGTTTCCAAACAAGCGGTGAGTGGGAGGAAATAACCATCCCCTTAAACCAATTCAAACCTGCCTTCCGAGGCCATAGCCGTCAGGTTAAGG
>NZ_DFMT01000045.1:0-179199 GCF_002376385.1 Algoriphagus sp. UBA3586 | reverse complement strand
CCGCTGGGGTTTTTGTGTTTTAGTGCTACAGAGAAGCGAGAGACGAGAGGAAAGGCGGAATTCTCAAGTCAGAAAGCTGAAAGGACGGACGTCTAGTCGCTCTCAAATTGGAAGATTTCGACCAATTAAAAGTCGTTTCTATGCAATAATAGTAGGCAGTGTTGAGTAGGCAGTAGGGAAGTTTGGAGGTTTATCTCGTAAAGGAAGGCTCAAGTGAGAATGCTGAAAGGGCGGAATGGCATTGCAGCGCCGATGGTACTGGTACGCCGCGGCGCACGGGAGAGTAGGTCGCCGCCACATTATTCAAACCTCAGCCTAACCGCTGGGGTTTTTTTGTTTTAGTGCTACAGAGAAGCGAGAGGCTAGAAGCGAGAGACGAGAGGAAAGGCGGAATTCTCAAGTCAGAAAGCTGAAAGGGCGGAATTCTGGTTATTCTTTCCATTGAAGTTTATTCAGTTCAAGTATACTAGGCAGCATTGAGTAGGCTTGAAAAGATGAAAGCTTAAGTTAGAAAGCTGAAAGAACGGACCACTGGTTATTCGTCCCAATGAAGTTTATTCAGTGCAGGAATAGTACGCAGCATTGAGTAGGCAGTAGGCTTGAAACGATGAAGGCTTAAATGAGAAAGCTGAAATTATTAAGGCCTAGCTTTGAATTTTTTCCAAAAACCCGATAACAAATAACTCAATAACCAATAACTCAATCATTAATAACCCAATAACCAATAACCCAATTACTCCTCCTACGAAGGGTAATGAATAGATTTATCCCCTGACACTGAAGTTTATTTTTCATTTTTAGAATATTGTTGCAGTTTTGTAGCAAATCAGAAATAATGGCTGTACTATTCAGAGGTATCACCCTCATTGCTTCAGGAAAATCTACTCAAGGAGATTTTATTTTTGATCAAGGGAATTTCACTCCTTTTTCTCCATCCAAAGAATCACCCAATAATGAAATAAATGCATCAGGCTGGATTGCTAGTCCAGGCTGGACTGATCTTCGCGTTAAAGCCGGAGAACCTGGATTGGAATACAAGGAAACTATTGAAAGTTTATGCGAATCACTTCAAGTAAGTGGTTTTTCAAAGGCTGTTTTAATGCCGAATACAGATCCCGTCGTTCAATCCAAAAATGAGGTTGATTTCATCAAATCCAAGGCTGCTCAGTATTCTCCTAAATTGATTGTACAAGGTGCTGTAACGAAGAACACCGACGGAGAAGATCTGACCGAAATCTTGGATATGCATTACCAATCTGGTGTTAGAATTTTTGGAGAAGGTAATAAGCCCCTTTCTAATAGCGATCGCTATTTAAAAGTTATTCAGTATTTACAGAAGTTCGAGGGTATTCTGTTTGACCATGCATATGACCCTTTATTATCTATTTTCGGACAAATGCACGAAGGAGAGATGTCTACACATTTGGGTATGAAAGGGATGCCATCTTTGGCTGAAGAAGTGGCCATACACCGTAACCTGGAATTGATTCGCTACGCTGGTGGCAGAGTACATTTTCAAACAGTATCTACAGCAAAAGGGGTGGAATTAATTAGACAAGCTAAAAAAATAGGCTTGGCTGTTACTGCTGATGTATCCATCTATCAACTCTTGTTTTCAGACTCTGACTTAAAGGATTTTGATCCCAATTATAAAGTGATTCCACCTTTCAGAGGTGTTCCAGATCGAAAAGCCTTGATTAAAGGCCTCAAAGATGGAACTATAGATGCCTTGGTATCCAACCATCAGCCTCAGGATTTTGACTCCAAATTTATGGAGTTTGACCTCGCCTCTTTTGGGATGTCTGGCCTTCAAACATTTCTTCCTGCTATGGTAAAGCTTGAAAAAGATTTGGGCTGGGATCTTTTGATTGAAAAAATCACGGATGGGCCTACCAAAGTTTTATCCGATAACCAGGATAGTTCTTGGACGATTTTTGATCCAGCTGAAAAGTGGACCTATAACCGTAAATCCAATAAGTCTCTCTCAGCAAATCACCCTTGGTTTGGAACTGAGTTGACCGGTAAAGTGAAGTATGTGTTTCAAAAAGGGCAATTGATAAAAATTGATGAATAAATATTTTGGATCTGCGTATCAATTCGGAACCTTAGGTGGAATCTTAAGTGTCATAGCTTTCGGGATATTAGCTTGGATGGAACCGGATCCTACGAATCTTAATTTGATTTTCGGCTATGTCATCACTCCCATATCCATATTTTTGGCTTTGAAGTTTTTCAAAGATTATTCTAATAACGGCTTTATTTCTTTTGCCGAAGGGATGTCGGTTGGTTTCGTGACCTATTGCTTGATTGCCATTATCTCCGGCTTAGGTATTTGGATTATTTTGCTTTCATTTCCTGAATTATTTGAAGAAATCAAATCTTCCAAACTTGAAGTCTTGGGATCAAGTAAAGACACTATCATATCTCAAGTGGGAGAGGATTCTTATCAGAGTACTTTAAAAAATGTACAATCCATGGTTCCTTTTGACATTGGATTGAATGATGCTATATGGAAAATCATCCCCGGACTGTTTTTTACCATTATTATTTCTATTATTTTGAGGAAAAACCCTAATTGATCACTTATGGAAGAGCAACAAACTCCCTTTAAAGCCGCAGTCCAACCTGGTTTGACAATCGGCCTAGTTTCTTTGGCAATAACTTATATAGCGTATTTCATTGATTCTACTTTACTCGCTTCTGGTTGGTTTGGCTTAGTTGCAATCGTATTATTTTTTGTATTGATAATTTACTTTGGAAGGCAATACAGAGCCGAATTAGGTGGGTTCATGAGTTTTGGGACTGCCTTTAACTTTAGCTTTATAGCTATTATCATCTCAGGAATAATTAGCATTATAGGGCAAATCCTACTATTTCATGTGATAGACCCATCATTACCAGATGTACTCGCAGATGCATCAGTTCAGAATACTCTGGAAATTATGGAGAGTTTTGGTGCTAATCCTGATAATATGAGCACTGAGCAGCTGGATGAGATGAGGGAAGCTACCAGGAATAATTTTACGCTAGGAGGCCAAATCAAAAACTTTGGCTTTGGATTGATAGTATATGCAATCATTGCCTTAATTTTGGGGGCTATCCTTAAAAAAAGAGATAAGTCCCTAGATTATTAAAATGCTTCAAGTCTCAGCTGTAGTTCCAGTATTTAACGAGGAAGAATCTTTACCGGAATTGACCCAATGGATTAGCCGTGTCTGTAATGACCACGGCTTTTCTTATGAAATTATACTGGTCAATGATGGAAGTACCGATCAGTCTTGGGATGTAATCCAGCGCCTCGCCAAAGAAAACGGAAATATAAAAGGACTTAATTTCATTCGAAATTATGGCAAATCTGCAGCTCTCGATGCTGGATTTAAAAAGGCTGAAGGGCAAGTAGTGATTACTTTGGACGCTGATTTGCAAGACAGTCCCGACGAAATTCCGGGACTGTTTAAAATGATAACAGTAGAAGGGTATGATGTAGTGTCTGGCTGGAAAAAAGAACGGCATGACCCTATTTCCAAAACTATTCCTTCCCGATTTTTTAATGCAGTTACCCGATGGATATCAGGAATAAAACTTCATGATTTCAATTGCGGATTGAAAGCCTATAGGTCTAAAGTGGTTAAAAACATTCAAATCTATGGGGAGATGCATCGCTATATCCCCCTTTTGGCAAAGTGGAATGGGTTTGCGAAAATCGGTGAAAAAGTTGTTCAGCATCAGGCCAGAAAATATGGATATTCCAAATTTGGGATCGAGCGTTTCCTGAATGGGTTTTTAGACCTGATTTCGGTTTCATTTGTGCATAGATACAAAAAGAAGCCCATGCATTTTTTCGGATTATGGGGTACCCTTTCCTTCTTTTCAGGATTTATTATTACCTGCTGGCTGATTTTTCAAAAAGTTTATGGACTAAGCCAGGGAAAACCAGTTCGGGAAATAGTAGACCAGCCTTTATTCTTTTTGGCCTTGGTTGCCTTGATTATAGGAGTTCAGTTGTTTGTGACAGGCTTCATTGCAGAATTGATGACATCCAATCAATCTAAGGAAACTGAATACAAAATTGATGAAGAAATCAATTTTCACTTTTAATGAAATTTTCGGTAATCATACCGGTCTATAATCGTCCTCATGAAATTCGAGAACTTTTAGAAAGTCTACAAAATCAGAGCTATTCAGATTTTGAAGTTGTCATTGTTGAGGATGGGTCTTATATAAAATCTGAAGAAATTGCGGCTTCTTTTTCCCCAGACCTAGAGGTCCGGTATTTTTATCAGGAAAATTCAGGTCAGGGCTTTGCCCGAAATTTTGGGATGAAAAATGCTTCTGGTGACTTTTTTGTCATTCTAGACTCGGATGTAATTCTCCCACCAAATTTTCTGCAAGTCTTATCGAAGGAAATTCCGAAAAGGAAATTGGATGCATATGGAGGGCCAGATGCTGCAAAAGAAGAATTTACAGCTCTTCAGAAGGCAATGGATTTTGCCATGACCTCTTTCTGGACAACTGGAGGTATTAGAGGTAAATTAAAAGATCCCTCCAAGTATCAGGCAAGGGGCTTTAATATGGGAGTTTCCAGAGAAGTTTTCGAAAGCACAGGTGGGTTTGTAGATCCAAATAGAGGAGAGGATATTGAATGGAGTATCCGAATAAAAAAGGCAGGATTTAAATTGGAGTTAATAGAAGATGCCTTTGTTTATCATAAGCGAAAAAATACACTTTTAAGCTTCACCAAACAGGCATTTTCTTTTGGGAGAAACAGAGTGAATGTGTCAAGGTTTCATCCAGGAGCAATCAAGCTGGTTCATTTGTTTCCTTCTCTTTTTCTCCTATTTCTATTAATTACTTTGATTGGTTGGCATCCTCTTACTATTCAACTTCAACGGGGATTGATCTGTCTTTGGGCCTTCTTAATCCTAGTTTCTGCATCTCTTCAAACCAAGTCATTGCTTACAGGATTTTTGGCCTTAGTCTGCTCAGTTATACAACTCTCGGCTTATGGGAAAGGTCTGATTTACGAACTGGTGTTAAAACAATTCAAAGGCTAATCTCCTTTTTTACAGACAAAAATGATTTCCTGAGAAGGTAAAGCAAAGTGAGATACTTTCTTTTCGGATAATTCTTTCACGAATTGATTTTCTTCTATGCGCAATCCTGAGCGTCTTAATCTTTCTGCGTAATCTTTACCGAATTTTCGAACATGGTCTCTTTGGCCAAAGAGTTTTTCTCTTTCTGCAGGGTCTGTAATCGAAGAGTCTTCCAGAGTTGTTTCTATAGGATATACTGGAGACTGGAGAATACCCCATCCGCTTGGCTTCAGGACTCTGTTAAACTCCTGACAAGCCCTTATATCGTCTTCTACGTGTTCCAGAACATGGTTGCAGAATACTACGTCAAAAGAATTTTCAGGAAAGGGAATATCATGAACGTCCATTTTAACTTTTGCCAAGGGAGACTCAATATCTGCTGTGACATACTCCAAATTTGGAAGGGTTTCAAATCGCTGGATGAAACAATGCTCCGGTGCAACATGCAAAACTTTCAATGGAGCCGTGAAGAAGTTGGTTTTTTCTTTCAGAAAGAGCCACATCAATCTGTGCCTTTCTAAGGAAAGGCAGTTGGGACAAAGAGCATTTTCCCTTGCTATCCGGCCGTAAGGGAGGAATTTTTTGTAAGAATTTTCACAAACTGGGCATTGAACTGCGCTGCCACGATTAGTGATAGCAAAAAATTTCATGGCCAAAGGACTCACTCTTTGTAAAAATGGCCTGGGAATATACCGGATGACAAAACTGATTATCTTCTTCATATCGCTTTTCAGGCTGCAAGATAATCAATCATTTTTGCCTGAAAGAATCATCAAATACAAGGGATTTAGGATTTTTTAGGATTTGGGATTCTACGCTTAATTTGTAATTCGTAGAACTATCATTATTTTAGTTCAAATTACCATTTTATGATTTAAAATCTGATGATAAAAAGATACTTTATTGGCTTATTATTTTTTGCTCTGACTTACTTTCCAACCGATTTAAAAGCCCAAAATGAAGCTACTTATACGCTTCAGGAAATGGTTCAACGAGCTAAAGATAGATCTCCCGCAGCATTAAGAGCATTGACCAGAAAGGAAAATAGATTTTGGCAATACAGGCTTTTCAGGTCCAATTACAATCCTCAACTTCGCCTTAATGGGACAATTCCCAGTTACTCTCAGGCTTTTAATAGTATCACTCAGCCAGATGGTAGCATTGAGTTTTTGCAGGTAAGACAGAATTTCATGGACTTGGAGCTGGGGCTGCAGCAGGTAATAGCACCTACGGGTGGTGTAATTTCGGTGAATACTTCAACCAACCGCTTTGATAATTTCTTAGCTGGACCTAATGAGATACAAACTCGCTGGTCGGGAGTTCCTGTAAATGTCAGATTGCAACAGCCGCTTTTTGCTTATAATCCATTCAAATGGGATAAGAAGATTCAGCCTTTGCTATTCGAAGAAAGCAAAAGAGAGTATGTACAGGAGATGGAAGAAGTTTCGTTGTTTGTGACTCAATTGTTTTTTGACTACCTGATAGCTCAGGTAAACTTACAGGTCGCAACTCAAAATCTCGAGAATACAGAGGAGATTTTCTCTATTGAAAAGAAGCGTTACGAATTAGGAACTACTTTCGAAGATAGACTTTTGCAGGTTGAATTACAGGCCTTACAGGCAAGACAGGATTTAGCTCAGGCGAAATTAGACTTGGAGAGTTCGGCGCTTTCAGTCAACTCATTTATTGGATTAGATCCAAGCACCAAAATCAATTTGTTGTCTCCTGAAAACTTGCCTGATTTTGAAGTCAATGTGGAAGAAGCAATTCGATTGGCTTTTCAAAACCGGTCTGAAGCCCTGGGGTTTGATCGCAGGAAATTGGAGGCAGAAGCTCAGGTGGCAGAAGCCAAAGGTCAGAGAATAGGAATGCAACTGAATGCGAGTTACGGTTATAATAATGCAGCTTTTGCTTTTCCTGATATTTTCAATAATCCAAATACCCAGGCTCTGGTGAATTTAGGGGTTTCGGTGCCTATTTTGGATTGGGGAAGAAATAAGGCGAGAATGGCTCAGGCGGAAGCTAATCAGCAGCTCGTAAATTATACTGTGCAGCAGGATGTGATAAATTTTGAACAGGAAATATTTACCAAAGTCAAAAACTTCCTTATGATCAAGGAACGGCTGAATGTGACCAAAACTTCCGATGAAGTGGCTCAAAGAAGATACGAAATTGCTTTGAAACGATACCAGACAGGCAATGTCACGGTGACTGATCTGAATATTGCTCAAAATGAAAAAGACAGCAATAAGAGAGCTTATTTCGATGCATTGAAAGATTTTTGGGTCGCCTATTATGAATTAAGGGCTTTGACCTTGTATGACTTTGAAAAAGAGGAATTATTGTATAAACCTGAGATTTAAATGAAAAAAGACGGCTATATGCCGTCTTCATTTTCTCTAATATACTTCTCGAGTTTTTCAATGTCCTTTTTCAAGCCTTCAATACTTTTCTTTTGCTTGGAAATTTTCTTTGTGATTTTCTCGACATCATTTGGGGAAAGTTTCCCCGCTGCATTGTCTTTTTCAAATTTGGTTTGGGTTTTGACCAGCTTTGCTTCTTCTTTTTGAAGCTTTTCTAATTTTTTCCCCAAATCAATCTTCGCCTTGACTAGCTTTTCGGCCGATTTGATTTCTTTTTTTTCTTCTTTAGACATCTCCGACGTCTGAGCTGAAGCAAGATTTGGAATTGTAATCAATCCAAAAACTGCAATCAGGCTTAAAAGAAGTGTTTTCTTTATCGTGTTCATTTTAAAGTTCGTTTATCTAATTTACTCACTTAATATAAGGAAATGATTCTCTTTGGAGTTCAATTATTAGCCTTTGACTAAGAATTTTTCGGAAGCCTGCCTGCTTTTTTAAGCGCTTCTCTGATCACCCATTCTAATTGACCATTGGTACTACGAAATTCATCTGCAGCCCATTTTTCGATGGCCTTCATGGTTTCTTCATCGATACGAAGTGCAAATGCTTTCTTTTTTGACATAATCTAATCCTCCCTCCAATCATTGATAAAAACTCGTAACTCAGGCCCTTTTTGTGTTCCCAGCATTATCTTTTTAGACTCTCCAGTATCGATTAATAAGCCTTCATCCCCTACTATGCTATAAGCCTTGGTGGACTTGTTTCCTTTCAAACCCCATCCTCCATAATCGGTGATTGGACTGTAATGGATCACTTCTATAGAATTGATTTTTTCTCTTGGAATATGTCTCCATTTGTTGATGAATGGGAAAAACTTATAGGATATACCCTGATCATCAATTCTTGTTTGCAGTTGAATATTCATTATTAACAAGAATGTGCCAATGATGGCGATGGATGCAATAGTAAGGCCCACCAAGTTCTCTGTGACTTCTTTGTCAGAGTTTATCAAAACCACAGAAAGAAGTATGAGTATGGGCAGTTCTGTCATGAGCAAAAGGTACATGACCCAAGTTCCTCTATAGTTTTGATTTTCGTTGAAGACTCTATTAGCCATTTTATTGATGTAAGGTTCCTACATTCAACACCGGGCTAGCACTCTTATCTGAGCAAAGAACTACCATCAAGTTGGAAACCATGGTAGCTTTTTTCTCCTCATCAAACTCGATAATATCTTTCACTTTGAGGTCTTCTAAAGCCATTTCCACCATGCCAACAGCCCCTTCTACAATTTTCTGTCTTGCTGCTACGATTGCAGTGGCTTGCTGTCTTTGAAGCATGGCTGAGGCGATCTCTGAAGCATAGGCTAGGTGGGAAATTCTAGCTTCAATTACTTTAATCCCGGCATGATTAAGTCTTTCTACAATCTCCTCCTCTAAGGAATGATTTACTTCTTCCACACCTGAACGTAGAGTAACCTCGGCCTCTTCATCTTCAAAATTATCGTAAGGATAGGATCCGGCCATTTTTCGAACTGCCGCATCCGATTGAAGATGTACAAAGTTTTCATAATCGTCCACATCAAAAGTAGCCTTGAAAGTGTCTTCCACCTGCCAAACTACGATGGTACCAACCATGACCGGATTACCGATTTTGTCATTCACCTTCAATGGCTTGTTTTCAAAGTTTCTTACCCGAAGTGAAATTTTCTTCTTGGTCATAAAGGGGTTGACCCAGAAAAAACCATTTGCCTTCACTGTTCCCTTGTATTCTCCAAACAAAAGCAATACCATGGCTTTATTGGGTTCTACTATAAAGTAGCCCGGTATAAGTAGGACGAATGCAAGTATAGAGGCTACTCCCAGCACCGCTTGTTCATTTATTAATGAAAAGATGGCTGCTGGAATTAAGGCTAGATTCAATAAAAGAATCACATAGCCTGAGATGGGTTTGGTTATTTTTTCCATTTCAATATGATGTTAAAATGATATCATATTAAATTACGATAGAAAAAATTAAATGTTCAAATTTTTGCAAAAAAAAAGCTCCGGAAATTCCAGAGCTTCTTTGGTTTGTGGCTTTCTATTATTTCTTGGTGAAAAGAGAATCAACGAACTCCTTTCGATTGAAGATTTGTAGATCAGTCATTTTTTCCCCAACCCCTATGTATTTAACCGGGATTTTGAATTGGTCAGAAATACCAATAACTACTCCTCCTTTGGCTGTTCCGTCTAACTTGGTAATGGCCAAGGATGTGATTTCCGTTGCCTTGGTAAACTCTTTTGCTTGAATGAAGGCATTTTGTCCCGTAGAACCATCAAGTACGAGTAATATCTCATGAGGTGCGTCCGGGATAAACTTTTGCATTACCCGCTTGATCTTGCTCAACTCATTCATCAGATTAATTTTCGTATGAAGTCTACCTGCAGTATCTACAATTACAACGTCAGCTTTTTGGTCGACGCCTTGCTTAACCGCGTCAAATGCTACAGAAGCTGGATCAGTATTCATCCCGTGAGAAATTACAGGTACTCCGACACGATCGCCCCAGAGAATCAATTGGTCTACCGCGGCTGCTCTAAAAGTATCAGCAGCTCCTAAAATCACATTTTTACCGGCACTTTTAAAAAGGTTAGCGAGTTTTCCGATAGTAGTTGTTTTGCCAACTCCATTCACCCCAACAACCATTATGACATAAGGCTTTTTGTCTTCAGGTAAATCAAAGTCCAGAAAATCCTGAGAATTATTCTCTTCCAACAAAGCCGCTATTTCCTCTTTTAAGATAACATCCAGCTCCTCAGTATTCAGGTATTTGTCACGAGCTACTCTTTCCTCAATTCTTCGGATGACTTTAATGGTGGTGTCAACACCCACATCAGAGGTGATTAGGATCTCCTCCAGCTCATCCAATACATCTTCGTCTACCTTGGATTTCCCAACTACAGCTTTGCTGAGTTTGGAAAAGATATTGTCGCTGGACTTTTGAAGTCCTTGATCCAGACTTTCTTTTTTATCCTTTGAAAAGAAACCAAAGATTCCCATGATAGTATGATTTAAAAGTGGAATATAATGAAAAAGTCCCTGCTGACCGATGGACAGAGGGACTAGAAATCATTACGATGCTTTCGGCAAATTATTTCTTAAGGGTATCCTGAACCAATGTGGAAGGAACCATTTCTTCTCTGAAGGTGTATGCACCGGTCTTCTCAGACTTCACGGCTCTAATCACTTTGGCGTAAGACACGCCACCTTCTTTTTTTAGGGTTGCTACTACTTTCTTAGCCATATCTTTGTCGTTTTATCGGATTAAATCCGAGCTTAAATTACTTAATTTCTTTATGAACAGTAACTTTCTTAAGAATAGGGTTGAATTTTTTCAACTCCAATCTCTCAGTTGTATTCTTTCTGTTCTTGGTAGTGATGTATCTGGAAGTACCTGGCATGCCAGAGTTCTTGTGCTCTGTGCATTCCATTATCACTTGTACTCTATTTCCTTTCTTAGCCATCTTCTTATTCTTTTATTGCGTCGTGACTTTGATTATCTGATTACAATCATTCCTTTATCCTGAGCTTCTTTCAAAACTGCAGTGATACCTTTTTTGTTGATCGTCTTCAATGCTTTAGAGCACACTTTTAAAGTGATCCATGCATCCTCTTCAGGTACGTAGAATGTCTTCTTATGAAGATTTGGGTAAAATCTACGCTTCGTTTTGTTGTTTGCATGGGACACGTTGTTACCTACTCGAGGTCTTTTTCCGGTAATGTCACAAACTTTTGCCATGATTATGTATCGTAATTTGTATGCGTTTCTGTAATGAGTCTGCAAATATCGGAACTTTTTGGGAATTAACAACAAAGGCTTTTAAAAATATCCAGGAATATTTTCAGCCTTTGGGATAGGGACAGTGTTTGCAGCCACTGCCACAGCAATAACCACGTTTGAGGTGGTACTTTTCTGTGAAGACCATCAGGCCTTGCTCATTCAAATAATAATCTCCCGGCTCCAAGGCAGGTAATTTACCCTGCTTCTTTTCTGATTTCATAGTAGCCCTCTTCTGCATTTGTTATATTTGCATTAGAGGAATTAATTAAGAACTCAAATTTACGAAAAAACATGGAGACTATCACTTCGAGCAAGCAGGCAATCGCCTTGGAAGATAAATATGGAGCACATAATTACCATCCTTTGCCTGTGGTATTAAGCAAGGGTGAGGGGGTGTTCCTATGGGATGTGGAAGGAAAAAAATATTATGATTTCCTATCTGCGTATTCCGCGGTCAATCAAGGACATTGTCATCCTCGTATAAAAGATGCATTAATTGAGCAGGCTGGAACTCTTACTTTGACTTCCAGAGCTTTTTATAATGATGTGCTTGGGCCTTTTGAAAAATATATCACCGAGTATTTCGGCTTTGACAAAGTGCTACCGATGAATACTGGTGCGGAGGGTGTGGAAACTGCCATCAAAATCGCTAGGAAATGGGGTTATGAGAGAAAAGGAGTTGCTGAAAACAAGGCCAAAATCATAGTTGCTGAAAACAACTTCCACGGAAGAACCACTACTATCATTTCATTTTCCAATGATGCCAATGCTAGGAAAAATTTTGGTCCTTATACTGATGGATTCATTCGCATACCTTATAATGATATAACAGCATTAAAGGTCGCTTTGAAACAGGAAGATGTAGTTGCATTTTTGGTGGAGCCTATACAAGGTGAAGCTGGAGTGTATACACCGGCAGATGATTATATCAGACAAGCAAAGGCAGCCTGTCAGGAGCAAAATGTGTTGTTGATTGCTGATGAGATTCAAACAGGAATTGCAAGGACCGGGTCTTTATTGGCAGTTTGCGGCAACTGTACTTGCCAAGGTCATTGTGAAAAGCAGGAGACTTATACAAAACCGGATATGCTGATTTTGGGGAAGGCAATTTCAGGCGGCTTCTATCCGGTTTCTGCAGTTTTGGCAGATAAAGATATCATGGACGTGATCAAGCCAGGTCAGCATGGGTCTACTTTTGGAGGAAACCCTCTGGGGGTAAAAGTAGCTATGACAGCTTTAGAGGTTGTTCGAGATGAAAAATTAGCCCAAAATGCTAGAAAACTTGGACAACTTTTCAGGGATCGCATGCAGAAAATGGTGGACAAATTCCCTATTGCAAAATTGGTTCGTGGCAAAGGGTTGTTGAATGCTGTTGTCATTAATGACTCTGAAGATAGTTCTACAGCATGGGATATTTGTGTTAAACTCGCAGAAAATGGTCTCTTGGCTAAACCAACGCATGGGAATATTATCCGCTTTGCGCCACCTTTGGTGATGACCGAGGAGCAATTGCATGAGTGCTGCGATATTATAGAAAGAGTAATTGCTGAATTCAACCGATAATTTCTTGTCATTTCTATTAGTCGCTTTTCATTTGAATATGGAAAGCGACTCTTTTATTATATAACTATGAGTAAAGCAGTGATTTTTGATATGGACGGAGTGATCTGTCATACCAATCCATTTCATTCGATGGCATTCAAAGAGTTTTTTGCAAAAAGAAACTTATTTCCAACAGAAGAAGAGTTTGCGGCCCATATGTATGGGAAAAGTAACTCATATATAATGAGTCATTTTTTTGGGCGAAAGATAGAAGGAGAGGAGCTATTGAGTTTGGAAGATGAAAAAGAAGGCTTGTTTCGTGAAATTTATCAGCACCATGTCAATCCAATTGATGGTTTCTTGGAATTTTTTCACGGTCTGAAAAGAAACAACCTAAAAACCGGAGTAGCGACATCAGCGCCAAAAGCAAATTTGGAATTAATTGCTGGGAAGCTGGATCTATTTCCGCATTTTGAATCCAGCATGGCAAGTGAGGATGTGAATAAACATAAGCCTGACCCGGAAGTTTATCTGAAGTCTGCTTCAAATCTTAAGGTAAAGCCGGAGAATTGTTTGGTGTTTGAGGATTCTTTTTCTGGGGTAACTGCGGGGTTGAATGCAGGGATGAAAGTTGTAGCGGTGTTATCCTCCCATAAAAAAGAAGAATTACCTTCAAGTAATTATTACATTCAGGATTACAGGGAGATAACTCCAGACTTAGTGCTGGAAATTTTAAATTCTTGATTTAGTATTCAAATAAGATAGGAGCATACCTTTGTGATTGAAATTTTCAAAAAATGAATAGAAGACCCAGAAGAAACAGAAAGTCAGAGGCTGTCAGAAACTTGGTAGAAGAGACTTCCTTATCTGTCAAGGATTTGATTTTTCCAATGTTTTTGGTGGAAGGGAGTGGAAAGAGAATTCCTGTAGACTCCATGCCTGGCATTTATAGATATTCTCTTGATACCTTACTAAGCGAGGTTGAATCCTGTATGAAGTTGGGGATTCGGGCAATTGATGTTTTTCCGGCATATCCTGAAAGTCTAAAGGATGCGATGGCTACTGAAAGCTATAATCCGGAGACATTTTATCTAAAAGCCTTGAGGGAAATAAAGAAAAACTTTCCTGAAATCTGTTTGATGTCTGATGTTGCTATGGATCCTTATAGCAGCGATGGTCATGATGGCGTAGTGAAAGGTGGAAAGATTTTGAATGATGAAACCTTGGAAGTATTGGGAAGAATGTCCTTGGCTCAGGCTGATGCCGGGGTTGATATCTTAGGGCCTTCTGATATGATGGATGGAAGAGTGGGCTATATCCGAGAATTATTGGATCAGAATGGGTTTTCGGATACTTCTATCATGTCATATACTGCAAAGTATGCAAGTGCATTTTATGGTCCTTTCCGGGATGCATTGGATTCAGCTCCGAAGTTTGGAGATAAAAAGACCTATCAAATGAACCCTGCAAATTCTCAGGAGGCACTAGTTGAGGCTGATCTGGATATGGAGGAAGGTGCAGATTTTTTAATGGTTAAGCCTGCCTTAGCTTATTTAGATATTATCAAGCTTTTAAAAGATAATTATCCCTTGCCTATTGCTGCTTATAATGTGTCTGGTGAGTATAGTATGCTGAAAGCTTCAGCAGAGAAAGGTTGGCTCGATAATGATCGTGCTATGATAGAAATGCTTACAAGTATCAAGAGATCAGGAGCTAAGATTATCCTAACTTATTTTGCAAAGGAGTTTGCTCTTCTTTCCAGGTAAATAGTTAGATTTATTTAAATCCTAAGGCCCGGTAATTATCGGGTTTTTTTATTTTTGTAGTTAAAAATTAACCCTCTATTTCGGTTAAAACTGATTTTTTTTCGAGGTTTGATTAAAAAAAATACTGATTTTTTAAAATTTATATATTTGATAATCCTGATACTTTAGTATTAAATTTAGTTTTTTTCTGTTTTTCAGAATAATAGTTCGAAAATAGGTTATTTAATTTTTATTTATTCTGATTTCAATTTCCCGCAACCGATTTCAAAAAATAATACTTACCTCTTCAAAATATTATTTTATCAATCAATTGGTCTGTAAAATGATCTATTTTAAATAATTTTTTGAAAAATCGTTAATATTTGGTTCAAAAATCAATTAAAAATTCAAGTAAATATGACTTTTTATAAAAATGTGATTTGTTTTTTAATCAAAAATTAAATTACATTCGTTCAAAGCTTTTGCTTTCAAACCTATCGAAAATTTTGAAATAAGTTCAAATTTTAATCTCAAACCTATGAAGTATTTCGCAACCCTGTTGGCCAATGATGTGGCCGCGATGGATCTCTCTTTGGAGATATCTCAAAACATCCTCACGACGAACAATGTCTGGATGATGCTTTCCACCGCCTTGGTATTTATTATGCACCTCGGATTTGCTGGAGTGGAAGCAGGATTTGGCCAAGCCAAAAACACGGTGAACATCCTGTTCAAAAACACCGTCACCCCAATTATCGGAATTATCTCCTATGCCGCCATTGGATTTTATCTAATGTATCCTGGTTTTGAAACACCAGGATGGCTAAGTTTTGATTTCGCCGGTTGGAACATGTTCTGGTTTTCACCTGCCAGTGCTGATGTAAGTTCTGCTTATGCAGATGGAGGCTACACCTATTGGACTGATTTCTTGTTCCAAGCCATGTTTGCCGCAACAGCTGCCACAATTGTATCTGGCGCGATAGCTGAGCGTGTGAAACTAGGTGCCTATTTGGTGTTTACTCTCTTCTTTGTTGGAATTGTTTATCCTTTGATAGGCAGCTGGAAATGGGGTGGAGGCGCGTTGGATGCCATGGGATTCTATGACTTTGCAGGAAGTACGCTGGTACACTCTGTAGGTGGATGGGGAGCCTTAGCCGGTGTGATCTTGGTTGGCCCTCGAATCGGTAAGTACGTAAACGGAAAAATTGTAGAAAAGCCTGGTGCTTCTGTGCCTTTGGCCGTAATCGGTGTATTCTTACTTTGGTTAGGCTGGTTTGGATTTAATGGTGGCTCAGTGCTATCTGCTGATCCTGGATTGGTTTCCTTTGTTTTGGTAACCACTTCTCTTGCAGCCTGTGCAGGAGGATTGGGTGGATTCCTTACAGCCTACTTTGCTTTCAAGAGATTAGACTTAGGGATGGTTTTGAACGGTATTCTGGCTGGTCTTGTAGCCATTACAGCTGGAGCCGATGTAATTAACCCAGGTTCCGCAGTGCTGGTTGGTTTAATCGGAGGCGTTTTGGTAGTGCTTTCTGCCATCCTTTTAGATAAATTTCACCTTGACGATGTAGTAGGAGCCGTGTCGGTTCACCTGACCTGTGGGGTTTGGGGAACATTGGCAGTGGGTATTTTTTCCACTAATCCTGAGCATACATTGCTAACTCAACTTATCGGTGTTGCAATCTGTGGCGTTACTGCCTTTACTGCAGCTTTTGTGATCTTCTTTGTTTTGAAGAAGACGGTTGGTATCCGTGTCTCAGAAGAGCACGAGCGTACAGGTCTTGATTCCCACGAACATGGAATCAGAGGTTACACTATCGTTTACGACGAATAGTATCAAAAAAATAAAGAACCCCGCCCGTAGAAAAAAATGCGACTCTCTTTCAAGCGGGCAGGGGTCCTATTGGTCAACTCTATCATTCACCAACACTCAAAATTAAAATGAAAAATACATTACTACTAATCCTATGCATAGTTGTTTCTTCCTTCCATGTATCTTTTGCTCAAGAAGAAACTGAAAAAGCTCCTCCCTCTTTGACACTTTCCGGTTCTGTTGATGCGTATTTCAGAACTAATCTCAATGCACCTAATAAAGGTGAAAACATCATGGCTCCGGCCACTTCTTTCGGAAATCTCCCTGGATTTTCATTGGGTATGGCAAATATTATAGCCACTTATGAGGGCGATAAGATTGGAGCTGTGGTTGATTTAGTATTTGGCCCAAGAGGCGAAGACGCCGTTTTTGGATCTCCACTTTATGCAGGAGGAATGGCTGGAAGCTCCCAGATTATCAATCAGATGTACGTCTATTGGAATGCGAGTGACAAAGTGACTTTCACTTTGGGGAACTTCAACACCTTCTTGGGTTACGAAGTGATTTCTCCGACTGGAAATTTTAATTACTCGACTTCCTACATGTTTTCTTATGGACCTTTCTCTCATACAGGCTTGAAGGCTGATATCGCACTTTCTGATAAATTTTCTTTCATGGCCGCTGTGATGAATCCAACAGATATGACGGAGTTTAACCTAAATGGGACCTATACGCTAGGAGCTCAGTTGGGGTATTCAACTGATGCGGGAAGTACATTCTTGAATGTGGTGTACGGAGATCAGGACGGGAAACTAAGCAACGACGGATCATTAATGTCCGGGCAAACTTCCGGAGGAAATACCTTTCAGGTAGATTTGACTACGGGCTTTAATCTAACTGATGCCGTGTATTTAGGTGTAAATACCACCTATAACACCACTTCTTCTGGAGAGTTTTTCAGTGGTTCGGACGTGCAAGACTCCGAAGGTGATGGTTATGGTTTTTATGGATTTGCGGGCTACTTGCAAGCTACAACTTCTGAAAAATTTGCCTTGGGCTTACGAGGTGAGTACTTCAGCGTATTCAACTCAGGGTTGGACGGTGTTGTAGGATTAGATAGTTCCGGTGATGGAAATGTATTTGCGGTGACTCTTTCAGGGAATGCAAAAATTGGCAAGAATTTGACCCTAATCCCTGAAATCCGATTGGATACCATGGGAAATGAATTCTTTATGAATAAAGATTTGGCTGCAACCAAAAATCTTTCTTCGTTTTTACTGGCTGCAGTATTTGCATTTTAAGCTAATAAACAGGGTCTATTGTTGTGTGAAAGCCGGGGTGATTTTCGCCTCGGTTTTTTTTATTTCATAATTTCTTTAGGATTTTTGGATCAAATGGAATGATGAACCAACAATAATGCTGCGATTTTTCAATAATTAGGATGAAATTAAAACTGAACAGAAAATAAGTTTTTAAACATTTTTTAAAATTTAATTTCTAATGATCGGATTTTTTGAAGAAAAAATACTGAAAAGTGAAACAATTTCTTTTTTCTGCTGTATATCTTTGTACAACCCAAATATACAGATATGAAAAAGTTATTGCTCTTTCTATCAGCCTTTTGCATCCTAGGTTTCGCTCAAGCACAAAGCTTATCCAAAGGACCTAAAGCCAAAAATGCTAAAGTCTGGAAAACCCAAGATAAGTCGCTCAAAGTTGTTTTCCATTCTTCTCCTCAAACTCTAACCGGAGCAGAAGCTAAAAATTTTAAGCAGTGGAATTCTGAGTCGGCAAAACTTCAGATTAGAACTAGATCGGAAATCAACAATCCTAAAGGTCTCGAAGCTAAAAACAGAAAGGTCTGGGAGAAATCTCAAAAAATTCAGGTTAATTCAAAGGCATCCTATATTGAGCCTAAATCCATGAGGAAGAAAAAACTCTGGTGGCATTAAAAAAGAAAGCTCGGTTTATATTCCGAGCTTTTTTAATTATAGATCTTGTTCTCTTTCCAGCATCAAGATTGATGCCTGTGAGACTATAAAGTATTTTTCTCCTTCATACATTACTTCGTGAGCTCCAGAAAGAAGGAATATGGCTAAGTCTCCTTCTTTTGCCTGCAAAGGGACATACTTTACTTTTTCTTCATTTTCCATCCAGGGTTCATGATCATCTGCAGGCATAGGAATAGGATATCCCGGGCCAGCCTTTATGATGTAGCCTTGTTGAACTTTTTCCTTTTCCTGAACTCCAGGAGGCAGATAAAGTCCGGTGCTTGTTTTTTCGTTGGGTTTTTTCAGGCGAATTAATACCCTATCTCCCACTACAATTAGCTTTTTCAATTTATTGTCTGCCGTGAGTTGCATAATCGAATGATTATTGATGAAATCGAGCATGTCGGAGCCGACACACACTGGGATGCCCCGATGTATCGGGGAACATAAGTGAGATTCCATGTGACCTTTGAGAAACAAATTATAAACACATGAAAAAAGCCAAGAGTCGAGATACTATCATCTTGATCCTTGGCTCTTAAAAGGATTAGGCATCCGCCAATGACGGATGCCTAAGTTGGTTTAGTTTATTATTTCTTTTCTTCGTTTACTTCTTCGTAATCTACATCAGAAACTCCGTCACCGGCATTTTCTGCTCCAGATGAAGCTCCTGCATCAGCACCCGGCTGAGCTCCAGCTCCCTGAGTTGCATTGTAGATTTCTTGTGAAGCTGCTTCCCAAGCCTTATTCAAGCCTTCCATGGCAGAATCAACTCCAGCCAAATCTTGAGACTGATGAGCGGCTTTCAAGGTGTCAAGTGCTCCTGAAATGGCAGTTTTATTGCCTTCAGAAAGTTTCTCACCATATTCTTTCAACTGCTTTTCAGTTTGGAAGATCAAGCTATCAGCTTGGTTCAACTTTTCGATTTTTTCTTTCTCAGCTTTATCAGCAGCTGCATTTGCTTCTGCCTCTTTCTTCATTCTGTCGATTTCTTCCTGAGAAAGACCAGAAGAAGCTTCTATTTTAATCTTTTGCTCTTTGCCAGTTCCTTTGTCTTTAGCAGACACATTCAGGATACCATTCGCATCGATATCAAAAGTAACTTCAATTTGAGGTACTCCTCTCGGTGCTGGCGGAATATCCGTTAACTGGAATCTACCAATAGTTCTGTTATCCTTCGCCAATGGTCTCTCACCTTGTAGGACGTGAATATCTACTGCTGGCTGATTGTCAGCTGCTGTAGAGAAGACCTCTGATTTTTTGGTTGGGATAGTCGTATTTGCTTCAATTAATTTGGTCATTACTCCACCCATGGTTTCGATACCAAGAGAAAGAGGAGTTACATCCAATAGCAATACATCTTTCACTTCTCCAGTCAATACACCACCTTGGATAGCAGCACCGATAGCTACTACCTCATCAGGGTTTACACCCTTAGAAGGTTTCTTGCCGAAGAATTTCTCTACTTCTTCCTGGATTTTTGGTATTCTGGTAGAACCACCTACCAAGATTACTTCATCTATGTCAGATGGAGACATTCCTGCATCTGACAAAGCCTTTTTACATGGCTCCATTGATCTTTTTACCAAATCCTCTGAAAGTTGCTCAAACTTAGATCTGCTTAAGTTTCTCACCAAGTGCTTAGGGCCTGACTGAGTGGCAGTAATGTAAGGAAGGTTTATTTCTGTAGATGATGAGCTGGATAATTCAATTTTTGCTTTCTCAGCTGCTTCTTTCAATCTCTGAAGAGCCATTGGATCTTTTCTCAAATCGATTTGCTCTTCAGCTTGGAATTCAGAAGCCAACCAGTTGATGATAACCTGGTCGAAGTCATCACCACCCAAGTGTACGTCACCGTTGGTAGACTTTACTTCAAATACACCGTCACCTAATTCAAGAATTGAAATATCGAATGTACCACCACCAAGGTCATACACTGCAATTTTCATGTCTTGGTTTTTCTTATCCATACCATAAGCCAATGCAGCTGCAGTAGGCTCGTTGATGATACGCTTTACTTCCAAACCAGCGATTTGACCGGCTTCCTTCGTAGCCTGACGCTCTGCATCATTGAAGTAAGCTGGTACTGTGATTACTGCTTCCGTTACTTCCTGTCCTAAGAAGTCTTCTGCTGTACTCTTCATTTTTTGAAGAATCATCGCAGAAATTTCCTGAGGAGTGTATGATCTGTCACCGATTTTTACGGCAACTGTATCGTTTGATCCTTGTTCTACTTTATAAGAAGCATGTTTTTTCTCTTCTGAAACTTCAGAGAACTTCTTACCCATAAATCTCTTTACGGAGGAAATGGTATTGCCCGGGTTGGTAATTGCCTGACGCTTTGCAGGATCACCCACCTTGCGCTCTCCATTTCCATTGTCAAGAAAAGCCACAATTGATGGAGTGGTTCTTCTTCCTTCACTGTTTTGGATGACTACAGGCTCGTTACCCTCCATTACAGCTACGCAGGAGTTGGTGGTACCCAAGTCAATGCCTATAATTTTTCCCATGATTATAAATTTTAATTTAGTTGCTGAATTAATACGTCTCCCTATCTTCAATGCTTATGCCAGCCCATATTTTTCTATTATTCGTGTCACAATGGCAGAAAACAAGACAATTTTTTAGCTGGATTTTCAGTTTTTGTCAAGACAACTCGGAATTTGGCTGAGATTATGACAGGCAAAAAAATATTGTGCCATGCAACTTTCATTGGCTATGTAGCATCTTTAGGTTATGAGAAAAGTAATTTTTAAATCCTTCAAATCGGATAAAGCTAAATGGATGTTTGTTTTGCTTCTAGGATTCTCATTTTGGAGCATTAGGGAGTTATTCCTGACGTATTTATGTAATTGGGAGACTTGGGAAAGCTGGATTCCTGATTATCATTTTTTAGACTTTAAACGAGTATTGTTTACGATTTTTAGCAAATAGTGCCTTTTTCCAAATACAGGCTATTTTGATTTAAGCATTCGCTAGTAAAAATTGTATGCTGGAAAAGAAGATTCTCAGCCAAACCTGTTTTATCTTGAAGGGTCAAAAAAAAACATATATGAGTCAAGATATTTTTTTACAGGATATTTACATATACCCCATTAAATCATTGGGGGGAATCCGAATGGAGGTCTGTCGGGTGGAGGAAAGAGGATTTCAATTTGACAGAAGATGGATGTTGATTGATCCTCAGGGAAGGTTTGTCACTCAGAGAGAATATCCCCGATTGGCCTTGTTGAAAGTACAGTTGGAATCTGATTTTCTGAAAGTATATTCTTCAGAAAGACCTGAGGATTACATTCAAATCCCTTTAATTTTAGAAGGATATGAATCAGTGGAAGTAGTAGTATGGGATGATACCATGCTCGCCAAAAAATTAGATCCCAATATCGATAAATGGTTTTCTGAAAAATTGGGCATGGAGGTTCATTTGGTCAAAATGCCTGAAACCACCCATAGACTTGTGAGTCCTAAGTACGCTGTTGACAATGAGTCTGTCAGTTTTGCAGATGGTATGCCGTATTTGCTGATAGGACAAGAGTCCTTGGATGATCTCAACTCCAGGTTGGAGAGCTCTGTGCCTATGGATAGGTTTAGACCTAATTTGGTTTTCAGTGGAGCCAAAGCTTATGAGGAAGATTCTTGGAAGACGCTCAAGGTAGGCGAGGTCGATTTTCAAATTGTGAAACCTTGTGCCCGTTGTGTGATGACTACCATAGATCAGGAGAATGCAACAAAAAGTAAGGAGCCTCTTAAAACTTTAGCAAGCTTTAGAACTGTCAATAACAAAGTGCTTTTTGGGCAGAATATGGTAGCACTATCTCATGGAATACTCAAGGTGGGTGATCAGGTTAGCATCCAATAAAAAAGAGCCCGAAGGCTCTTAATCATTTAAAACTTTTTACTGTTTGTATAAATACTTTGACCATGTCAGGGTCTATGTCTGGATATACTCCGTGTCCTAAATTCGCAATATGTCTGCTGCCTTTAAATTGCTCCATCATTTGTATAGTGGCGGTCCTTACCTGGTCGTGGTTGCCATATAGAGCAGCAGGATCCAGATTTCCTTGTAAGGTCTTATTTTCTCCAATCATCTTTCTGGATTCAGAGATCCCCATATTCCAATCCAAGCCGATAGTTTCACAGTTTAATTTTCCCATGGCTTCTCTTGCGAAAAAGGCTCCTTTTGCAAAAACTGTTTTAGGAACTTCATTTACTGCATCACAGATTTGTCGGATATATCGAAGAGAAAACTCTTCATATTGTTCTGGTCCTAATATTCCAGCCCAACTATCAAAAATCTGAACCAAGTCTGCACCTGCTTGAATTTGAGCTTTGAGATAGTTGATAGTGCTGTCAGTAATCATCTGAAGCAGTAGGTGCGATAATTTAGGCTCAGTATAGAGCATAGCCCTTGCTTTGGAGAAAGTTTTGCTGCCGCTTCCCTCTACCATATAGGCGAAAATTGTCCACGGTGCACCTGCAAATCCAATCAGAGGAACGCGTCCATTCAATTCTTTTTTGGTGATTTCTATGGCTTTGATAACATAGCTTAGGTCATTTGCTCCATCAGCGACCCGAAGTTTTTGAAGATCAGAAGCCGAGCTCACAGTGTTTGGAAACCAAGGTCCTCTTTTCTCTACCATTTCATAAGGTAAGCCCATAGCTTCCGGAATTACCAAAATGTCTGAAAAAATGATCGCTGCATCCACTCCCAAAAGATCAACAGGCTGAATGGTCACCTCAGCCGCTAGCTCTGGAGTTTGTGCTAATTCAATAAAACCGGAAACAGATTCTCTTACCGCTCTGTATTCCGGAAGAATTCTACCTGCCTGGCGCATGAGCCAAACAGGAGTTCTCTCCACTTTTTCACCTTTTGCTGCTCTTAGCAGCAGATCGTTTTGGATTTGCATGGTGCAAAGATAGGAAGCAAATAATATTTGGCTGATAATTCTTGCACATAAAAAAAGACCGGAATCAAGTTCCGGTCCTAATTTTCTTTAAAGCGCACAGTTGTTTTTAATTTCTAGGATAGGTTTTTATAAAATCCTCTTCTTCTATTCCATAATATTCCATGGTAGCCGTGTAATCCGAGTAGTCCATTCTAAAGTTGGCAGGATCTGCAGGAATTACAATTGCCCGGAAAATTTGATTTTGGGTGAAATCTGAACCTAAAGTGGAAGGATCAATTGCGCCATCTAAGAAGCAAATCACATCTCTTCGGGTAAAGTCAAAATTATAAACCAAAATACCATTGTCCAGATAATAAGTTTGAGGCATTAGTCTCCAAATGTCTTCACCTTCAAATTCTCCTACTAATAAGTAGACCAAGACCTTATCACTTGCTAAATTGGCAGAAGGAAATGTAAATGAAATTTGGTAATCATTGGCGGCTGTAAAATTGCCCCCAAATTCAAAGGCTTTCCCTACAATAGTTACTCCATCTAAACCATCCAATCCCGGAGGTCCTGGAGGTCCCATTGGACCTTCACATGCCTGAAAAGCCAATAAGGCTATAAGGCTGAAAATTGCGCTAAGTCTTTTCATGTTTAATTATGGGTTAAGTGATTAAAAGAGTTTAAACTAGATCGAAAACTTAGAGACGCAACTCTTGTTCAAAATAGTTTAGTTTATTAAAATATTATTTGGTAATTGATTTAATCTTTAACACGAAATTTCGGAATAGAAAGTTGGTTAAAAATCCTTAAGAGGAGATTTACTCCTTAATCGGAGCAATAACTCTTACCTCACTTTCCGAAATAATCTGGTCGATAAATATTCCGGTCAAAGTCAGGTTGGCTGAGTCAGCATAAGTTTTTAATTCCTCCTTCACTGTTTCCGGTCCAGGCATCACCCATTTATTTCCCCTAATCGTAGCGAGTAAATAGCTTGATTCAGTAAAAATCCGAGTTTCATAATTCTCGCCTGTGAGCGATTGATTTAATCCGATGAATACTTTCATCGTGTCTAATTTACCTGCCGGCTCCACTTCATAGATGGTATGAAGGCTAGATCCTGGACGTAAGTTTTTTTGCCCTTCCATTTCCTTAAAGGCTTCTGCAAGCTTCTCATCTTGAGGTATGCCTATAAAATAGATTCCGCTGAGAGGTGGAGGGTTTTTTTGCTCCCAAGTAATTTCAATTGGATTTTTTCCTCCAAGATTTACAAAAACGTAATAGGCTGAAGCTCCAAGAAAAAGAAGAACCAATAGAATTACAAAAACCTTCTTTGCCATAATCAGAATAAGTATCGAACTCCAATCCCGCCTTGACCTTTGATATGGCCCACTCTATCTAACAGCTCTAAAAAGAATCCTACCTCAGCGAAAACTGAAATTGGGGCTTCACTGAAATAATATTCCGCTCCCCCGAATAGCTCAGGCCCAAAATCAATATTGCTTCTTTCTTCTGTCCTTGGTACTAATCCGGGACCTCCGACCTGGCCTTGGCTATATGAGTAATTCACTCTCGTGGAGCGCAATTGGGCGCCTATCCCTGCATAGCCTAAAAGATAGCCTTCAGTGATCTCAAACATATCTGTGATGTCTTCATGCAAAGCTATTCTGCCGTGGATTGATGCTCCTTTTTTGGCACTGTGACCAATGTAAAAGGCATTGGATGCAGGAGGATTATTTTCAAAATCTCTCTGATAATAAGAGTTTCCATTGACTCCTCCGCTTCCGACCATCAATTCCCAAGAGATGTAGTCATCAAAGAAGTCTTTGTAAGTCAAAGAAAATGGTTCTCCTAGACGAACGCCTGCTCCTCTTTCCTGTGCCATAGCAAGAAAAGGCAACAGAAATAAAAGTGTTACTAATCTGTATTTCACGATAATAGTTGGTTTTTGAACTTCTAAGCAAAATTCGGGCTAAATAGCCATCGTTTTCAATTGCATTTGATGCAATTGGGTATAATAGCCACCCTGATTCAGTAAAGAATCGTGCGTTCCCTGCTCTACTATTTCACCTTTATGCAAGACGATAATTTTATCTGCTTTTTGAATAGTGGAAAGCCTGTGAGCAATGACTATGGAGGTTCTCCCTTTCATCATCCTCTCTATAGACTCCTGAATTAGTTCTTCTGTCTCAGTATCTACAGAAGATGTCGCCTCATCCAAGATGATAATTTCAGGATTATATACCATCGCTCTGACAAAGGATATCAGCTGACGCTGTCCAACTGATAAAGTCGCACCTCTTTCCATTACATTGTAATCCAAACCTCCTGGAAGGCGCTCAATAAATTTCTTTGCCCCAACCATTTCAGCCGCCTCCATTACTTGCTCTCTACTGATATTGGGATTGCCTAAGGTGATGTTGTAGTAAATGGTATTGGAAAAAAGGAACACGTCCTGTAATACAACCCCAATGTGTTTTCGTAAGGTGCTTAATTCAAACTCCCTAATGTCCGTACCATCGATGGTGATGGAGCCTTTGTTGATTTCATAAAAGCGGGAAAGCAAATTGATTATTGAAGATTTCCCGGCCCCTGTAGCTCCGACCAGTGCTACTGTTTGTCCCGGTTTTACTTCGAAATTGATATTTTTCAATACATAATCTTCATCAACATAAGCAAACCAAAGATCTTTGACTTGAATATCTCCTTTGACTTTTTCAGGATTGAAATTTCCTTCATTTGCAATATGTTCCTTGCTATCCAGCAATTTGAAGATTCTGGAAGAGCTCACCACGCCCATTTGAAGTGTGTTGAATCTATCAGCAATCATCCGAATTGGACGGAAGAAAAGCTGCAAATACATGATAAAGGAAATCAAAACGCCTATTTGGAGTTCCATGCCCAAAACTCCCACAGCTCCATACCATACCACTAATCCAATACCGATAGCTTGGATGATTTCAGCAACCGGGAAATAAATGGAATAGTAAAGAACTGATCGAATATGCGCTCTTCTATGCTCTCGATTTATTTCTTTGAATTTTTCAAACTCTCTATCTTCCCGATTGAAAATCTGCACGATGTTCATCCCGGTGATATGCTCCTGAAGAAATGAGTTGAGGTTAGAAACAGCATTCCTTACATCATTGAACGTCACCTTGATTTTCTCTTTGAAAATGTAGGTCGAAATGATCATCAATGGCAGCGTACATAAACTGACTAAAGTAAGCTTCCAGTCGATGTAGAACATCACTCCTAAAATGGTTACCAACTGGAGAAGATCACCAATAATAGCAGCAAGGCCCTCGCTGAATACATCTGCCAGCGTTTCGATATCGGAGATATTTCTAGTAACCAATCTACCGATAGGAGTAGTATCAAAGAATTTCAATTTTAATTTTAACAGGTGATTATAAAGTCGAACCCTTAAATCCCTGATGATCACTTGACCAATCCAGCCTGAATAATAGGTTTGCGCCCATTGAACTATGGCCTGTAAAATCATAAGACCCACTAGAATGTAGATCATTCGAATCAGTCCCTGACTATCTCCAATTGCAACATAGTCATCGATGGCAACCTGAATAAAGTAGGGCCTTGTTGGGGCCAAAAGAGCCAAAGTAATAGTTAAGAATACCAAAAAATAGAATTGGGCCTTATAAGGCTTTACGTATTGATAAAGCTGCCTCAGTACTTTGGTGTCGACTATTTCGCCGGATGATTCTTTTTCTTTCTGTAAGCTCAAGGTATGCTAATCTAAGTAAATATTTTCCGGATATACGATTTTGCTCAGGAATAGCCCCTTTGCCGGAGCAGCTTTTCCAGCTTTGTTTCGATCTTTGGATTTAATTATTTCATCCATTGATTCCACTGGCTTTTTTCCCAAACCTATATCCACTAAAGTTCCGACAATCGCCCGTACCATGCCACGTAAAAAACGATTAGCGGTTATATGGAATAACAATTCCCCATCTTTTTGTTCCCAGTGGGCTTGTTTTATTTGACATCTGAAATGATTGACTTCAGTATGGACTTTACTGAAACATTCGAAGTCCTCATGATTCAGTAAAACTAAAGCCGCATCATTCATTTTCTGGAGATCAGGAGTGAAAAAAGAAGTCCAGGCAAACTCATCTAAAAATGGGCTTTTTCTGAAAATCATCCGGTAAACATAAGATCTTTCTATCGCGTCGAAGCGGGCATGTGCATCATCTGTAACCTTTCTAATCGAATGAATGGCAATTTCCTTAGGGAGAATTCCATTGAGCCCTTTCAGTAACTTTTCCCGGTCAAATTCCTGAGGAATGTCCACGTGACAAACTTGCATGCTGGCATGAACACCGGTGTCAGTTCTTCCGCTTCCCATGATAGTCAAGGGTGTTTTAAAATAGGTGCTCAGGGCAGACTCGATGGATTCCTGCACCGTAAAGGCGTTTTGTTGAATCTGCCAACCATGAAAAGGACCTCCGTGGTAACTCAATTCCAGAAAATATCGCTGAATCCTGCTCATAAGGCGCAAAGATACAATTCCTGCCTGATTCCGATAGCTTCCATAAGGCTTTCCTTGTGAAAGCGGGGATTTGGGCTTTTCTTTGCCAAAAATTATAGAAAAATGATTCAGCGCGTTCAAACCATATTTCTTTTCTTGGTAGTCATCTGTATGGGAGTGACTATTGGTTCAACTCTTTGGGTACAAAGCCAAACTGGCTCAGGTACTGGAGATTCTTGGGAGTTAACTGCCTTTATGTTGAATAATGTGGATTCTAGCGGAGAAGTGATTCAATCCTCTTCCAAATGGTATATTGCCACATTAGCTTCATTTGCCGGTTTATTAGCTTTGATTTCAATTTTTCAGTACAAGAATCGAACCCGTCAGATGATGTTTAATATGATCAATAGTTTGATTATGGTAGGCTTGGTTGTTGCCGTGTTTCTTACTACTAATGGAATCAACTCAGCAATCAATGCAGTAGAATCAGGCAGCTATCAGTTAGGTTTTTGGGTTATTTTGGCTGCAATGGTTTTTAACATGCTAGCCAATCGGTTTATTAGAAAAGATGAGGCTCTGGTCAGGTCAGTAGATAGAATCAGATAAAAGATGCCCTGAGGATTTAAATTCTCAGGGTTTTTTATGGGTTTAAAATTTTGGAATGAATTGAATTCTATTTTCATTTCTTAATTTCATGGCAAATACTTTTAACATGAAATTCGAAACCCTCGCCATACATAAAGGAAATACCAATTCGGATAAAAATAATCCGGTTGTTCAACCTATCACACTGAGTACTACTTTCCATCACGGAGAGGGTGAAATGCTTTATACTAGAGCAAATAATCCCAATAGGCAGTCCTTGGAGCAAGTAATTGCAGTTTTGGAAAGGGGAGAAGATGCAGCTGCTTTTTCCTCAGGGAATGCTGCAGGAACAGCTGTTTTTCAGGCATTGGAACCGGGTTCTCACATTGTAGCTCCTGATGACATGTATCATGGACTTCATAATTCCATGACCATGTTATTCAAGGGAGTTCATGAGGTAAGCTTTGTAGACATGTCCAATCTTGAAGAAGTGAAAAAAGCAATTCGGCCTAACACTAAATTATTTTGGGTTGAGACTCCTTCCAATCCCTTGTTGAAAGTCACAGACATCAGGAAAATCTCCGAGCTTGCAAAAGCCCAAAAAGCGCTATTGGTTTGCGATAATACTTTTGCAACGCCAGTATTTCAAAATCCACTATTGCTTGGCGCAGACATGGTCATGCATAGCAGTACAAAGTATTTTGGAGGGCATAGCGATATCTTAGGTGGAGCCTTGGTTACTAAAAGTAAAAATGATTTTTGGGAGAAAATCAAAACCGTTCAGAAAGTAGGAGGAGCTGTTCCTTCTGCGATGGATTGTTATTGGTTGTGTCGCAGCATAAGGACTCTTGCCTATAGGATGAAAGGTCATGCTGAGCATGCCATGATTCTGGCGGAGTATTTAAGCGTTCACCCAAAAGTAGAAAAAGTACATTATCCAGGATTGAAATCTCATCCGGGACATGAGGTGGCAGCGGGTCAAATGAGCGGGTTTGGAGGAATTGTTTCTTTTCAAATTAAGGGAGATGCCCAAAGGGCAGATCAATTCATCTCTCATCTTCAACTTTTTGCAAATGCAACCAGTCTAGGAGGAGTGGAGAGTTTGATCGAAAGAAGAGCTGCTGTAGAAGGTCCAGAAACTAAAACTCCGCCAAATTTGATTCGAATTTCTGTAGGTTTAGAGCATACCGATGATTTGCTGGAGGATTTGGATCATGCTTTTTCCAAGGTTTAATCATTCAAAAGGGTATCCCTTTCTAATCCAGTTACCTAAACCACCTTCTAAATGGTATATTTTGCTATACCCATTTTTAGCCAAGAACTCAGAAGCTTGCAAGCTCCTGACTCCTGCGCTGCAATAAATCAAGATTTCTTGTTCCTTGGGGAGTTTTAGAATTTCATCCTGAAAATCGGTTCGATAAAAATCGATGGAAATGGCATTGGGAATTTTACCTGACGCGATCTCCTCGGCAGTTCTAACATCTACCAAAAGTGCTTTTCCAGAGGAAAGCTTTTCAGAAAATTCTTTCTCGTCCAGTGAGACAACCGAATTTGCTGCTTCTTCATTGGATTGATTTTCTCCTTTTGGAGTACAGGCCAATACGCTGGTTATGAGGAAAAGTAATAGAGCTAGGTTTTTCATACAGCAAAAAAAAGAAGGTTTATTCTAATTCTTGGTGATTTTTTTCACATTTCTTCATGAGGATACAAAGAAAAAGCTGATACAAATCATAGAAATTTTAGAAAATTAGTTTTATACTTAGGGAAGCAAATGGCAAAATGATGAGAATTCCCAAGGCTCAAATATTCGAAGCGTGTAAACTCAAGCAAGAGCAGATTATTTCTGATTTTAAGACAGAAATATCCAATTTAAAGAGTGAAATCTATGATCGGGATGTTATTCCAAGTCAAGGTGACTCAAGTTCTTCAGAGCGCCACCAGGTCTTGCTCAGATATGAGCAGGAGCTTGAACATTTGGAACAGGAGTTAGGTGTTTTGGATTCTATTTCTGCTGAAAAGATTTGTGAAACAGTTGAGCTTGGAGCGGTAGTAATTACTGATTCTCTCAGTTTTTTTGTTTCGATTTCTGCTGAAGAGTTGAATGTAAATGGTGGTAAAATCTTCGGTATCTCCGTTCAGGCTCCACTGTATAAGGCCATGAAAGGAAAGAAAAAGGGAGATACTTTTTCTATCAATCAAAAGCAATATGAGATTTTGGATGTATATTAATTTCCTTACAAATTGATTGTTTTTCAATAATTTAGCGAATTATATTAGGATTTTTCTTAACTTTTTAGAAGGTTATATAATAAAAAAGAACCATGCCAGCACAAGCCTTAGAATTAATCTTAGGTAGACAATTTGTAGATAGTCTCAGTATGCCCGCATTTTTGGTAGATACCGAGGGTAATTTATTGTTTTATAATGAACCTGCAGAACAAATATTTGGGCTTAGATTCGGTGAGACTGGTGGGATGAGAGTAGAGGAATGGTCTACAATTTTTACTCCTACAGATAAAGATGGCAAACTGCTCCCTCCAGAAGGACTACCACTCGTAAAGACCCTGACATCCAAAGAACCGGCCCATGGATCTTTTTATATAGATAATTTGAACGGTGAAAGGATTTTTATCACGGTGACGGCATTTCCAATTATTGGTAGGCCAGATAGGTATCTAGGAGCTATGGCTATGTTTTGGAAAAGCGAAATGCTATGAATATCAAAGTTTGGGGCTGTCGAGGATCCCTTCCTTCTCCAGGACCTGAAAATAATAAATACGGAGGGAATACATCCTGCGTTCAGGTCTACGATAAGGATACCTGTATTATTTTGGATGCTGGCTCTGGTATCCAACGCCTTGGAAGATTTTTGAGTCCTGAAATTAAGGAAATACATATTTTACTGACTCATCTTCACATAGATCATACGATGGGTCTGGGTTTTTTTCTGCCATTATACAATCCAACGGTTGAGGTTCATTTATGGGGACCTTCTTCCAGCACAGATCCTTTATTGCAACGATTGAGAAGATATTTTTCAGCTCCCTTATTTCCTGTGAGACTTGGAGATCTGCCCAATCATCCGATTATTCATGAGTTGAGTATGACTGATTTTGAACTTGGAAGATTTAAAATTAAGTCTGAATACGTATGCCACCCTGGGCCGACTCTCGCGTATAGAATTCAATATGAAAATTCAATTTTTGCCTACATTCCAGATCACGAATTAAGAATTGGGTCAGCTGATTTTCCTAATAATCCAGAATGGACAAGTGGCTTTGAAATAGCCAATAATGCAGACTTACTTTTTCACGATGGGTCATATACTATCAAGGAGTATCCCCAAAAAATAGGTTGGGGACATAGTGCTGTAAAAGACGTTATATTATTTGCCCAAATGTGTAAGGTGAAGAGACTTGCTGTATTTCATCATGAACCGACCAATACCGATCAGCAATTAGATGAGATTCTTTTGAATAATTTGAAAGATCAAACTTTCGATTTTCAAATCGAGATGTGTAGGGAGGGCAATACTTATTCTTTTTGAAGCTATTACAATCGTTTATAATCAATTTTCCGGATACCAGTTTCTCAGTCTAACTTCTACCTCTGGAGTAGATCCACTTACCAAGGTTTTAAATTTTTCTACATCACTCAAACCATTTCCTCCTCGGTAATGATAGGGATAAACTATTCCCGGTTTGAATGCTGACACTGCACTTGCAGCCTGTTCTACATCCATGGTGTAAGGAAGATTCATGCATACAAAGGCAACATCAATATTATTTAAGGACCTCATTTCAGGTATGTCCTCTGTATCTCCTGATAGGTAAAAGTTCTTTCCTCCGAGATTCAAAATATATCCATTACCACGTCCTTTTGGATGCCTAGAGTCAGAAGTTTCCGGTAGGTTGTACATGGGTATGGCTGAAATTCCCACCCCTAAAATACTTTTCGACTCTCCATTCCCCAAAACTTCCACACTCTTGTATGTATTGGTTGGCAGTTTTTCAGCCACAGCCGAAGGTGCGATGATAATGGTTTGACTTAAATCTAAGCCATCCAATGTTTCTTGATTATGGTGGTCTCCGTGAATATCAGTGATCAGTACTATATCTGCCTTTTTTTGATTGGAGAATCGCTCAGCGCCACCGTAAGGATCGACATAGATTGTTAAGTTTTCATATTCCAATACCACCGTACCATGCAGGATAGGAGTAACTTTTACAGGGTTTTTTTCTGTAGGAATTATATCTTGGGCAAATCCGATACTTGTAAAGAAGAGAAAAAGAATGGTCAGTTTTTTCATGGCGAATGTATTTGGGGTTTAACAAGAAAAGCCTAATCGCTGTTTGGATATTTGATTTAATATCGGGTATTTATCGATTATATTCCACAATATTTTACAAGGTTCACATTATGAAGAAACTTTTAATATCGACTGGCGGAGGTGATTGTCCGGGATTGAATGCAGTTATTAGGGGCATCACCAAAAGAGCGTTACAGGAAGGGGGATGGGAAGTTTGGGGAAGTTTTGAAGCATTTAATGGATTGATGGAAGAACCTGCCAGGCTGATCAAATTAGATGAAAAAAATACAGCGGGGATTCATGTTTTGGGAGGGACTATGCTAGGAACTACCAATAAGGGAAATCCTATCAGATTCTCCGAAAAGCAAGCTGATGGAAGCATTAAGGTGGTTAACAAGATTCCAGATTTGGTGGCCAAATTAAAAGCTGAAGGGTTTGAAGCAGTAATCAATATTGGAGGTGATGGCTCACAGGAAATATCTCAGGCTATGCATGAAGCAGGAATGCCAGTAGTCGGAGTACCTAAAACCATCGATAATGACTTGTCTTCCACTGATTTCACTTTTGGTTTCCAAACTGCCGTTCAGATAGCCACAGATTCATTTGATAGGTTAGTAACAACTGCAGCCAGTCACCATAGGGTGATGATCATGGAAGTGATGGGCAGAAATGCCGGTTGGATTGCGCTTTACACTGCCATTGCAGGAGGTGCTGAAATCTGCCTGATTCCTGAAGTTCCCTATGACCTTGATGAAGTTGTCGAGAAAATCGAGTCCAGATATAATAAGGGGCGAGGATTTGTGAACATTGTCATTGCCGAAGGAGCACATGCCAAAGAAGGCTCAATTACTTCCAGTCAGGGAGAAGAGGGAAGGATTTCTGTTCGTCTGGGTGGAGTAGCCTACACCCTCAGTGAACAATTGAAGGCTGCCGGAATTGATGCAGATATCAGAGAGACGGTTCTAGGTCATACCCAGCGAGGTGGAACTCCTATTGCTTTTGATAGAGTGATAGCTTCTGTTTTTGGGGTCAAAGCTTTTGAGTTGGTTTTGGAGAAAAAATTTGGGCAATTAATCGTCCTGTTGAATAATGAGTATACTTCAGTACCAATCAAGGAAGCAATTTCCGCATACAATTATGTAGATCCAAAGGGAACTTTAGTAGCGGCAGCGAAAGGATTAGGGATTAGTTTTGGAGACTGAAAGTCATAATATTCTAATTCCCTTAGCCATCAAACCAGCAAGAATGGGAATGATAATTAAAAGGATTAATTCAGTATAAACGGACCACCTGACCAATTTGGGGATATTGACAATTTGGTCGGGAAGTCCTTTCCCTTGTTTGATAAAGAATACAGTAGGATAGATCGATATTAGTCCAATTGCGATAAATAAACCTAGTTTCAAGTGAAAGGTAGGATTCTGGCTGTAAAACTCAGTGGGTTTCCCATATCCTCCAAGCCAGAGGGTTAAGCCGACGGCAAGGAGCGTTAGAGCCGAAATACCGTAAAGTCCATCGATTTTTCCTAAAACTTGAATTTGCTTTCTGTTTAATGATTTTTCTATCAAAAAAAACTCAGCGAATAATGTTCCTGCTAAAACAAATATGGAAACAAAATGAAGGTAGCGTAACAAAATCTCCATGATAAAAATGATTGGACTTCATGAAAGTTCGTTATTTATGAAACGAAATCAAATGGTTATTAACCAGTAAAAAGGAGGAGTTAGAAAGTCAGAATGACTAGATTATACAAAGAGGATAATTTCAGATATTATTAGTTGTTTTTTATTGGCTTCATATCGTTATAACCTCTTTCATACCCTTTTCGAATAGCAGCCTTTGCTTCCTCCCAATTTAGAGCAGTGTCAATTATTAGAAAAGTAAATAATCCTAAAACAAAGGCGATGATTTCTCTTTTGGTGATTTTTCTCATTTCATAAATTTGATTATTCCCTAAATTTCGAAAAATAACTAAAATCTACATCATAGACTACTTTTGGCTTTAGCCCCAATTCAACTTTTTCAAACATTTCAACGAGTTTCTTACCATCTACGAGTTCAATTGGAGGAGCTCCGTCGCGAGAAGCTTCTTTTTCAGCTTCTCTAGAGAAAGATCCTGTAGTAAGAATAATTCCTTTTTCAGCTCGACCTATCATTGCATTTCGAAAGTCTCCAACTTGAGCTCTTGAGACAGCACCCTCGTAACGTTTACACTGAAAAATCACTTTGAAACTGACAAAGGGGTTTAATTCTAAAACACCGAAACCATCAATTCCTCCATCATGAGATTTTCCTGTGACTTCAACTTTTTCAAAACCATGTTCCCTTAGAAGTTCCTTACAAACATTTTCAAATCCACTTGGTGAAAGAGACTTTAAAACTGATAAAAGATTGTTTTCTGCACTTACTTCCGCGGATTCAGGTGTTTCCTCTTCTTGGTTCTCAATTATTTCTTTTTTTGATTTATCCTTTCTGATTTTCTGATTGATTTCAACCCATTTCAGAAATATTTCCCTTGATTCTTCAGGCGTTAAAATAGTCTTTTTTCCTTTCTCGGTGAGCTTCCATGTTCCTCTTGTAGAGGAATCTAGGAGACCCTCCCAAATTAAATATTGACGAGCCCAAGCTACCTGATTGTGAAAACGATTTCCCCCTGATTTGAGGGTCTCATCCAAGAAACTTTCATCTAGTTCAAGATTTTGAGCTATTCTCTCAGAAACTTCTTTTGGTTTTCCTGAGTAACCTAATTCTCTTAAAGCGTCTAACAGAGGACCAAACCATTGTACAAACTCTGCCTGGTTTTTACTTTTTTTCATTTTTGACTTTAATTTCTTTCAGAAGTATTTCAACAAAATCATTCATTTGTGAAAAGGCAAACCATTTTTTACCCAGGTCTTTAAGAGAAGCACCAAAATGGTATAAGTCAGAATTATCAACAATTAGAAATCGATCATGACTTTTATTGAATTCTTTGATAAAAATCTTCGGATATTGACTATTATGTTTTTCTATATCTAGCTTGAAGTTTCTGTTAATTTCCTTTGTGTAAATGGTTGCTTCAACTTCCGATGATCGTTTATTTAATAGTATTAAGATTGTTTCATCAACATAATTGTCGATTAGTATTATTTCCTTTTTGGCTGATTTAATTAAACCAGCATCAAAAGTGTATGCATCGAAAATTTGTCCATCGAAAAAAATTCCTTTTTGAGGTTTCAATAGGTCCTTTTCCAAAGCATTGAACAATTGGTCAAACTTTTTTTCATTTTCAAGCTGCTTTGTTTCTAATTGAAACAAACGGTGAAAAAGTGGAGCGCTTTGTATCAGTAATTTTCTCATTTCAACAAACGCTTTCATTATCTCTACACTTACCTGAACTGCTGTATCTGTGTGTAATACAGATGAAAGCATGGCTATACCCTGTTCGGTGAAAACATAAGGTAAAGTTCTTCTTCCTCCGTGGGTATTTGAAGTACCAGAATGGTACTTCAAGTTTCCCCATTCACTTTTGGTCAATTGAAACACAAAAGAATTTGGAAATCTCTTAGGGTTACGGTTTACTGCTCGATTTATAAATTTAGTCTCGGTTTGATAAAGTACGGCCAAATCACTGTCCAACATCACCTGTTGTTCTCTGATTGTTAGAATTTTATTTTCTATTTCTTTTAATTCTTGAGAACTCATATTCAATAAAAAATATCAAAACATCAACCTGCCCATCCCTCTCTGTCCAGGCTTCGGTATTGAATGGCTTCTGCTAAGTGTTCTACTTTAATATCGGCTGAATCCGCAATATCAGCAATGGTTCTGGCTACTTTCAGGATTCTGTCATAGGCTCTGGCTGATAAGCCAAGCCTTTCCATAGCAGTTTTGAGTAGAGCCTTGCCAGCTTCATTAATTTGGCAAACTTCCTTCACCATATGAGAGGGCATCATTGCATTACAATAAACTTCAGGATTGTTGGAAAAACGCTCTTTTTGCCTGTCTCTTCCCTGAATTACACGTTCTCGAATAGCTTTGCTGGATTCACTCTTTCTGGTGGAGGTCATCTCATCAAATTTAACAGGAGTCACTTCCACATGTAAGTCTATTCGGTCTAGAAGTGGACCAGAAACTTTGTTTAGGTAGCGTTGAACTATTCCCGGGCCACAAACGCACTCTTTTTCCGGGTGATTGTAATACCCACATGGGCAAGGGTTCATGCTTGCGATTAGCATGAAATTCGCAGGATAATCAACTGAGACTTTTGCCCTTGAAATGGTCACTTTCCGCTCTTCCAAAGGCTGGCGCATCACTTCTAACACTGTTCTTTTGAACTCGGGTAATTCGTCTAAAAAAAGAACTCCATTATGAGCTAGGGAAATTTCTCCAGGTTGGGGATTGCCTCCTCCACCAACTAAGGCTACGTCGGAAATCGTATGGTGGGGGCTTCGAAATGGCCTATTAGCCAATAAAGAGGCATTTTTTCCTAGTTTTCCCGCAACTGAATGTATTTTAGTAGCTTCCAGAGCTTCCTGTAAGGATAGTGGAGGCAATATCGAAGGCAGTCTTTTAGCCAGCATGGTTTTTCCTGCCCCGGGAGGCCCAATCATGATGACATTATGCCCTCCTGCTGCTGCGATTTCCATAGCCCTTTTGATATTTTCCTGACCTTGTACATCCGCAAAATCAAACTCTACATCATCCAGCGAGTGGTAGAAAATTTCTCTCGTATCAGTGATCAAAGGCTCAATGGCGAGGTCCCCCATTAAAAAATCGGCTGCTTGATTTAGAGTTTCTACTCCGATGATATCCAAACTATTGACTATAGAGGCCTCCTTGGCATTTTCCAAAGGAAGAATAAAGCCCTTAAAACCTCTTTTTCTAGCTTCAATCGCAATGGGAAGTACTCCTTTGATTGGCCTTAGTTTACCATCCAATGCGAGTTCGCCCATAATGACATATCGGTCTAGTTCCGGAAATTCCACCTGCTCAGAGGCCTGCAAAATCCCCATTGCAATAGGAAGGTCATAGGCAGACCCTTCTTTTCTAATATCAGCGGGAGCCAGGTTGATGACTACTTTTTGGCGAGGCATTCTAAAACCAAAATATTTCAGAGCTGATTCCACCCTTTGTTGAGATTCTTTCACAGCAGAATCAGGCAGGCCTACCATGTAAAAACTGGTACCTTGTCCAACATTGACTTCTATTGTTATAAGATTTGCGTCTACTCCTGAGACTGCGCTTCCAAAAGTTTTTGCGACCATAATGAAAAAAGGAAACCGATTGGTTTCCTTAAATATACTATTAGTTAATAATTATTTATCAATCCTTCGTGAAATTTTGTCTTGGAGGAAGTGTTCCAGATTCAGGTTCAGAACTTTTCGTAGGAGCTGATTTAGGTTTTTCAGGTAAGTCAGGATGCTCAAAATCATAGATTTTAGCTTTTAATTTATTAATCTCAATTTCCATTTTGTTGATTTTGGAATTTTGGGATGAGGAAACTGCTTTACCTATTCCCCAGTTAATCAAAAACAAGACAAAACCAATCAAAAGGATAGTAACCATGGACTGAGAGGTGACTTCCTGCATTCCAAAAAGGCCTCCTAATGTGTCAAAAGCCATAAAAAACACCAAATAAAGAAGGAAATAGACCAACAGGACAATCTGAAGTACTTGGTGAAACTTTTTCATAATTTTATCAATTAAATTTTTCGAATATACTAAACTGACTGAATACTGGAAAGCTTTTGATATAAGCCCTCTCTTTGCATCAGCTCTGTATGTGTACCACTTTGAACAATCCTTCCCTTTTCAATTACGAGAATTTCATCTGCATGTTGGATGGTGCTTAGGCGATGGGCAATTACTAATGTAGTTCTGTTTTTCATCAATTTGGTAAGGGCTTCCTGGACTAGTAATTCAGATTCAGAGTCCAGTGCAGAAGTCGCCTCGTCCAAAATCAAAATTGGAGGGTTTTTTAGAACTGCTCTGGCAATACTCAGTCTTTGTCTTTGTCCTCCGGAAAGTAGAGATCCTCGTTCTCCTATATTACTTTGGTAGCCATCTTCCATCTTAATGATGAACTCATGGGCATTGGCAATTTTGGCTGCCTCCATGACTTGTTCCTCGGTAATGTTTTCAAGCCCAAAAGCTATGTTATTGAAAACAGTGTCATTGAATAAGATGGATTCTTGGGTAACTATTCCCATGAGCCTTCTAAGACCTTCCATGTCAAACTTTCTCAGGTCTTTTCCATCTAACAGGATTTCTCCTTCTGTAGGATCATAAAATCTGGGAACTAAGTCGGCAAGCGTAGATTTCCCTCCCCCTGAAGGGCCAACCAATGCGATAGTCTTCCCTTTTTCCAAAGAAAAATTGATGTCCTGAAGTACCCTCTGATCCTGATAAGCAAAGCTGACATTTTTGAATTCAATGCCTTGATTGAATCCTTCCGGAAATATGGGCTTTTCAGGATTTTTTATTTTAGAGGGAGTATCTACTACTTCGAAAATCCGCTCCGCAGAGGCTATCCCCCTTTGAATACTGCTGACTGCTCTAGAGATTTCTTTAGCTGGATTGAGTACTTGCGTAAAGATGATAATGTAGGTGATGAAGTCAGATGCGCTCAAGTCTGAATTTCCACTTAATACCAAACTGCCACCATAAACAAGAATCCCTGCAACTACAGTGACTCCCAAAAACTGGGAAATAGGAGAGGCTAACTCATTTTTGCGGGCCATATTCACATTGACGGCTGCATAATAATCAGTTTCCTGATCAAATTTACCAAACATGAATCGCTCTGCGTTGAAAGCTTTGATCACCCGCATTCCTCCTAAAGTCTCGTCTAGGATATTGACAATTCTACCCAAAGATTGCTGACTTTGAACAGCTCTTTTTTTCAAGCGACGGGTGATCCCTCCTATAATTGCTCCAGAAATGGGAATAATTAAAATGGTGAACAGAGTCAATTTAACAGACATGAAAAACAGCACGGCAAAATAGAGAATGATGGTCGCTGGCTCTCTGAAAACAACTCTCAATGACTGTACAATAGTGTTTTCAACTTCCTGAACATCATTGGTCATTTTTGACATCAAATCACCTTTTCGTTCATTGGAAAAATATCCAATGTGAAACCTGGTCACCTGACCGAATATATCGGAGCGCATATGCTTGATGACAACAGCGCGAACTTTGGCTAATACTACTCCCGAGAGATAGGTGAATAAGTTGGAAAGAAAAACGGAGCAAACAATAATGATACAGACGAATATCAGGGTTCCCACTTTTCCATAATCATCCTGAATATCGAGAAAATAATGATTGAATAAGCCCGTAAAGTATTCAATGGACAGAGAGAATTCAGGTAGAGTCCTGTATTGCTCCAAGGTCTGAGGATCTACTTGCTCAAATATGACATCAAATAAGGGCTTTAATAAAGTGAAGTTTACTAAGCCGAAAATGATGGAAAAAAGCGTGTAGAAAATATATGTGGGAACGAATCTTCCAAAGGGTCTAGCGTAGGATAGAATTCGTAAATAAGTCTTCATGCAGGTTTATTCGGTAATCCAGGCGGCAAGTTACGCAAAATTGAATTCCGCCTAGAAATTGAAATCAGGACGGATAAAGTTCCATCGAATTCCCAATTGCAAAAACTGGCTGTTTTCAGGAGCATTTAAGTCTTGAGCTGTTCTTCTTCTGAAAGTATGAGATGCATCAATGAAGAAATTATGTTTCAGCATATAGCTCGCCACTAGGTTAGATTGGACAACAGTATTTTCTATTCCCTGTCCTGTAGTATTTCCGAAAAGGCCGGTAGGACTACCATTTAATCTGTTTTTCAAGACATCACCACCCCAATTGGTATTCTGATCAGGATCGTCTCCATAAAGTTGATACATTCCCAATAGGCTGATATTCAATTTTGGAATTGGTTGGAATCGGACTATTCCCAAAAACTCCTTGAAATTGGCACCCAAAGGATGGGTTAGGGGAGTTCTCCAGTTGGAGAAGGATTGATAGTCAAACTTTTCCTGAAAAGTATAAGGTCTAGCAGAATTGAATTCTAGCTGCATATCCAGGTTAGAAATCTCGAAGGCATTGATAAATTTATATCCGGCTTGAACTCCGTATTTGTTTCTTTTAGATCCTTTGCCATCGATGCCAAAAAACTCATTAAACACGAACTCATCCAAGGCAAATTGCCCATACAATTGCATGCCTGGATAAAAATTCCACTTACCATCCATTCCCAGCATGACTTTGTCCGGAGTTCCCAATTGCTGCTCCACCCAACGGAAGAATACAATAGGGTTAAAATAATTAAAGTTGACTTTGTCTGTCATGACTGATTCAAAGAATCCTAGGTTCAATTTTTTGCCCACATTGAATCCCAGTCGGTGCATAGAAAAGTATTTCTGCGGATAGCGCCCGTCAGTTGGTCTTCCTCTGTTGTATAGAACGTCCGCAGTCATTTGGGTCCATAGGTTTGTCACCTGAAACTTCCAGACTTTGGTGTTCAATTTGACAAACATGTAGGGATTGGAAAAGTCGGAAAGTAAAAAGGAGCGGTAACCTTCTCCTACAAAATTTCTGTCATGCCCAACCTGCGCTTGAATACTTTTGGTCAAATGGAAATTGACATGTCCTCTCGCTGAAAAATAGCTATATCCATCAGCATTGTACTCTTTCCAGAATCCTTCTCCGGGAACAGCACCGTTATATGCTGCGTAATTTTTAACCCAAGAAGGAAAGAAAACCTCCGAAGTAGTCATGTAGGTGAAAAAGCTGACTTTTTTGTCAATAGCACCCCTGACGACAATCCCTCTGCTCAACTGTGCAGGGTTTTGATCATTTTCGCTTTCCATACCTCCTGAAATATAAAGGACAGGGCTCAGATGTATGTCAAAATCATCACTGTAATAATGGGCGAAGTCTCCTGGTCTTCTATAGATCTTTTTGAGAAAAGGATTTTTGGATTCTGGGGTTTCCTGATTGACAAACTCCCAATTGTCTTGTGCCAAATATGCTAAGTTAAACCTATCAGAAGAACTCTGAATTATTGGATCGTTCACCAAGCTATCCAAGTATTTTGCTACAATATCCCTTCTGTAGGGTTTGAATCCAGTTTGAAAAAAGGGGTTGTTTTGTCCCTGTAAAATTTCGTAGCGCTCTATGCGGTGATAATAATCTCTTTCGTAAGGAATATAGCTTCCTTGTGCAAGGGTTGATGTGTGAGATGTTAGCAACATTAAAAAAAACAGGTTGCTCCAAGCAAGGTAATGACAGGTAAGTTTTTGCATCATTTAAAACTAGGAAAGAATTGAAAATTCGAAATAAATATCCACAAAAAGATATAGTGTTGTCGATAATTTCATCTGAAACAGGGTTTCAAAAATATAATCAGCGAACCGGATGATCAGATAGCTACTTGGAATGGGAATTGCCCATATGCCTATAAATAAATTTCCATATGAAAACTTCAAATCAAATTTTAATTGGCCTTGCATTGGGAGGAATTTTACTGGGGACTCCCTCTTGTAAAACTAGTAATGCTGTCAAGGGAGCTGCAATAGGCGGTACAACTGGAGGGGTTTTGGGCGGAATTATTGCGGGTAAAAAAAATACCGCAACAGGTATTATTATTGGCTCGGCAATAGGAGGAACTGCTGGCGCTATCATTGGAAGGCAAATGGATAAGCAGGCAGAAGAGTTGAGAAGAGACCTCAAGGGTGCTAAGGTGGAAAGGGTTGGAGAAGGAATAAAAATCACTTTTGATTCAGGTTTATTGTTTGGTTTTGACCAATCAGCCTTGACTCCAGCTTCTAAATCAAACCTTCAGGATTTAGCTAAAACCCTGAATAAGTACCCAGATACAAACATTCTGATTGAGGGACATACAGATAATGTTGGGGAAGATGGCTACAATTTGACCCTATCTAAGCAACGGGCACAATCAGTGGACGCATTTTTGACAAACCTTGGGGTAAGTTCTCAAAGAATTACAAATAAAGGTTTAGGAGAAAATTATCCTGTAGCCTCCAATGATACTCCATCTGGAAGAGCCCAGAATAGAAGAGTCGAGGTGGCTATTTATGCCAATAAAAAAATGAAAAGGATGGCTAGACGAGGGCAATTAGGTAAACTTTGAAAGTTCAGAGTAGTCTGAATAGGAATGAAAGATTCTGGAGCTTTAAAACTCCTTGTAAATAATCCTTGCTGAGAAAACATTCAGGCAATGAGCTTCAATATTTTCCATAAAGATTTGGTGAGTTTTACGAAAAAGAATAACTTTGTGCCTCATTTGAAAAAGCTACTCCAAAAATACTAGTAATATGAAAGCTGATATTCATCCAAACTACAGAGACGTTGTGTTTTATGACACTTCTTCTGAGTTTAAATTCTTAACTAAATCAACTATCGAAACAGACGAAACTATCGTTTGGGAAGATGGTAAAGAATATCCTGTGTACAAGATCGAAGTGAGCTCTGAGTCTCACCCATTCTACACTGGTAAGAAAATGTTGCTCGATACAGCTGGTCGAGTGGAGAAATTCAACAGAAGATACGCAAAGAAGTAATTCTTATTTGCTTACAGCTAAAAAGTCTTCCGGAGCATGGATTCCGGGAGACTTTTTTATTTTTGCCCCATGGAAAATATACTTTTGTTTGATGACCCCTCCATCAGAGGTTCCTTGCTGCCATTTGCCTTTACAAGACCCATCGCTGACTTTCGGGTTGGCATTTTGAAAATATCTGAAAAATGGGAAAAGCGCAGTGGTAAATCTGTTTCTTTTCTGACTCAAGACTATTTGCAAAAGAAATTTCCCAGAGCAGAGGGGCATTTGTTGGGTATAAACGGTGCTTGGCTTCCGGATGAAAAATCAATTGAGGCTATTAAAAGCTTAAAGGATGATGAGTCTTTATTTTTTGGAAAAATACTTCTGGCGAGTAAAATCCAGCCAGGTGAATCCAATCTTAGTTACGCAGCTGAAAAGAAAGTAATCCAAATTCAAGGCGAGCCTACTTTGATCCAAAAGACTTGGAATATTTTCCAATATAATGGATCGGAGATCAAGAAAGACTTTGAGCTATTGACCAAGGGAAGGAAATCAAAAGAACTTACAGATCCTTTCACAAAAGTTTACAATCCTGAGCAGGTATTCATTGAAGAAGGGGCAATTATCAAAGCTGCAGTTTTGAATGCTGAAGGCGGGCCAATCTACATCGGTAAAAATACAGAGATCCAGGAAGGTTCTTTAATTCGGGGGCCATTTGCACTTTGTGATCATTCAACGGTAAATATGGGGGCCAAACTTAGGGGAGATACTACGGTAGGACCTCATAGTAAAGTTGGTGGAGAAATTTCCAACTCAGTCATTTTTGGCTATTCAAACAAAGGTCATGAAGGCTTTTTGGGCAATTCTGTGTTAGGGGAATGGTGCAATATGGGGGCTGATACCAATACTTCCAATCTGAAAAATAACTATGCACCGGTTAAGCTTTGGGATTATACCCGAGGAGGATTTGCAAATACGGGTCTTCAATTTTGTGGATTGATGATGGGAGACCATTCCAAATGTGGAATCAATACCATGTTTAATACGGGAACGGTAGTCGGTGTAGGGGCAAATATTTTTGGAGATGGATTTCCGAGAAACTTTATTCCTTCTTTTGCTTGGGGTGGAGCTGCAGGATTATCTACCTTTCAATTTCCTAAATTCGAAGAAACAGCCAAGGCAGTCATGGCCAGAAGAAAATTGGAGTGGACTGATACGGAAGCCGAGATCCTTCAAAAAGTTTTCGATTTGTCTAGAAACTATAGAATTTGGGAAAAGAACTCCTGATTAAGAAATCATGCAATTCGCCGATATTCCGGGACTTCCCGAAACCAAAGAACATCTGATCAATGCAGTCAAAAACAACCATTTGGCGCATGCACTTCTTTTTTACGGCCCCGAGGGTTCTGCCAATTTGACTATGCCTTTGGCATTGGCAACTTACTTATATTGCCAAAATCCAAGTGACTCAGACTCTTGCGGAACCTGCTCTTCCTGCCAGCGAATGGCTAAATTAGTCATGCCTGATTTGAACTTTGCCTTTCCGGTCATTTCTTCCAAAAAGGAAGAAAGCGGAGAAGAGGGGCAGGATAAAAAAGTGGATTACTTGGCTAATTGGCGGAAGTTTGTGCAAGAACAACCCTACGGCAATGTCCATGATTACATCTATTTCAATGGCTTTGAAAAGAAGCAACTGAATATTTCTGTAGGCGCAGCTCGACAGATCATCCAGACATTGTCGTTGGTTTCCTTTGAAGGTGGATACAAAATCATGATGATTTGGGGAGTGGAGTTTTTGAATCCACAAGCTGCGAATGCCTTGTTGAAAATTTTGGAAGAGCCTCAGCAGAAAACTATTTTCATGCTTATCACTACCCAGCCTGAGCAGCTTTTGACCACTATCCTTTCCAGAACTCAAAAAGTATCTATTAGAGCATTCAGGGATGAGGAAGTTCATCAATATCTAGTGAATTCCGGTCTATGTGATGATCAAACCGCCACTCAAATTTCCATGATTGCAGATGGAAATTTAAGAGAGGCTATGAGACTGGTCAATCAGGTGGAAGATCAGCAAGTTTCGTGGATCAGAAACTGGTTTAGAATGTGTCACAGTAAAAACTTCAAGGAGGTTTTCGCAATAGCTGATATATTTCACAAATTTGATAAGGAGGCTCAAAAATCCATTATTCAGGCTGGAATGAATGTTTTGAGAGAGATTCTGCTCAAAAATGCTGCAGTAGATTCACTTTTAAGGACTAAAGGTGAGGATAGGGATTTTATCGAAAAGATCAGTGGCAAGGTACTTCAGGAAGAGCATATACCAGGATTATACGAGCACTTCAATAATGCCTATTATCATTTAGAAAGAAATGGCAATGCTAAATTGATTTTTACTGATCTTTCTATGGAGATTGTGCTGCTAATGGCTAAAATAGACTAAGATGGAAAAGAAAATCATTGGCAGGAAAGAGAAAATATCATTGCCAGACTTGGGTTTAAAGCTAGTCTGGGCAAAAGTGGACACCGGGGCTTATACCAGTTCGGTTCATGCTGAAAATATTCGATTAGAAAACAGAGAAGGAAAAGAAGTACTGGTATTTGAAGCATTACTTCCTGGCCACAAAAAATTCACAGGAAAGGAAGTGGTTGTCGAAAATTTCCGTGAAAAGAAAGTGAAAAACTCTTTTGGTCATGCTGAAACCCGGTTTCTAATTATTACAAAAATGATTTTGGCAGGTGAAACCTTTGATGCTGAAGTGACACTTACCGATAGGTCCAGTATGAAAAACGCTATTTTACTGGGAAGAAAAATACTCCGAAACCGATTCTTGGTGGACGTGTCAGGCATGAATCTCGCAAAAGCCTACCGAAAAAAATAATTATGAAAATCGCAATCCTATCAAGGAACCCTAATTTATACTCTACCAAAAGGCTTTATCAGGCTATTCAAGCTGCTGGGCATGAAGCTATGATTGTCAATCACAGTATCTGTGATTTGATTATTGAGCAGGAAGGTCCCTCTATCATTTACAAGGGAGAAAAACTCACCGGCGTGGATGCTATCATCCCTCGAGTGGGAGCTTCTGTGACTTTTTATGGCACTGCAGTAGTTCGTCAATTTGAACTGATGGGTGCATTTTCGGCTGTCAATTCACAGGCAATTGTACGAAGTAGAGATAAACTGAGAAGCTTACAAATTCTTTCGAAAGCAGGCTTGGGCATGCCTAAAACAGCATTTACCAACTTTTCTAAAGGTGGAGAAAAGCAGTTGATAGAACATGTCGGTGGAGCTCCTCTGATCATCAAACTACTGGAAGGAACCCAGGGTCTAGGGGTAGTTTTGGCAGAAACCAAAAAAGCCGGACAATCAGTAATAGAAGCATTTCATGGTCTGAGAGCAAGAATCATTGTTCAGGAATTTATTAAAGAAGCCAAAGGAGCAGATATTCGGGCCTTTGTAGTCAATGGAAAGGTGGTAGGAGCAATGAAAAGGCAAGGGGCAGAAGGAGAGTTTAGATCCAATTTGCACCGGGGAGGAAAAGCTACCGTCATTAAACTGAGCAGAGCTGAAAAGCAGGCAGCATTGGGAGCGGCCAAAGCCTTAGGCCTTGACGTGGCTGGGGTCGATATGCTTCAGTCTGCCAGAGGCCCTTTGATCTTGGAAGTCAACAGTTCTCCTGGTTTGGAAGGAATTGAAAAGGCGACTGGGCTTGATATAGCAGCTGAGATTATCAAGTTTATAGAAGAAAGAGTAAACAAAAAGAATAGCCCAAAGAGGGTCAACGATCAATGAGAAAGATTAAAATCGGAACCAGAGGCAGCAAATTGGCATTGTGGCAGGCTTATCATGTAGAGGATTTGCTGAAAAAATCCGGATTGGAGTCTGAAATAGTGATTATCGATACCAAAGGGGATCAAATTTTAGATGTCTCCATTTCCAAAATTGGCAGTAAAGGAGTTTTTACCCAAGAATTGGAAGATCAACTATTGGATGGCCGAATCGATATAGCTGTGCACTCTGCGAAAGATATGCAGTCCAATCTTCCTGAAGGGTTTGAAATCATTGCTTTTACCGAAAGAGAAAAAGAAAACGATGTGCTGCTTTCTCACAAAAAAGGTATCAATTTGAAAGACGTATCTCAGCCTTTGGTTTTGGGTACTTCTTCCACCAGGAGAGTAGCGACATTAAAGCATTTTTATCCTCATGTGAAAACGGTTGAGGTAAGAGGTAATCTTCAAACCCGAATTCGAAAAATGGAGGAAGGTCTTTGCGATGCCTTATTACTTGCTTTTGCCGGGGTACATAGAATGGGTTACGACGATCAGATAGTTGAAGAGCTATCATTGGAGGAGTTTACGCCGGCAGTTGGGCAGGGTTCTGTAGCCATAGAAGTAGCTACTATTTTGGATTCTGAAATCAAAAATCAACTTATTCAAGCATGTAACCATCAAGAAACCTCACTCAAATTGAGGGCAGAACGTGCATATTTAAGGGTGTTGGAAGGAGGTTGTAGTATTCCGGTTTTTGCTTTGGCCCAGACAGAGCAAGATCGATTGGTTTTAAAGGGAGGGATTGTTAGTCTGGATGGAGCAGAGAGAATTACATTGGAAGTAAAAGGTAGTCTTGAAAATCCGGAGTCGATTGGCCAAGAACTCGCCGAAAAAGTATTTGCTGCCGGAGGCAAGAGAATCTTAGATCAAATCAAATCAACATTGAATTCATGATTAAGTATTGTGCTTTTTGGGGCATTTTAGCCCTAGGTCTTTTGATGTCTTGTGCAGGGCAGAAAGAACAAATTGTCAGAATTGACACCCGCCATGGGGAAATTGTTGCCATCTTATTTGATGATACACCTGCCCATAAAAATAATTTTCTGGACTTGGCCGAGTCAGGCAGATTTGATTCCACCGAGTTTCATAGAGTTTTGCCGGACTTTATGATTCAAGGAGGAGATGTTTTTACCAAAGAAGAAATGCCCGCCGAGGAGTGGCCTACTTTACCGGCAGAGATCTTACCCCATCATTTTCATAAAAAAGGGATGATTGCTGCGGCAAGGCAAGGCAATAATATCAATCCACAAAAGCGGTCAAGTGGTTCTCAGTTTTACATTGTTTTAGGCAAAGTCTACACACAAGACGAGCTCATTACAGACATGGCTAAATTGCAAGCTGCTTTTATGCAATATGTCCAGCTACAGAGTCAGGACAATCTTAGACAGGAATATACACGACTCTATGAGTTACAGGAGTTTGATTCATTGACTAATCTGATGATTTCCAAACGAAAAGAAATCGAACAGTCCTTGAATATGAAGCTTACCAAAGATATGTCTCCTGAAAGAATTGAAGCTTACACCACGGTAGGAGGGACTCCTCATTTGGATGATGAATACACTGTTTTTGGCGAGGTTATTTCAGGGATAGATGTAGCGGAAAAGATTGCTCAAGAACAGCGAGGAGCAAGGGATAAGCCTTTGAATCCGGTCTATTTGAAAATGTCAGTAGAGCCAATGTCTAAAGAAAAAATCACCAAAGAATTCGGCTATCAATTTCCCAATGGCAACTAAAAAGAAAATCCTAATCACAGGTGCTAATGGTCTTTTGGGCCAAAAGTTGGTAAATCAACTGGTTGAAGAGCAACAATTTCAAGTCATTGCTACTGGAAGAGGACCTTGCAGGTTACCCGGGGGAGGTTTTGAATACTTTCAATTGGATCTTGAAATTCAAGAGGAGGTGGCGAAAGTGCTATCAGAAACCCAGCCTGATGTAATTATTCATGGCGCGGCAATGACACAGGTGGACCAGTGTGAATTGAATCAGGAGGCTTGCTACAGGGCCAACGTGTTGGCTACCAAGTACTTGATAGATGAAGCTGAGAAACTGAAAGCCCATTTTATTTTTGTTTCCACTGATTTTATTTTTTCAGGTGAAGAGGGCCCACTTTCTGAGGAAGCGGCTCCTGCTCCTATAAATTATTACGGCGAGACCAAGCTAGAAGGTGAGCGACTAGTACAGGCAATGAAAAGTAAATGGGCAATTGCCAGAACGGTTTTGGTATTTGGTTTAGGACACGATATGAGCCGAAGCAATATCATTCTTTGGGTGAAAGAAAGCTTAGAGGCGGGGAAAGAGATTCAGGTAGTGGACGATCAATTCAGAACTCCTACTTTGGCAGAAGATCTTGCAGCGGGATGTATTCTTATTGCCAATCAGGGTGCAGATGGCATATTTAATATTTCCGGCCCTGACTTTTTAACTCCCTACCAGATGGCAGTTGAGACAGCTGAGTATTTCAAGCTAGATCAGAGTTTGATCAAGCGTACAGACTCAACACAATTTACTCAACCCGCAAAAAGGCCTTTGAAAACAGGCTTTAAAATTGAAAAAGCCCAAAAAGAGCTGGGATTTGAGCCCAAAAGTTTCCGAACGGCAATTGGTATTTTAGCAAAACAAATTATCTTAGCCCGCTCTTGAAAAGCAGTTTATACCCTTTAATTTAACTTTAGCATAATCTATGGCAGTAAGCGCAAATACCGAAGGCAGGGGCCAATGGGGATCTAGTCTCGGTTTTATCATGGCCGCAGCAGGCTCGGCAGTAGGCTTGGGAAATATTTGGAGATTTCCATATTTAACCGGTCAAAATGGAGGTGGTGCATTCGTTTTTGTTTACATCATCTGCGTCTTATTCATCGGAATACCTCTTTTATTTAATGAAATTGCTTTAGGAAGACGTTCCGGTAAAAATCCTATCGGAGCTATTCGTGATACAGGCGGAAATAAGTTCTGGCAACTAGCAGGTGTACTCTGCGTATTGGTCTGCTTTTTTGTGTTCAGTTATTATTCAGTGATCGCCGGCTGGACAGTTGGATATATTTTCACTGAAATTATCAATCTGCCAGTAGATTTTGAGGTGTTTGTTCAGACACCTATGTATGTCATTCCATTGACCTTCTTATTTATATTATTGACAATCCTTATCGTATTGGGAGGTGTCTCTGGAGGTATTGAAAAGGCAGCTAAATTTTTGATGCCGGTATTATTTATCATCATCATTTTTATTGCTGGTAGATCTGTGACTTTAGAAGGGGCAGAAGCAGGTATTCAGTATTACTTGAATCCAGATTTTTCTAAAATCAATGGAACAGTAATTCTGCAGGCCCTTGGTCAGGCTTTCTTCTCTATGTCAGTGGGATGGGGCTTGATGATCACATTCGGCTCATATTTGCCAAAAGAATCCAATATCATCCAATCTTCAGGTTGGATCGCAGGTATGGATACCATGGTCGCTCTATTGGGTGGTTTGATGGTTTTCCCTGCCTTGTTTGCTTTGTTGCCTGGAAAAGATCCAGCGGCAGGTCCTGCATTGGTGTTCGACGTATTGCCAAAAGTATTTGATGCCATGCCAGGCGGTAACATCATTGGCTCTTTGTTCTTCCTATTGCTTATGGTTGCGGCTTTGACCTCTACCATATCCATGTTGGAAGTGCCTGTAGCCTATTTGATTGATGATAGAAAGTGGAATCGTAAGAAAGCAACTTGGATTGTTGGTATTGCAGCGATGATCATGTCTGTTCCGTCTGCTTTGTCATCCATTGAAGGAAACTTCTTTAATACGATTAATTTCAATTTCCTCAGCAATCCTATCCAAGGTTTCTTTGGAGCTATGGACTTCATCTTCGGAACATTTGCGGTGGTTATAATTTGTTTGATGCTTTCACTTTATACCGGGTGGGGCCAGAAAATTGCAGACTATGCTGATGAATTGGCAAGCGGGGCTCCTGGTTTTAAAGGTATTTATAGAAAGGGCTGGATCTTCTTTATCAAATGGGTTTGTCCAGTTGTTATCATACTGCTTATCTTAAATATGATTGGTCTTTTTGGGGCACCTCAAGCTGCTTAACTGAATTATAATTGTAAATGAGGAGGCTATATGCCTCCTTTTTTTTTGAAAATATTTTCATAGAATAACGATTTTATTAAGTATTTGTGTATCTTATGTCAACAAAATTGTATTTCATGAGAGTACTAGTTGTCGACGATGATAATTTACATCTATTGATTCTTCGAAAAATCTTCGAAAAGTCTCAGGATACAGTGGTTGTAGCTCATAATGGTATAGAAGCTATAGAGGAGTTGAGGAAGGATCCTAATTTTAATGTGATACTGACAGATATCATGATGCCTGAAATGGATGGGCTTGAGTTACTGGGTAGGATAAAAGGTGATTTGAAAACCCAAAGTATTCCAGTGATAGGCTTTACGGCAGGAGATGTAGAATATTACAGAAGAAAATCTTTAATCCCATTTGATATTTTGGTTCCGAAGCCTATGGATTTCTGGGATTTACATCAATTAGCCAAGAAAAAGGCTGTCAGCAATTTGAATTGATTTTTTGAGATTTATCCTGCCAGGGAAATCTTTTTTGAAAATTGTCGTTTAAGGAATTAAACCAATTTTCACTACCATGAAAAAAATTTCAGCTCTTTTCACACTCTTTCTTATTTGTGCTATTCCAGCATTTTCTCAAAACTTTGGCCTTGGTATTAAGGCCGGTTTAAGTAGCACTGAAGTCGATTTTAAATCAGAAGAATTTATTCCTTCAGATTCCCAACTAGGTTATCACGTAGGTTTATTTGCAAGGTTTGGTGGGGCAGGATTTTTTGTGCAGCCAGAGTTTCTATTTACCCAAACCAGTGGTGAATTCATTTTCAGATCAAATCCACAGGCTCAGGGGGAAAAATTTGAAGCAAACTTTAACCGCTTGGATATTCCCGTTATGCTGGGCTTTAGGGTTCTGAAAGTATTACGCGTTCAGGCTGGGCCCATTGCAAGTTTGAACATTGATTCAAACTTAAAAGACTCTGCTGGAACGGTCAGAGATGCAGACTTTAATAGTGCTACTCTAGGCTACCAGGCAGGCTTAGGGGTGGATATTGGCAACTTGTCCATCGATGGAAAGTACGAAGGCGGATTGAGTAAATTCACCGACAATATTTCGAGTTTTCAAACTGACAACAGAATCAATCAATGGGTTCTTTCTGTTGGGTTCAGATTGTTTTAAATAGAAAAGGGCTGCAAAATAAATTGCAGCCCTCTCTTTTTTTAGCTTATACTTAATCCATTATTTTTTGATCTGGTTTAGCCAATTTATGGATAGGCTCCAGTTCAACGATGTATACGCTTCTACCATGGGTACCGATGACAAGATCATTTTCTCTTTCTTGAATAACCATATCATAGATCGCTACATTTGGAATTTCACCTTGGAATAGATTCCAATTATTTCCTCCGTCCATGGTAACATATAAGCCATGGTCGGTGCCCAAATACAGGATATTAGGGTTGGTATGATCTTCAACTATGATATTACTGGATTCTTCCGGCATATTTCCTTTGATAGAAACCCAGGTTTTTCCATAATCAGTGCTTTTGAATACATATGTATTGAACTCGTCAAATCTATATCCATTCAAGGTGATGTAGACTAAGCCCTCTTGATGTTTGGAAGGGGCTATGGAACTTACCCATCTGTCTTGAGGTAATCCTGCATTCAAAGATGACCAATTGCCTCCATTGTTGCGGGTGATCCAGACATTGCCGTCGTCAGAACCGGCATATAGAGTTCCAAACTCAAATGGAGACTCTTCAACTACTGTCAAGGTTGCAAATGGTACATTTCCACTTTTCTTGTTTTTAGTTAGGTCCGGTGAAATGGTAGTCCAAGTACTCCCTTGATCCAAGCTCTGATAAACATATTGCGAACCCATATAAATGATGTCCTGGTTATGATGGCTCAAACGAGCCGGAGTTCTCCAGTTCCATCTGTTTGGAGTATTTCCAATATCATGGCCCGGTGTGATTCTTTTTCTATCTCCAGAACTTTTGTCTATCCTGAAATAATTTCCAAATTGGAATCCCGTATAGACGATATTGTTATCTCTTGTATCCACGGCGACCACCATTCCGTCACCACCCATCAGAGATTCCCAAGGAGCTGAAGGGTCATTTTTTGAGCTTCCAAACCAGACTCCATTATCCTGCATACCTCCATAAACATTATATGGACGGGCATTATCTGTCATGATGGAATAAAATTGAGAAATAGGCATCTGCGTGTTGAGATGATCCCATCTCGCACCGCCACCATAACTCCTATATAAGCCTCCGTCATTTCCTAATAAGATATGTTTCCCATCTTTAGGATTAATCCACATGGACTGATGGTCTGAATGTGGTCTTCCTATGGAGTCTGTTCGGGAGAAGTTTTTGCCTCCGTCTCTAGATACCATCAAAGGCACACCTAATACGAACACCTCATTTTCATCCTGAGTATTTACCCGAATTTCTCCGAAATAATAACCGTAAGTATTGTACAGCCTTCTTAAATCTGATTCTGAAACTTTTGTCCAGGATTTACCTGCATCTGCAGATCTGTAAATTTCAGCGCCTTTGATTGGTGCATCAAATAATGCAGCGTTGGCATCATTGGAATCCCCATTGTAATTCGCTATTTGAGCCAAAGTGATTTTACCTGTTCGAAGCTGTCTTTTTACCTCTTCAGCCGTGTACTTACTGGCAAATTGATTTCTGCGTAAAAAAGAATTCAATCGCTTTTCTTCCAGACCCAAAGCTTCAGCCAGGTTCATTTGTTTGAAATCATCAAATTTCAAGGGATTTTCCTCTTCTTCTCTTCTTTGTCTAGGTTCCTCTTGGACCTGGTCAGATTTTGCCTGATTATCTAATAGCGCATAAACTACATCGGGATTGCTCTGTGCAAAATCAAACCCAATTCTTCCCACAAATTCATCTTGAGGAAAGCCAGCAACTGCCTTTTTCCAGGTGTTTCCTCCATCTTCAGATCTCCATATCGCAGAGCCTTTGCCTTGACCGACGAAGTCATGTGCTTGTCTGAATCGCTCCCAAGAAGCCGCTAATAATATATCAGGGTTAGAAGGATGAATTTTGATATCGATGATCCCTGTATTGTCATCTATGTATAATACTTTTTTCCAGCTCTTACCCCCATCAGTGGTTTTGAAAAGCCCTCGTTCCTTGTTTTTGGAATACAGACTTCCCATGGATCCCACCCATACAATATCAGGGTTAGTAGGGTGAATTTGAATCTGTCCTATATGCTGCGAATATGGAAGGCCCATGAATTCCCAGGTTTTTCCTGCATCTGTAGACTTGTAAATTCCTGCACCGGCATAAGTGGATCGGGAAGAATTATTTTCTCCAGTTCCTACCCATAAGATATTATTATTTGAAGGGGAAAGGGCCATATCTCCAATTCCCAAAGCTCCTTGATGGTCAAAAATAGGGGTGAAGGACTGTCCGTTATCCTCAGTTTTCCAAACTCCTCCTGAAGCGGCAGCTATATAGAATGTATTGGGGTTTTGCGCCACCTCGATATCTACAATTCTCCCTGACATGTTGGTAGGGCCGATATTTCGGGCTTTAAATGATTTCAATGGCGTAGAGCTAAACATCTGTTGATGTTTTTCCATAGACTCCTTGAATGCCTTTTCGCTGGTGGGTTTGATATCCTGAGCCTGCAGGCTGCTAAAGGTGAGGATTCCAGCAGCTAGAATCAGGTAAGTTGTGGTTTTTTTCATATGGTTTTCTCTGATTGAACAGGAATATAAGCATAAGCGGGCAAATCCGAATGGAAATGCCCGCAAGAGGAAAAGGTGGATGTTGAATGGTTTTATTTATTCACTAACCTAGTCTTGTAAATCACTGAGTAATCATTTTCAGCTTCAGAAAAATTCAAAGAAAACCAGATTTCTTCTCTAGAGTTGACTTTATTCAAGTTTCCAAGAATTTCAGGGATTTCAATGAGTTTGCTAATTGATTTCCCATCAAAAATCACCAAGCCTCCTTTGTTGAGTTTACCTGCTTCATCGAACATCTTATTAAAATCAGATCCAGCTTCTGAAATTATTTGATTTGCAGTTTCATCATCGAGGCCTGGTAGATAAGAAATCAAAAGTTCTTCCTGATTGAGGCTCAAGACGGAATTGATAGAACCTAGGAAAAAGTCCCTGGCATTGAAGCCTCCATTTGTTGGCTTTTTATCAGTATTTCTTCCTTGGAAATTTGGGATAGGGATGGGCTTTACCAATGGAGGATTTTCCAAGTTTTTGAGTGAGTAGCTGAAGATTTTCGCTTCATTACGGAAACTCAAATGAAGCGAATCTCCACTTACAGTAAAACTGCAATAAAAATCGAGGGCGCCGTACTCTTTGGTCTCGCTGTTAAACTTGGACTCTTGAGGAAAGGGGATGATTGCTTGATATTTTCCTGTATTCAAATCAACCATTTCCAATCTTTTTGATTTGAGCTGTAAATCGATTCCCTGTTGACCCAGATCGGAAAATCTACCGGGCATTTGAACAATTACTTGATTTCCCCAAACGTAATGAGATTGACTGGATGGAATCACCAAGCTGGATAATCCGGTGAATTCAGGTTTGAAGGAATCTGATCGTTTTCCATCCAGCGTGTAGGTTGTCAGTCCATTACTTCCAGGTACGAGGTATTTCTCATTATCCATAAATTTTGCTACTCCTAGACGATTACCCAAAATCTGATCAGGACCTTCTTGACTTAGGTTGTATTGGTGAAGAATGGTTCCTTTTTGATCCGTAACTAGGATATCCTCTGTGTTTTGATCAATTAATAAATAGCGATTTCCCGCAGGATTGATATCCATCAAAGTAAGATTTCCCAAATAATCCACAACTAAAGAGTCGTAGATTTCAAATTGCAATTCTTGCTCACTGAGGGGAGTGGTTGGTTTTTCGCTTTTCTCTTGACTACACCCAATCAAAAGAATAAAAGCAGATAGAAAAATCAGTAGTCGGTTTTTCATTTTCGCTTGAGTTGAAGTTTATAAAAGATTAGATAATCCTGCTCTTCGCCTAAGTATTCATCATGTCGTAGAGCATAAAAAGGCTTATTGAGTGACTCAATATTTAAGATAAAATCAATTGATGGAGGAAGAATTATCTCATTAGAAAGTCCACTTTCGGGATGATAGATTTTCAGAAATTGCTTTCTGAAATCTGGATACATGGGGTAGTTTTCTGGTTTTTTTAAGTCATACTGTTGAAAAATTTCTTCTGAAATTCCTCCATTGTAATACACTACTAAAGTATCTTCCATGGAATATAAACTTTCAATAGTAGCTTCATACATTGTATTGCCGGATACGTATCCAACTGGTTTCTTTTGTCCTTCAATGACATGAAATTCGCTCGGTTTAAATGGAATGCTTTCCAGCCATTTACCTTCCTCAGCCAAAGAGTAGCGATGTACTTGAGGGTCGTTGCCAAGAGCTAGATATAAATAATCACCGGAGATAGAAAACTGGATTGAAGGTGTATCAAAAAATAGGTCAGAATTAAACTTAGAGGTTGGCGCCAGCCGGATTAGAGAATCAGAGGTTTGTGAAGCTGGATCAAAGAGCTCTAAGAGTGAGTAATCTCTATAAAAGTGCTCGATATAAGGACTAATTCCATCCCTCCCAGGATACCAAAGAAGAATTTTATCCTTCCAGAAACCAATGTTTTTAGCATTTCTCCTTCCACCTCTGGACTCTGAAATAAATGGCATTTCATAGTTTTTTAAAAGGTTTAAATCCTTGTCAAAGTGGTGAATTACTTCCCTGTAAGTAGAGGCATATAATTCATCATTCTCAGATATTGCAGTACTTGAGAAAAAATAAACTGCAAAAGGACCTTGTTCAGGATAAGTTTTTTGGGAAATAATTTTTCCTAAAGTATCAAATTTCACCAAGCTATTAGTGCTGATGTCCTTAAGGTAGCCGTAACCATTTTTAAAATCAGCACTCCAAATTCTTCCCAAATAATCAACTTGAATCGAGTCTACAATTTCCAATTCCCATACATTAGACTCAGGAGTATTTTGTTCTATTTCAGTCTTACAGGCAAAAAGGCTGATTGAAAAAAGGCAGATGCCTAGAATATTATTCTTCATATTACAAAAAAGAAAGATGAACGCTAAAAATAGTCAAGGATGACCTAATTAAAAATTATTAGTTGTCTAATTATGAGGGTTATTATTATTTTGAAAATAATAAATCTGATTATCTGTAATCATGCCAGTTGCCTTATTTTCTTTGCTTGACAGGCTAGAAGACCGAAGACCGAAGCTTCAGGATTCTGATCCTTTTAGCAGACAATTAGCCGTATTTTTGTCAATACTGGTAAGAAAGCGGATATCCATAATAATAAATAATCAAAAAGTCTAGAAACTGTTAACGTGGAAGACTCTTCTAAAAAGGCTGAGTAAAGGTCTATCTTTTATTTACTCTCAACTCTCATTTGATTTTCCAAGAGTTCCTGATTTCGTATTTCAGCAGAAAGCATTTGGGCATAATTTCTACCCTTTTTTAAACCATATTGGGTGTATGCCTGAGATGCATAATCATGAGCCATGTGTAGGCTTCCTAATACTTCATAACCTACAGCAATATTATAAAGTAATTTTGCACTGGTCTTATAATCAGCTCCAACTATCCCTTCCTCCCATGTTTGGATGGCTTCTTCCCATTTTCCAACTTCTGCAAAGCGGTTTCCATTCTCCAGTGCTGGTTGAGTTTTGGACTTTCTGAAATAGTCTCGGCTAATACTAACAAACATCGGGGCGATTTTATAAGCATAACCGGAGCCGGCAAGCTCTCCAACTATCCTAGTGGCATCTGCTTTTGCAATCAGCATTGCGAGAGCTTGAGTTTTGGTCTCTGCTTCAGCAGTCCAAGTATTGGTTTTTTGAAATCGTTGCTGGTCAACAATCGTTTTGTTTTGAGGATCATACAGTCGAAATCCTGCTGAAACGTTAGCTACCCCTTCTAATCTCAATCCTTTGACTTCTACTGTTTGCGCATCTTTTCCTTCCCCAACTGTTTTTTTGATGATTGCTTCTTTTTCAGTGGTGATAAAATCAGAATTGAAATTTTCAAGAGCTAAAACGGCGTCAGCCTGATATTGCTCACATAGTCTTTCTATTGTAAACCAATCCAGAGGTTGGGGGAAAACCTGCCCAAACATTCCACCCGTGAGTCTTTGGTTAGCACGTTTGATTTGATAGCGCGGGCTTGTATTCAGCTGTTGCTGTAAAGTGGCCAAAGTAGCATCTATGCTGTTTCTTACTTCAAAGGGCATTTCTCCAGTAATCAGGCCTTCAATGACATTCACCATTTCATTTTGTGGCTTAGTTCTGTCCACAATAACAATGGTCTGAACAGATGAGGGTACATTGATAGGGGCTGGTGTCAATCTTGTGAGAGTTACGCTCTTGGAGCAACTCATTGAAACAATAGCGAGAGAAATCACTAAGAAAAAAGAGACTGGTTTGAAGCTTTTAAACATAGAGCTGGAATTTTCCGGAAAAATAGATCAAAAAAAATCCACAGAAAATAACCTGTGGATTTTATTGGGTTTAACCTATCAAATTGCCTTCATCATCCCACTGGGCGACTTTGGCTCTATCTTCAGGTTTAAGGTAGAGAGTGCTATATTTTTCCGGATTGGAAAGGCCATGCTTGTTCAGAACTTCTTCTGGTACTCCGTCCCATACATTTGGCTGGTTACCTTTGTAACCCATATATTTCCAGCCTGCCTCTGTGGTAAAATACCCAGTACAGGTAAGATTTCTCAATAGGTTAAACCATTTCACTCCTCCTTCATAGGCAGGATCTGCTTTATCAGGCCAAGCTACTAATTCTACAATTTCAAGAACCTGATCTTTAGATAGCTCATTAAAAGGTTTTCCGAATTTTTCATCCGCTTCAAAGTCCAGCCACATCAATCCACCTCTCATAGGCGTCTGATAGTTGGGTTGGTCGAGCATCATGAAATCCATAAAATCTGTCACTTTAAGCTCCGTCGCAGCAGGAGATTCATTGTCAGCTGGCATGATGATATCAATCAGCGTGTCAAGTTTTTTGCGCTCATCATTTGTGAAAAATTGATCAGCCAGTAATTTCGCATCCCTGATTTTTTCCTCTTCAGTTCTTCCTCCCGGAGTTCCTCCGGTCAATACAGGCTCATGAGCGATGCTGCTATCTTCAGGATCACAGCCTGTCATCAGCAAACCTGCCCCCAAAGATCCTGTAAAGAGTAATTTTAGGTTTTCTCTTCTGTTCATGGCTTAGATATTTTTCTTTTTCAACTGATCAACTATATAATCTGATGTTCTCCATGAAAGAGCCAAGATAGTCCAGGTTGGATTTTTGTCTGCCTGTGATACAAATGACCCAGCATCTACTACAAATAAGTTTTTGCAGTCATGTGCCTGACAATTGGAATTCAACACAGATGATTTAGGGTCATTTCCCATTCTGGTAGTTCCTACTTCATGGATAATTCTACCCGGAGCAGCCAAACCATACTTGCTTTCCGGCCCAGGTTTTTTGCCTAAAAGAATTGCTCCGGCATTGGTCAGGATTTCTTCAAAAGTATCCTGCATGTGTTTAGCTTGTTTGATTTCCTGATCTGTCCAATTGTAGTTGAATCTCAAAACAGGAATTCCATATTTATCCACCACATTGGGGTCTATTTCACAGTAATTGTCATAACGAGGAACGCTTTCACCCCGTCCTGACATGCCTAAGGTAGACCCGTATATTCTTCGAATGTCTTTTTTCAATCCTTCACCATAGCCTCCATTTGGACTAGGGTTTCCAAACTCATCTTTGATATACTGTCGCATACTATCCATACTCATGCCTGTGCCATAGGCTGGCTGACCCATGCCTCCCCAGTATTCGATATGGTAACCCCGGGCGAAGTCTAGTTTTTTGTTATCCAGCCACCATGGAGTATACATATGCATACCTCCAACGCCATCTTCATTATAGCGTTCACGATCGATCAAATCAGGCATGATACCCATTCGATCAGCTCCGGTAGAGTCATGGAGATACCTTCCTAATGCACCGGAATCAGCCCCAATCCCATTCGGATGGCTTTTGGATTTGGAGTTCATCATAATTCTTGCGGATTCGCAGGCCGAAGCTCCTAATACTACTACCCGAGACTTCAACTTGTATTCCTTCATATCCATTTTGGAAACAAAAGATACTCCAGTTGCCAAACCTTGGTCGTCTGTGGTAACCTTTCTCACCATGGAGTGAGTATAAAGGTCCACTTTTCCTTTTTTCATAGCTGGGTGCACCAAACAGGTTCCTGCTGAGAAATCCGCATATGCCTGACAAGCCCGATTACATTGAGCGCAAAAAAAGCAAACACCCCGCTCATTGTTGATAGGTCGGGTTAGCATGGAAAGTCTGGACGGAATCATCGGAATAGCAGCCTTGTCTGCTCCTTTTTTGATGAAAAGTTCATGTAGTCTAGGCTTGGGAGGGGGTAAGAAGAAACCATCAGGTTCATTATAAATGCCTTCTTTAGTTCCAAAAACTCCAATCAGCTTATCTACTTTGTCATAATATGGTTTGACATCTTCGTATCCAATCGGCCAATCATCTCCCAATCCATCAATGCTGGCTCTTTTGAAATCATTAGGTCCAAATCGCAAAGAAATTCTTCCCCAGTGATTGGTTCTCCCACCGACCATTCTTGATCTAAACCAATCGAATTGGGTGCCGTCTTTTCTGGTATAAGGTTCCCCTTCAATATCCCAGCCTCCAATTGCTTGGTCAAAGTCTCCGAAAGGTCGGATTCTTGTTCCAGCACCCCTTCTTGGCGATTCCCATGGCGGTCTAAGTTGTGTTCTGTCCTCGTCTTTGGCAGGGTCAAAATCTCCACCTGCTTCCACTACGGCAACGGATAATCCTGCTTCAGAGAGAACTTTGGATGCCATCCCGCCACCGGCTCCGGAACCTACGATGATCACGTCATAAGCTTGTCCGGATTCTTTGATTTGAAAACTCATTTTCAAAAATTTTTAATGAAGTTGAAAATATAGAGCAAAAATTTCGAGTATAAAAAGGAATTATCGGAGAATTTTGAATTTGATCTACATTGTAAAAAGCCTTTTTCAATTTGTATATTGCTTAGTGCTCAATCCCCAATTAGAAAGATTCGGAACATTATGGAAAAAAAATGCTTTTATTTAAAATAGATTTTTGTTTTTTGAGCTATAATTTAAATTCTACTCTGATTTTATTGCTTGCACCATATGTCGAAATGAAGGATATGGTTTTCTATTTCTTGGTAATTAAAGGAGTATGAATGCTTCCTTTAAAATCAGAACACTTTATAAGTGATTGGATTTCAGATAATTTCAATAAAATTATAATTTTGATTAACCATCAACTAAATAGCATTGTGTATTAATGAAGAATCAAATTCTAATTAATTTTTGTCCGACTGGAATGGTCCCACAAAAATCAATCACACCACATGTGCCAATTTCTCCCCAAGAAATAATAGAACAGACTCATGAAGCTTACGAGTTAGGTATTACTATTGCCCATTTGCATGCAAGGGATGAAGAGGGTACTCCTACTTATAAAAAGACAACTTATAGGGATATTTTTGAGGGGGTAAGAAAGCATTGTCCGAAACTTATAATTTGTGGCAGTAGTTCAGGCAGGAATTTCAGCGAGTTTGAAAAAAGGTCTGAGGTAATAGAGCTTCAGCCAGATATGTGTTCATTAACACTTTCTTCTTTAAATTTTTTGAAGCAAGCTTCAGTTAATGACCCAGATATGATAATTGCCTTAGCAGAAAAAATGGTAGATAATGGTGTTGTTCCTGAATTGGAGTGCTTTGACTTAGGGATGATCAATTATGGAAAATATTTAATAAAAAAAGGCATATTAAAAGGACCCTTTTATTGGAATTTGCTTTTTGGAAATATTGCTGGTTTTCAACCAAGTTTAATCCAAATTGGAACAGCGATTCAGGAAATCCCTGAGAGTCATATTTTTTCTTTAGGAGGACTGGGAGAACACCAATTGGCGGTTAATTCTATAGCTATTGCTCAAGGCTACGGTGTTAGGATAGGATTAGAGGATAATATTTGGTGGGATGAAAAAAGAACACGCCATTGTACTAATTTAGAGCTGGTTAGGCGAATTCACGACTTAATCTTAATCCACGGAAGGGAACTTCTAACCTCAGAAACTTTGAGAAAAATAGGTTTTTTTAATAAAAAGAAATTGGAGAAAATTAATTTACCAGTTTCTTCCAATTAATTAATAGTGGAATATTTAGGAGAAGATAAACAAATTAACCAACTAATCCCTCTTGTTTCGGTCTGTGTTCCTGCATTTCAGCATGAGCCTTTTATCGAAAAATGCCTTGAAAGTATCTTAAGACAGGAAACAAGTTTTGATTATGAGATTTGTGTAGGAGAAGATTGTAGCACAGATCGAACACGTGAAATCTGTATTGCCTTAGCTGATCGGTACCCGAATAAAATTAGGTTGTTTCTTAGAGATGAGAAGGAAAAAGCCCGTAGGAAAGGAAAGTGGAAAGGAAAATACAACCATATGGCCCTTCATCGAGAAGCAAGAGGCAAATATGTTTGTATTTGTGATGGAGATGATTTTTGGACGGACCCAAAAAAGCTACAAATGCAAGTAGAGGTAATGGAAAAGTATCCGGATGCCTCGATATGTATCACCAATACCTTAATTGAGGGGGATGAGAAAGACCATATAATGGATCTCCCCTCAAATTTCACGATTTTTACACCTTCCCAATTACGCAAAAAAAACTATATGGGACATATAAGTAGTTGGATGATGAGGAATGAAATGCATATTTTACATCAAAAGAAGGTTTTGGAAAAATCCTCCTATCTAGATATGCTCATTTTTACTTTTTACAAGCTTCGAGGAAATACCATCTTTATCCCAAAAGTTACTTCCTGCTATGTGAACAACCAAAGAGGGATTTTTAGGTCAGCTTCAAAAAAGAAGAACCATTTGGAAATGTATAGGATTAATTGGCTTCTATTTTACTATTTGCATAAAGACCCTATTCATTTTCTCCGGTCTATGTTATATCAATTAAGAAGATATTATGTCAACTTCATTAAATCTTGAAATGAATAATTTGATTTCTAAAGAAGGTTTGATATGAAACAACTGATTATACTTGGTCATAGTAATGGAGGGATCCCGATCTTGGTTGATCAAGCCACAGAAGTGTTAGGAGTTGAAAAGTTTATAGTAATTAAGAACTTCGATCTACCTGATATTGAATTAGAAAAATCCGGATTCTCAATAAGCTTTCTTTCAGAAAGGGATTTTGATTTCTCTAAAATAGGCAGCCGGTCAGTTCAATTTGGGGTTCATAATTGCCCTGCAAAAAAGATCCTTTTTGATCATTTCAACAGCAAATATGGGATTGATAAATCAAGCTATGTTAGTCTAATCCATCCCACTTCCTACATGGCGCAATCTGCAAAAGTTGGAATGGGAGCATTCGTCGAACCATTGACTGTTATTTCTTCTTTGGTTCAGTTAAAATTCGGAGTGACAATCAAACGCTCTGCATCCATTGGACATCATTCTATCCTTCATGATTTTGTTTGCATTAACCCAGGTGCAGTTGTTTCTGGCTTTGTTGAGGTTGGGGAAGGAACAGTGATAGGTTCTGGTGCAGTGATTTCCAACAATATCAAAATAGGTAGTGGTAGCCTCATTGGCGCTGGAAGCGTAGTGACTAAAGACATTCCGGATGGAGTAATCGCCTTTGGAAATCCTTGTAAAGTAGTTCGCGAAAACCAAAACTGAAATTCGTTTTATTTCCAGTTAAAGCAATTAATCAATAATTGATTGAATAAAAGGCCATACTGTTTCAAATACTATTTGATGTCCTTCTTCGGTAGGGTGAATTCCATCTGGAAGATTCAAGTCTGGATTTCCGGCTACTCCTTCCAATAGGAATGGAATAAGGGTTACATTTTTTTCTTTGGCAACCGCAGGATAGATTTCCTGAAATTCTTTGGTGTATTCCTGACCCATATTAGGTGGAATCTGCATGCCAGCGAGGATGATTTTGGTTTGAGGGTATTTTTCCCTGACCTTATCTATAATTGCATTTAAGTTACTCTTGGTCTCACTCAGTTGAATCCCTCTCAAACCGTCATTACCTCCAAGTTCCAGGATGAAGATTTCAGGCTGATCTTCCAAAAACCAATCTAATCTGCTCAAGCCTCCTGCGGTAGTTTCTCCACTCAGTCCTCCATTGATTACTTTATAATTTAGATTGAGACTATCTATCCGTTTTTGTACCAATCCGGCGAATGCATCTTCTTGGTCTATCCCATATCCAGCTGTCAGGCTGTTTCCAAAGAATAGAATGGTTTTTTTATCCTCTTGTTGTAATTCATTTTGGGCTGACTCGATATCGTCCACCTTTTGGGTTTGTTTCGATTCCGAACAGGAGAAAAAGGCAAAGCTTCCAAAGATTATAATACTCAGGAATAAGAAGTTTAATTTTTTCATAGATCAGTTTACTTGTTCTAATTAAGGCATTTCAAAGAAAAAAGTTCGCGCCAGCAAAGGAAAAACTACCCAAGGCTGATAATTAAGCAGATTTTAACAGTTCGGAACCAAATATTACCAATCAGCAGTTTATCTCAAGTATATCCCTGCTTTTATTTTAACTTAGAAATCACTCTGTTGAAATCCATTTTATTTTAACAAAGGATCTTTTAGGATCGTTTTACTAGTTTATACCCGTTTCATCATCCAACTCTATGACCATACTTTCAATTAAGAATTTGTGTAAAACCTACCAAAGCGGAAGTCGAAAGCTGACTGTTTTGGACCAAGTAAATTTTGATATCAATTCCGGAGAAACCATCGCTATTGTTGGGCCATCCGGTAGTGGAAAAACAACATTATTGGGGCTTTGTGCTGGTTTGGATTCCTCATCAACTGGATCTGTTGTTCTCAATGGAAAAGCTCTGGAAAGTCTCTCGGAAGATCAAAGAGCTGCTGTAAGAAGTCAAGATGTGGGTTTTATATTTCAAAATTTTCAATTGTTGCCAACCCTGACTGCCTTGGAAAATGTAATGGTTCCTCTGGAGCTCAAAAAGCGAAAGGACGCCCGGGGAAAGGCAATGGAGCTGTTAGAAAAAGTAGGCTTGAAAGATCGAGCAACTCATTATCCTACCCAGCTATCAGGTGGTGAGCAGCAGCGGGTCTCAATCGCTAGGGCTTTTGCAAATGAACCTAAAATACTTTTCGCAGATGAGCCTACTGGAAACTTGGACACAGAAACCGGGGAGATGATAGAAAAGTTGATTTTTGATCTCAATACAGAAAAAGGCACCACTTTAGTGCTTGTGACCCACGATTTGGAACTTGCCGGAAAAACGCAGCGAATCATTCATATCAAGGGCGGAAAGATACAGGAGGATGCAAATGCCTGATTTTGGATGGATAATAAAGATGGCTTTCCGGGATTTCCGGAAAAACATCTCCCGATTACTCTTGTTCGTTTCCTCCATTGTAGTTGGAATAGCGGCGCTTGTGGCTATTAGTTCTTTTGGAGAAAATCTTACCCAGGATATTGACAATCAGGCCAAAGAGCTTTTGGGAGCCGATTTGGTTTTGGAAAATAGCAAACCGATAGGTGACCAGCCAATTGATTCCATTGCAACCCAAACAGCATCTGAAGTTAATTTTGCCTCCATGGTTGCCTTCCCTCAGACTGGTGCCAGTAGGCTCACTCAGGTTAGAGCCTTGGAAGGAGCTTTCCCCTTTTATGGATTTCTAGAAACCGTTCCCGCAGAAGGAGATGCCGATTTTCGCTCTGGAGGGAAGAAAGCCTTGGTTGAAAAAACGCTCATGGCGCAGTTCAACGCTGAAGTTGGTGACTTGATTAAAATAGGAGAAGTAGAATTTGAGATTGCCGGCGAACTTCAAAAAGTACCCGGCCAAACTGGAATCACGGCTACCGTTGCTCCTGCTGTCTATATTCCTTTGGAGTATTTGGAAGAAACTGGATTGGTTCAATATGGAAGCCGGGTCGAGTATAATAGATATTTTCAGTTTACTGAAGGGACGGATGTAGAGGCGCTGATTGAACCTTACAATGAACAATGGGAAATAGATCGTGTAGATGCGGATACTGTGGAGGACCGAAAAAGATCCACGGGAAGGTCTTTTGGTAATCTTTCCAACTTCCTTTCTTTAGTCGCATTTATTGCTCTTTTGCTGGGCTGTGTTGGTGTAGCCTCTGCTGTCAATGTGTTTGTTAAAGAGAAACTAGCTTCAGTGGCAGTTTTGAGATGTTTGGGAGTTTCCTCTAGGGATGCACTATATATCTATCTCTTTGAAATCAAAATCATGGGGCTAGTAGGAGCAGTTTTAGGTGCCTTTTTAGGTACACTGCTTCAATTTGTACTTCCCGCGGTTTTTGCTGATTTTCTTCCTGTAGAGGTCACGGTCGGAGTCTCTTGGCTTTCAGTAGGATTCGGGATAATCACGGGGCTTTTTGTTTCTGTGCTATTTGCCATGCTCCCTTTACTGAAAGTTCGAAATGTTTCCCCAATGGCAACATTAAGACCTGAAATTGCAGATTCTAGGCTGTTGAAAGATCCTTTGAGATGGTTAGTGATCATAGGAATTTTACTTTTCATCTGGGGATTCAGTTTTTACCTGCTGAAGTCGGTGCAATTAGCCTTTGGTTTCTCGGGTTTTGTGGTCTTTGCTTTCGGGATTCTCTGGGCTGTGGGACAATTGATCATGTGGGCAGTACGGAAATTTCTTCCGATATCATTGAGATATACTTTAAGGCAAGCTTTAGCCAACCTATATAGACCCAATAATCAGACTATATCTCTGATTGCTACTATAGGCTTGGGGACTGCTATGATTAGTACCTTGTTTTTCCTACAAAACCAACTATTGGAGGAAGCCAAGTTTGCCGATAAAGAAGATCAGCCCAATATGCTGATGTTTGACATTCAAACCCCTCAATTGGAGAATGTGAAAAGCAAACTGACCGACAGGGGTTTGAGGATTCTGCAGGATGTACCAATTGTGACCATGCAGCTCAATGAAATTAATGGGATTGATAAGCAGGAAAACGAGGAATTGTCGGAGGAAGAAGATTATTCCAGATGGTTATACAATCGGGAGTTTAGAGTTACCTACAGGGATACCTTAATATCTTCTGAGACATTGGCGCAGGGGGAGTTAATCCCAACCGGAACTAGGGGAGATTCTATATTTGTGAGTTTCGCCAGAGATTTTGCCGAAGGAAATAATCTGAAAATCGGGGATGAGATAGAGTTCAACGTGCAGGGGAGACCCATCAAAACCTATATTGGGAGTTTCAGGGATGTGAAATTCAATCAGGTTTCCACCAATTTTCTGGTTTTATTCCCAACAGGAGTCCTGGAGCAAGCACCAAAATTCCATGTCATTATCACCAAAACCAAAAATGACAGGGAGTCAGCGGATGTACAAGCTGAGATTGTGAGAGAGTTTCCGAATATTTCGGTGGTTAATTTGGGAGCTATTGTAGAGACCTTGGAAGATATTCTCAATAAAATCAGTTTTGTGATTCAGTTCATGGCTTTCTTTAGTATTGCTACGGGCATTTTGGTCTTGATTAGTTCACTAATCATCAGTAAGTATCAGCGGATGAGGGAGAGTATTCTTTTAAGGACTTTGGGAGCAAGTTCTTCCACTGTCCGAAAAATCAATACGATGGAATATTTCTTTCTAGGTTCCTTAGCCTCTCTATCAGGGATTATTTTATCCTTTGTCGCTACTTGGCTTTTAAGTTCCTTTGTTTTTGAAATGAGTTTCCGTCCTGCTTGGGGAGCTGGTCTGGTGCTTTATTTGGCAATTACAGGATTGACCATCATTCTTGGTTGGTTGAATGGTCGAAGAATCATTAATCAGCCTCCAATGGAAATATTGAGGGGGAATGGGTAATAGTTTTTGATCAAAAGAAAAGCCTCTCAGACAAAATCTGAGAGGCTTTTTTTGGTGGAGCTGGCGAGATTCGAACTCGCGTCCAGATAAGGAAACACCGTACCGTCTACATGCTTAGTCACCGATTGGGTTTTCGACCAAACTATGCTGGGTGACACACCTAAGTTTGGCTTAGCGATTAGAACTTAAGCCTGCTTAATCGCATCGCAGGCCGCAGTCCAGTCAAGTCGACACCTCAAATTAGAGTTGCTAAGTAGAGTATAGGTAAGGTAGATTTTATCAATTGCATTTTTGGTTAATAAAATTACAAGATGAGTTGATTTAGAGGGTATCAGTGAGTTCTGCCACTGAATTGCCACTGAAAATGTACCGAACAAAATTTATCCTAAAAAATCCGAGTAAGAAAACTGGAGTAGGTAAGATCTCAATAGAAGTCTATTTCTCAAGAGATGGAAAAAGAGAGCGAATGTACCTTCCAACAGGGGAGGAAATTCCTGAAAAATTCTGGTTAAATGGAGTAGTCTCTAAGTCCTATCCTCACAAAAAACAACTTATTCAAAGGCTGGAACAGAAACTCTTTGAAGTAAAACAACAGCTCTATCAATGGGAACAAGAGCTTGGCTATCTCACGGTAGATTTAATAAAAAACAAACTAGCTGAGAAACCTGTCCAAGAAAGAGATATTCTTACGTTGTTTGATGAATTTATGGAGGTAAAGAAGCTGACAGCCAAGCATAAAATGGTTATTAAGCTCAATACCATCAGGAATCATCTAAAAGTCTTTCTAGGAAGAAGGAGAATGTACCTTGTTGAATACAATCAGATCTTCATTAATAAGTTAACACATTATTGGGAGCAGAAGGTAGGCTTACAGCCAAATACTATCCACAAGAATTTCAGGTTTATTCTGTTGTTTATGAATTACCTCAGAAAAGAATGCCTTCTAGAAAATGAATTCTACAAGGAATTCCAATATCCTAGAATGGTTGAAACCAATACAATAGTACTAACCAAGGATGAAGCGGTAAAGCTGATTCAATATGTCCCAAAGACTATTTCAGAATCCAAAGTGAAGGATTTATTCCTTGTACTCATCTTTACAGGTCTCAGGTTTGGAGATGCAGTCAGGATAAGAAAAAGCTGGGTGAGAGGTGAGTTTCTATTTATCAATACCCAGAAGACAGGTGAAAAAGTATCTATTCCCATCCACACCCATTTAAAAGAGGTATTGGTGAAGTATGAGTATGATCTAACCCCACTCAAAATTTCCAATCAGAAATTCAATGACTATGTCAAGGGTCTCTGCAAGCAAGCTGGAATTACAGACCAGATAGAGATAGTTCGGTATGAAAAGGGTGTGAAGAAGTACCTGACCTTTCCCAAACATCAGCTGATTGCAAGTCATACAGGAAGGAGAACCTTTATTACCAATGCCATATTAGCTGGGATTCCTTTACCCGTAATCCAAAAGATTACTGGGCATAGGAAGCTGTCTACTCTTCAGAAGTATGTGGAGATAGCTGATGAATTCAAAACCAAAGAATTTAATAAGCTAGAGAAATTCTATATTTTAAACTAAAATATACGGGATAAAAATCTTTGGTAATATTCTTTTTTAAATTAAAAATATGATTAAAAGCATATTTAAATTTTGAAAATACCCTGTATAGGGTATTTTTTTTATTAATCTGCTTCCTAACTTTAAATTCTAAATAATTCTAATTCAACCTTTTTAACCAAATTAACTATGAAAACAGTATTTAAATCTTTCATTTTAATCGCTACATGCTTATTTTATTTTGAAAGTTTTTCTCAAGATGTAATTACCAAAAGGGATGGTACTGATATTCAAACCAAAATACTTGAGGTGACTCCAAATGAAATAAAGTATAAAAAATTTGATAATCAATCAGGGCCTACTTTTACCATTCTTATATCTGATGTCTTGATGGTACAATATGAAAACGGGACTCGAGATGTGTTTGATCAAAAAAAATCTAATGCATCAGGTTCAGATAATTTATATGAGTTAGTCGAAAAAGGGCGGCAAGATGCAATGATGAACTATAAAGGACAAAACTCTGGTAGAGGTGGAGTTGCTGCTACTGCTATTCTTTTTGGGCCAGTAATTGGGTTGATTCCAGCTGCAATTATTTCTTCTTCAGAACCTGATGAAGGAAATCTTAATACCCCAAATTTTGAACTAATGAAAGATCCAAATTATCGAAAAGGTTACACTGACCAAGCTGCAAAAACAAAGAAAAAGAAAGTTTGGAAATCTTATGGAATTGCATCTGGAATTTGGTTAGGATTAATTGTGGCTACGTATGCTGCTTATTGAGTTTTGATATAATTAATTTTTATTGTGAGTTGGTATATTATTCAATACCAACTCACAATATTTCGCAAGTAATACGACTTATGCAATTCTTCACTGGAGAACACGTAATTTTCGGTTTCCTTACAGAGTGATTATAGCGGATTTAAAAATAGAGAAGACCTGAAATTCAGCAGTTTGCTTAAAATATTGAAAGGATTAGATATCAGTTTAAAAGAGTTTTTTGATGAAGGATTTACTGGTGAAACCCAAGATAGAAGATAGTGAGCTTGAAGCCAAAATCACTATGGCTGAAGAGTGGAATCAGTTTGAAGTGCCTCAAGTAATTGATGAGCGAATCACTGAGTTGATATATTGGAATGAGGAAAAAGAGCATAAGGCGCTGCTAATTCTGATTGATGAATTTGAAGCAGAAGAGTGTTATATTCGAAAATGTATTTGGTTTAGCACGAGTAATTACCACTATCGCAAACAAGAGGAAGCTAAGGGGGCTTTTTACCAAAGTGGTTTTTGTAAGGAAAGCTGCGTACCTAGGAGGTTTTTAAAATAAAAAATATGGAGAATCAGAAAGAACCGTTATTTATTATTAATGCCAAAAAGGATCTTTTAGAATCTTTAAATCACCATTACAATAAATACCTTAGAGCTTGTAATAAAATCATGAATTTATATACGATTATAAGTTTTAGGTATTACCCGTTTAATGTAAGTGAGATTGAGAATTTTAAGTTGAAGTTAGGAGCTGTTGATATTTTGTTTAAATGTAAAGAAATCGACTTAATTTATTCGTTTTTTTTAATTCAAGAGAGAAAATATGTAAGTGCATTTGCAATTTTAAATGAATTAAGAGATGTTGAATGGAAGATATTAAACGAAAGTGATTTACTTTACCTTTTACTATCTGATCTTCCATCTTCTGTCAACAAACTGAAGTATAAAGATTTAGGAAAAGTTCGTTCATTGTCTAGATTCCCTCTTAAATATTATGAATACGAGCTAAATAATAGTTTGATTAGAAGGGGCTTAGATTTAATTGACTTATATAAAGTAGGTCCTATTATAGATATAGAAGTTTTAGCGAAGGAAAATAAAGAATTGGATTTTTATTTTTCCTTAGCTTATGATTTAGAAAAGCAAAGGGAGCGTGAAGTTTCTTTATTATACTACCAGAAATCTTATTTTACAAATGGAAATATATTTTCTTTGTTGAAAGCTTGTGAATTATGTTTGGCTTTGAAGGATTATGATAAAATGATTTCTCTCAGTCAAATTGGAATAAGACAACGCTTATTTGCTTATTCTTTTTACTATTTTTTTGGATGCTATTATTTAGAGTTTAAAGGTGATGCCAAAAAAGCAATGAGATACCTCTATTATCCTAGACTATTTGAAGATAGAAGGGATGATCATTACACTAAACTAAAAATGGCCTTTTTGAGAATTATGGGAAATTATAGGAGGGAACTTGAAATAATTAAAAGAGGCATTACGTTTAATTTATCTTGGTTGGATCGAAGAGTGTCTTCAAAATTATTTAGAGTTATATCAAATATTAAAGTATTGATAGAAGTTGATAGTCGTAATTATTTAAAATATTTATTTATATTAGATAATCTGGATGATAAGGAGAAATTATATAAATTTCTCTTAAAGTATAGATTTCGTTTAAAAGAATATAATTCGACATTTTCTCTTTTTTTATCAATTTCTTTTTTATATGTTGATGATGAAAGTAATTTTAGATACTTTCTAGAAAATTTTATTTCCAGTTCTTTGGATTATAGTTTTTATAATATTGAGGAAGCGGAAAGAAACAATTCATATTACCTTTCATTGTCTAAAAGAGATTTGTTTAATTCTTTAAGTGATGGGATGTATGGTGATTATGAGGATTTTGGTGGAGATTTAGATGATCTTGATGAAATGGAGGGTAGGGGATAATATTTTAAAAAATTATAATTTTGGTTTTATTTTTACTAAGAGAATAGTGAGCAAATAATCCTTTGGATATCCTAATATTGTTAGATTTTTTGGAATATTTTAATACATGTTTTACAAAAATTATAAGAAGAGTAAATTCTCTGATACATTATTTCTCTTGAATTTATTTTTGTATTGGCAAATCTTTTAGGATTAGTTTTAACTCCGCATAGCGGAAGACCAATTTGGTTAAGAATATGGGCTTTTCCTGTTGGGTATTTTGGATAAATTATTTCCATCTTTTCCTTATAGTGAACTTATCCTCTCAAAAGAAATTTGAGAGGCTTTTTTGGTGGAGCTGGTGAGATTCGAACTCGCGTCCAGATAAGGAAACACCGTACCGTCTACATGCTTAGTCACCGATTGCGTTTTCGACCAAACTATGCTGGGTGACACACCTCAGCTTGGCTTAGCTATTGATCTTAGACTGGCTTAATAGCATCGCCAATCGCAGTCCAGTCAAGTTGACACCTCAAATTAGATGATCTAAGTAGAGTATTGGTAAGGTCAATTTTTTCAATTGCAATTTTGGTTAATAAAATTACAAGATGAGTAGATTTAGAGGGTAGGTGTGAGTTCTGCCACTGAATTGCCACTGAAAATGTACCGAACAAAATATGTCCTAAAAAATCCAAGTAAGAAAACAGGGATTGGAAAGATTGCCATAGAAATCTATTTTTCCAGAGATGGAAAAAGAGAGCGAATGTACCTTCCAACAGGGGAGGAAATTCCTGAAAAATTCTGGTTAAATGGAGTAATCTCTAAATCCTATCCTCAAAAAGGGTCACTTTTCAGAAGGTTAGAAGAGAAGCTCTTTGAATTGAAACAAAAGCTATATCAGTGGGAAAAGGAACTTGGATTCCTTACTGTAGATTTAATAAAGACTAAACTAGCTGAGTAACCTGTACAGGATAAAGACATCCTTACTTTTTTTGAAGAATTCATGGAGGTGAAAAAGTTAACAGCCAAGCATAAAATGTTTATTAAGCTGAATACTATTCGTAACCATCTAAAGGTATTTATAGGTAAGAGGAAAATGTTTCTCATAGACTATAATCAAACCTTCATCAATAAACTGACTGATTTCTGGGAGCAAAATATTGGTTTACAACCTAATACTATCCATAAAAATTTCAGATTTATTGTTTTTGAAATTTCTATACATCAAATCAAATCCAATCCCAATTCCTTCAGATATTCATTATGTTCTTTGGTCTTTAATTCTATCCGTTTATTGATAGAAACCAATCGCTCATTCACCTGCTTTAAATCAATCTGCACTTCATCTTCTGCTGTACTCACATAACGTGAAATATTGAGGTTATAGCCGTTCTTTTCTATCTCTTCCATAGAAACTCTTCTGGCATAGCGTTCGACCTCATCAGGGCGATTTTTATAGGTTTCTACAATGGTATTGATGTTCTCATCATTCAGAGAATTCTGTCGTTTCCCTTTCACATAATGCTCACTGCCATTGATGAAGAGCACATCATCTTCTTTCTTACATTTTTTCAATACCAGAACACAAACAGGTATCCCTGTAGAGTAGAATAGGTTAGATGGAAGACCAATAACTGCATCAATGTTATTATCCTTTAATAGCTTGGTTCTGATCTTTTCTTCTTGTCCTCCACGGAAAAGAACCCCATGAGGAAGGATGATAGCCATTGTGCCCTCATTGCTCAGGAAATGGAAGCCATGTAATAGGAAAGCAAAATCCGCTGCTGATTTAGGGGCTAATCCATAGCTTTTAAATCGAAAATCTTCGCCCATGGCTTCATTAGGTTCCCAACGCAAACTAAATGGTGGATTAGCGACTATCGCATCAAATTCTGTTTTCCTAGCTGGGTTCATCTCATTCAGGATATCCCACTGATTTTTTAAGGTATCACCATGATATATTTCAAACTCGGTATCTTTCATACCATGCAGTAGCATGTTCATTCGAGCTAAGTTATATGTAGTGATGTTGTTCTCCTGCCCGTATATTTTCCCTACCGTGCCTCCATTGTCTTTGATGCGTTTCCGTACATTTAGCAGTAGGGAACCTGAACCACAAGCAAAGTCCAATACATTATCCAATTTACCTTTTTTACCTGTGGAAGGGTCTTGACTATCCAAGGTGACAATTTCTGATAGAATAGTAGATATTTGTTGAGGCGTATAAAACTCACCTGCTTTTTTCCCTGACCCTGCGGCAAACTGACCAATCAAATATTCATATGCATCACCTAAAGTATCTGTGTCAGTAGAAAACTCCGATATACCTTCTGATATCTTCTGAATAATCGTGCAAAGCTTTTTATTTCTATCAGATGGAGTTCTGCCTAACTTTTCTGAATTCAGGTTGATTTCAGAGAACAAACCTTGAAAAGAATTATCAAAGGATTCGTTTTCAATGTAGCGGAAACCTTCTTCCAAAGTGATGAGCAAATCAGAGCTTTGCGTTCTTGCCAATTCGGTGATATTACTCCACAGATGATCTGGCTTGATGACGTAATGCACCTTTCTACGCATCTGCTTTTCAAATTCAGAAATATCTTCTTCATTGTCGGCATACCAGATGGCTAAGGCAGTACGTCCATCATCTTCTGCCAGCATGGGATAATCTGAACCCAATTCCTTTTTAGCTGATTCTTCGTAGTTGGCTGAGAGGTAGCGCAAAAACAAAAAGGAAAGCATGTAATCACGAAACTGATCCGCATTCATGGAACCACGCAAATCATCTGCTATGTTCCAAAGGGTTTTACCCAATCTATCTTGGTCTTTTTGTGTCATTGAACTAAGCTAATTGCTGATTGATGTTATTCAATGCTTTTGAAACAAATAAAGGATTGGCGAACAAGGATCGCTTGCGATCACTCCACGTTTCTAATTCATTCAAAATTTCAGATTCTTTTTCCTTTCCTTTCTCTGATTTAATGAAATCAATGGTTGACAATAACTCCAAACCGAAGGGCGAATAGTAACCAGAAAGAAACTTTTTTGTCTTAGTTACAATTTCGTTGTATGACCGATTTTCGGGCAACTCAAGAAAAGCTCGCACATCTTCTTCTGCATCCATGATTAAGCTCAATTCTTCAAATGGCTTTTTGTCTTTTGAGCTATACCCCATCACATAGCTACCATTAAGATGATAGAGAACATGCCTTACCTTACCAGAGTACGGGCCATAGAAATTAGGTTTGAACTCAAGTTTGAAGGCATCTTTTGCACCGAATCGCTGAAGAAAGTAAGCAACTTTTTCCGAAGCAAACTCAGAAACGAACTCTCCATTACGCACCAAGTCATATAATACGGAAAGCATCATAGCTCGAGCAGGTGTGAGTTTTACGCGCTCCTTCTTTAATGTTTCTTTAATAGCATATGTGGGTTGATACAAGAAAATCTCGCAACCAAGTCCTTGCAATTTGGTTTCTATCATGGTTCTCACTTTAGTCCAATCTAAACCACCGTTACCTGAACCTAATGGAGGAATTGCAATGGATTTAATTTTCTTTTCTTGAATAACATCTACTAAAGCTTTTAAGCCCTTTTCGATATACTCATATTCTGAAGGATAACGCCAATGCGTTTTTGTGGGGAAGTTGATGATGAATTTTTTTCCTGATAGAAGGGATTCTTCTTCGGTGACCAATAAGTGACCAATCTTGAGTTCCTTATTCTCACAAGCTTCCTTGTAAATCTTGTAATTGTTCGGAAACTGGTTTTTGAACTGCAAGGCAATACCTTTTCCCATCACACCAACCGTGTTTACAGTGTTAACAAGGGCCTGTGCCGTGCTATCTAGAATGTTTCCTGTTAAATATTTTATCATGATTTAAAAATATGCGTTTGATCTAATTCGTATTTGTTGCTCTGTCACTCCGAGTCCCATCAGCTGGTTTTTTGCTGCTTCATTTCTTACCACAAAACCTAAAACAGAAGCAATGGGTAAATCTCCCAAAAGCAGAAACTCCGCTTGCATTCGTCTCTTCAAATCCAGATCGGTTGGGCTTTTCCAATCTCTTACGTTCACTGCTTGAAAATCTACTTGATTATCAATATCTGATACATCAGGCGGTTCAAATTGTGAAGAAAATGAATCAACAGCGTGACCATTCGTGTAAACAAACTCCTGATTGGTATCCATAACTTTCTGTACTGAAGTTACACAATAAACAATGTCTTGTGCATTGGTAACAGCGACTCCGTTGAAGCCTTTCTGAATAACATACAGCATTGGCATTCTTGGGCCAAAGTAAAAGGGAATATACTCACCAAGTGTCCTGCCATTATCCAACAAAAATGCATCGCGCGTTGAAATTAATGTGGGATCACCAATGGGTGTAAAGTTTGGATTGGCATTAGCAGAACTTCTATGCGTAATACCATGCAACAGAATATGTGGCACATTAGCAATGTGCGTCATTCGGTACAGGTATATTTTGTTCAAATCTGCCATCACTTAACTTTCAATTTTCGGAAACAACCCCTTCATCAATCCCTTTTTATGCAGCTGCAATTGCTCAATTTTCTCCTGCTGGGCGGTGATGAGTTCATCCACAGCCGAAAGACAGGTAGCGATTTTCTGTTGTTCTTTCGGATTTTTCGGAATTGGTATTGGTATGATATCAAGCTTTTTCCTATTCAATTTTGGCTGAGCCATTCCAGTCAAAAAGTTTTCAATGTTTTTTGAGTTCAAATACATTTCAACCAATACTTGGGTAAACCAATTTTCAAATTTCAATACGTGAGCATGATTATTGACCCATGTTTTGCCTGTTATTGAAAATGCTATTGGATAAACTCTGGCTACTAGGTTTGCCCCATCTTCGGATATGAGAAGTAAGTCTTCATCGAAAATATAATCTTTGACATAGTCGATTATTCCTGAAGCGCCATAGTATGGGATAACACCTTTCTCTCTTTTTGTGCTAGTAATCGGAATGCGTTTTGAATCTAAGTTTTCTGCAATCTTTCCCAACTTCTTCTCCACCCACTCCCCATCACCTTCAAATTCAGGAAAACGAACCTTAGGAGCGGTTTCGCCTTCTTGCGGAAAAAGGTTTTGCAGCAAGCCTTTTTTGTGGTCTTTGAGGGCGTCCAGCTTGTCCTTGTGGGCAGCTATCAGCTCATCTAAGGAAGACAGGCAGGATGCGATTTTTTGTTGTTCAGGTATAGATGGGAGGGTAATATTTATCTGAACTAAGTTTTCATAACTTAATGAATTTCTCACACCGCCTTCAAAAATTAGTTGACTCGAAAATTGGTTTGAAAAAAACCAATTCAATAAGAAAATATCATCAACTTCTTCATAATTCGCTTGAAAGCTGACATACAAAGGGCTGATTATTGAAGTTATGTTCTCATGTTGATAGGCTAAGGAGCCAACATCAATTCTTGATGGATTATAAGCAAAGTAACCTTTTTTTATAACATAGTAATTTGAAGTATCCTTGCTTGCAACTCTTCTATTATCGAAGTAATCTTCTTGATTTATAAACCCATGCTTATTGCTTACACTTTGCACCAAATTGTGCTTCAAAGACTTATTTTTCTTGGAGTTCTTAATCAAGACCTTTCGTAACGGCTGTAATTGCCACTCGCTAGCCCTGTCAAACTCAAGAAACCGCAATTCAGGCATTAATTTCATTTCTTTACTCATAAGGAGCTAATCCAGATATTTCACGCCCTTGGGCTAATTTTTTTAATTGTGGCACCAAGTCTTCCATCAAGGCCAGTTCTTTGGTTCTGCGTTCTTTCCAACTCAATTCCAACGGCTCCAATAAATCGGTGAGCTTTTCCCCGTCAAAAATCATTCGGCTTATGATTTTTTCGACAAAGGTTTTGAGTTCTGCCGTTTGCAAGCCATGCTTACTAGCAATATCCGCCAGTTCTTTGTCGTACTTCTCTACTTTGTAGGTTTCGAAGTTTTGCTTCAGTTCTTCGGCTGTTTGCCCTGTAGTCCAATCTACCTGCTCAATAAAATCCGTCAGGTCTTCTTCTTCTTCCATCAGGTTAGAATTGGATTTCAGTAGACTAATTACCTGCGCCTTGGTCATTTTCTGCTTAGATGGCTTCTTTTGCGTGCTATCAGCAATTAACCCCATGATATAGTCATAATCAATTACCGCTGAAGCAAACAACACAAACTCAAAATCTAATTGCTGAATATCGTCTGGTGCATCTTCACCACCTTTTTGCTGAATTTCTCGTAGTTGCTTGGCGGTTTCTAAATACGAGCTACGGAACTCCTGCAAGGTTTCTTTGGGCAGGATTTTTTCAATTTCTTCTTGCCGCGTTTCATCCAAGTCGGTGTATTGGTCGAGTTGGGTTTTCAGTCGCTGTACCTCCTTGAAGTTTTTTACAAAAGTAATGCGGGCAGCATCTCCTTTCAGATTATATACTTCCTGTGGCTCGTTTACCAAATTATGTTCCTGCATGAAATCTGCAAGCTTTTCTACTGCTTCCCGATATTTATCAATCACCACAGGTGCAGGGTCTACCATCCAGATTTCTTTGGCCTTACCTCCTTCTTCACCAGAGAAGAGCGTGATGGCTTGATTTACTGCTTCCTGCTGGGATCTAAAGTCGAGAATGTTACCATAAGGTTTTGTGTCATTTAGGATCCTGTTAGTGCGGGAAAACGCCTGTATTAAGCCGTGGTATTTCAGGTTCTTATCTACGTACAAGGTGTTCAGATATTTCGAGTCAAATCCAGTCAATAGCATATCCACTACAATGGTGATATCTATCTTTTTTTTGTGTGGATAGTCTTTATTGCTGTACTTCTGATTTTTGATCCGACTTTGAACATCTTGATAGTACAGGTCAAAATTATTGATGTCGTGATTGGTGTCGAATTGGGAATTATAATCAGATATAATTTCCTTCAATGCAGCTTTTTTCTCTTCTGGATTTTGTTTGTTATCTTCTTTTTCCTGTTCTAAATCCTCTTGGATTTGCATAATATCCTTGTTTCCTTCGGCAGGTGGGGAAAATACACATGCAATATTCAGTGGGATAAAATCAGGATTTTCAGCAAGTTTTTGTTTTTGTATTTCCTTAAATAATCGAAAGTGTTCAATGGCATTATTGATCGAAGCAGTAGCCAATACTGCATTAAACTTCCGCTGATTGGTCGCTTTATCATGTTTGGTAATAATAGCATCTACTACCGCTTGTTGTGCAATGGCTTCACCAGATTTTGCCTGAATTGAACCTTCCCCTTTGAAATAGTCTATGTGAAACTTCAGTACATTTCGATCATCTATCGCATGGGTAATGGTATAGGCATGCAATCGCTTCTCAAATATGCTCTCCGTGGTTTTGTAGGTTTCGTATTGATCTTCACGGATTTTTTTTGTGGAATTCTCATCAAAAATGGGAGTACCTGTAAATCCAAATAGTTGAGCTTTAGGGAAAAATTCCTTAATCGCCTTGTGATTTTCTCCAAACTGCGAACGGTGGCACTCATCAAAAATGAATACGATTCGTTTTTCTCGCAGTGGTTCTAATCGTTCTTTATAGTTTCGTTTGTACGTGCCATCTAATGCCAATCCCAATTTTTGAATGGTAGTGACAATTACCTTGTCTTTGTAATCAGAAGAAAGCAGTCTTTTCACCAAAGTTTCGGTATTGGTATTTTCCTCCACACTACCTTCCTGAAATTTATTAAACTCTTCCCTTGTTTGTCGGTCAAGGTCTTTTCTATCTACTACAAAAAGACATTTTTCAATCTCCCGATTATCCTTGAGTAAGGTAGAAGCTTTAAAGGAGGTTAGGGTTTTGCCGCTTCCTGTAGTATGCCAAATAAAGCCGTTTCCACGGTTCTGCTTGACGCAATCATTAATAGCTCGTACTGCATAGATTTGATAGGGTCGCATCACCAGAAGCTTCTGTTCAGTCTCTACCAGCACCATATACTTGCTGATCATTTCACCCAGCGTACATTTTTTTAGAAATCGATCGGTGAAATCTTGCAGATGCTTGATTTTGTTATTCTGCTCATCTGCCAAATGATAGATGGGTAAGAACTGTTCGTGTGCATTGAATTGGAAATGTTGCTTTTTGTTGTTGGCAAAATAAATGGTATTGGAACGGTTGCTGACAATAAACATTTGCATGTAGCACATCAGCGAATTGCCATACCCATTGCCAGCTTCGGTTTTATAATCCACGATTTGCTGCATGGCTTTTCGTGGTGATATATCCAGTCTTTTCAATTCTACCTGAACCAGTGGCAAGCCATTAATCAATAGAAGGATGTCATAGCGTTGGTTGCTATTCTCAGTATTCATCCGCAACTGACTGATCACCTCAAAGTCATTCTTGCACCAATCTTTATTATTCACTAAAGTATAATGCAATGGAGTGCCGTCTTCACGTTGGAAGAATTGCTGTTCTCTTAATTTTTTGGAAGCTTTGAATACATCAGGTTCAATGATTTCTTCACGTAATCGCAAAAATTCACTATCGGTCAAATGAACCCGATTCAGCGTCTCAAACTTGGTTTTGAAATTCTGTTCAAGCGACTTCCTATCGACAATATCAGGACGATGGGTATATTTCAGACCTATTAGCTGCTTGATTAGATTTGCTTCTATCTGATATTCTTTGGTCATTTAGATGTATTCGATTTCTGGAAAAGTGGAAGATTGGATATGGATTAAAGATCGAGCAAGCAATCACTAGATTCTAAATCTGATTCAATCAAGAGGTAAAATCCTAAAGTCGAAAATATAAAAAATAGCCAGTTTTTCCGCCTAAGGTTATAGAGATAACTTAAAATAGGATGAAAATCTTTGTGTTAATTTTTTCTTACTACTGCTATTAAAGATAAAGTAGGCTTTAATCAGTGAAAAAACCCATATTAAGCGTTAAGCCCAATTTCATTTTAGAAAAAAAATCTAGATATATGTCAATTGAAAAAGGACTTCCTGCATCCCGCTAGAAAATCTCTTTAGACTCCTCATTTATTTTGCACCAGTTTGAACAAATTAAAAGAAAAGGGTATCAAGGAATGACAGTTGTTTTTTCGACTTATCAATCCATCGATGTTATTGCAAGAGCGCAAAAAGTATTACTCAAAAATGGTTTTCCTGAATTTGACTTAATTGTTTATGATGAAGCCCATCGAACGACAGGTGTTTTCTTGGCAGGTGAAGATGAATCAGCATTCACTAAAGTTCATGATGGAGAGTTTATTAAAGCTAAAAAAACGGCTTTACATCACTGCCACCCCAAGGCTATATGGTGATAATACCAAAAGCAAAGCTGCAGACGCAGAAGCTATTCTTTGTTCCATGGACGATAAAACATTGTATGGGGAGGAAATTTACCGAATTGGTTTCGGAGAAGCTGTGGAACGAGGCCTGCTTACCGATTACAAAGTTTTGATTTTGACTTGAACGATATGGATGTTCCACCTGCTGTGCAGAGGATGATTCCTGATAAGGAAACGGAAATTACAACAGGTGATGTTTCTAAACTTATTGGCTGTATAAATGCACTTTCAAAGCAGTTTTTGGGGGATGATGGTAGCACGAAGGAAGCAGATCCTGAACCTATGAAACGTGCAGTTGCTTTTTGTGCCAATAATTCCGCTTCTACAAAAATCACGGCAACTTATAATACTGCCACAGATGCGTATTTGAGCTCTTTACCAACAGAGAAAAAAGAACAAATGGTAAGAATTTCTTCCAAACAAATGGAGGGTACCATGGCTGCCCCAGAAAATAAAATCCATATATTCTCACTGAGAAATTAATTCTTCTGCAAGAGATCTATGGTTTAATTGTTTCATTGTGACTTAACCGAATTCACTGAAACCATCTTTATAAAAATTAATTTTTGGCATATAAGTTTTATTTTTAAGGGTTAAATTAACTCCGTTACCAAAAAAATCTAAATAATAATGAATGTAAATCCTATTACCTTTATCATCAATATAATCAGAAATATTTGGTTTTACTTCAAAGTACTCGAACTCATTTAATAGTGGTGATATGAAATCTATATCTATGCTTTTTTTTGTAAATTCAATATATAATATTTGGAACTTACTTACTTTTAATCCACAAAAGTACTCTTCATTTGTTTCCAATATTTTTTTTAATTCATTAATTAAACTAGAAGAGCCAAACACAAAAATTGAATATTGTAATAAATTATTTTTTGTAAATTGGATTTCAAGTTTCGTTAAATCTAAATTTTTATCTTTTTTTATTTCTGAAATTATGTATTCTTTTTCATATTTATAATCAATAATTTTATTAGGTTTAACATTTTTATTGTAATTATATTTTTTAACTAATTGATTTACTATTTTTGATCTATTATATGAATCAAATTCAGTTACTTGTATTCTTTTTAGATTTTTGAAATTAATAGATTTTCTTAACTTATATCTAGAATTATTTAAAAAATAGAATCTTTTTAAAGGAGACCACTTGATATCTAGATGATTATTATATTTTATCTCTAGTGGTATACTTTCCACCAATCTAATTGTTAAGTGTCCAGTAAGAACACGTGCCAGCACAGATATGCTATTTATTTCTAAGGCATCATGATAAGTATATTCGATATAATCTATATCTTGAAAAAATTGCCTTGAAATAATTTTATTCATTGATTTTTCAATATCTGCATTATTAATCAACTTTTTGTAATCAAAATCTACTTTGTTGATCATAAGAGAGGTTGATTCTAAGAAACTTAACTCTATTTGAATTATAGATTCATTTCTTCCTCTTATTGGGAATATTGGAAACTCGTCAAATGCAATATTTAATTTATTTCTTATAAATTTTATTAATTTATAAGAATAGTCTGAATTATTATTAAATATTTGATGTATTTGTTTTAAAAGATCGGAATTCTTTTCTTTATTTATTGAATTTAATTCCCAAAAGATTTGTGCTGAGGTTAATAAAACATGTACTTCAAATGATAAATTATTATTAAATGGGTTATTTTTATATAAAAAATAAATAAAATTATCAAATTCTCTATACTCTGGAATTTGAGAAAATAATATATCTTGAATTGCATCATTTAATCCACTATGGAATTCAAATTCATCATTAGAACTTCGATCAATTGAGTAACGTTCTCTCCAAAAGCTAAAAATAGCTAAGAATTTTTTCTCAGCATCTTGTCTATATTTTTTATTCTCTTCCATTTAAAAAAAAATCATTACTTTGTAGTGATGCCTGATATATGAATTTTAATTTTTCACTTATGTTATTGTTATTTTTTTTAATATTCATATTTATTTTAAAATTCCTCTAAATAAGCTTTTATAATTTTATTTTTATGTATGTATTTTCATTTTATAGTTTGCATTAATTTTTTTATAAAGATTACATAAATGGATTATGTCTATTTTATGTAAACTTCTTTTATGTTCAATCTTTATTTACATTTTAATTCTTTAATTTTTATCATCTTTAAAAACTTTATTATCATCAATGGATTTAAATTTTATTCTTATTAAGATTATCGGTCTCCTAATTTATTAAAATAATTTTGATTTTAATCTTTAATTTTTCCTAAGTTACAATTTCTTTAAGAATTCTCTAACCAAAATTGTTTTTATTTTTCTGAACTTTATCATCTGGTACGTTTTTTTTTTGAGATGCTACAATTTTTTTCAATGGCATTTATCATTTAACCTGATTTGGGTTTTCTTGATATTATAGATTTTTCAATTTTAAGGATGAAATTTAGTTAAGAAGTATAATTGAAAAATAAATATGAATAGGCTGGAAGCTGGTAATATTTTTAAAATTTGTATTCCAATTTATTCTTTATCTTACTCAATTTCAAAATTTATTCTTCTCTAAGGTTATGTAATATTAATTTAAAAGAGTCACGTTAGTCTTGATCTTATTATTTAAGGCTGTGATTTAAAATATTCAATAATTAGGGTATACCCTAAATTGTGATTTTTCTTATCTGGCTTTTATCTGAAAAGCCAAGTAAAAATGAAACATTTTTCATAAAACAAGAGTATAAGTATGTCTATTCTAAAAATGTGATTTATGAAAGTTCTCTATACCAGAGTTTCGTCCTTAATTCAAAATACATCCAGGCAGAAGGTTAAAGGTTCTTTTGACAAAATTGTGGAGGACAAATGCAGTGGTGCAATTCCCTTCTTTCAAAGGCAAGGTGGACTAGAAATACTTAAATACATTGAGCATGGAGTTCTTAAAGAATTACATGTTTGGGAAATAGACAGGCTAGGCAGGAACCTTAGAGATATATTGAACACTATTCATTTGTTTACCGAGAAAAAAATCCCAATTTTTTTTATAAATCAAGGTCTTCGAACTATTGATGAAGATGGAAAAGAGAATCACATAACAAAATTGATGATTTCAATTTTAGGGACAGTTTCGGAAATGGAACGAAATCAATCCAAGGAGCGCCAAAGGGAAGGCATTGAAATTGCCAAGCATAAAGGGAAATACAAGGGCAGGAAAGAAGGTACAAAGGAATCAATTTTGGATTTTTTGTCGAAGCCTCAGAATCGGCAGGTGCAAGAATACTTGAAATTAGGATTGAAGGCAAAGGAGGCTGCAAAGCTGGCAGGGGTGCATGAGAATACTGTGACCAAGATTAAGAAGCTAGGTGGGTTAGTTTAGTGTAATAAATGTATTCTTTTGATCCTTTATCGCGTACTATTTTATTTTAAAGTATCCTTCTCATTAGTGGGATAAATCTTGAAAAAATATATCTGTGACCACTTTTTTAGATTTTTAGAAGTACTCCATATATAGTTTAAATCTTGGAAGTGCTAATAATAACAGTATCACAATGTTTCTATAAGACGTAGGTATCCTACGATTACCCCCTCCCCAGGGTTCCCCCACCACGCCCAGTCCTAGTTATGCTTGCATGAAAAAATTTTTCCAAAAAAAATTAAGCTTTTGAAATGATGATTAACTAATTCAATTGGATTTTGATTGCGTAATGATTTTTTGATTTCTGTAAGACGCATTAGGGAAGTATCTCTTCATCAAATGAAAAAAAAATAAATTTTTTTTCATCATATAAATAATGGCTTAGGTAATAAACTAATAAGAAAAAAGGTTCTTTTTGAACCATATAGGACATTTTTTTCTAATTAAATTAAATGAAATAAATAAAAGGTAAATAACATAAATACAATATATAATTTTGCAAAAAAGAAATGAACCAAAATTAATTCTATTCGTTAGGTCTCATGTAAATCAAAAAATTTAACAATGAAAAAAACAAAAAAGTCAAACGATTCAAAAAATCTAAAAACAAAAAAAATGGAAAGAAATGATAATGGAGTAATTCCAACAGGTTCAAACGGTGTGTTTTTGCAAAAAATAAACCCTGAAAATGACCCTAATCGGTCTGATTCAAGGACAGAGGAACTCGAAAAGGTGTGTACCTATAATAATCTATTAAATTCCTCTGCTATTTATTCACATGATTCTGGCAATAAGTTTATTTCTTATCCAAAGAGGTATTATTATTTAAATGCTCCTTTTGATGTTATTAGAAAAAAGATTTCTGTCGTACTATTTGATTATCTGGGTGATGAACTGAAGGTAAAAAACCATTTAAAATTCCATTTCATAAAATACCTGTATGTGATTGATAGGATTTTGAGAGCAAATGCCTATTGGAAAAATAGCATGGAAGGGTTTCATTATTTAGATTATCAATCTCTTTATTATATCACAAATCACAAATCAATCCAATTAAAGAATGGGAAAAATTTGACTTTGGCTCGGATGCTAACGAAGGTGTTAATTGAATCAAAACTTTTAAAAAGATCAAATTTTTATTCCAAGGTTCAGAAGAAATCATATGAATATAAAGTTCTCAAAGTCAAAGGTTATGATTTTGTACTGTACTTTCTTGATGATTTTGACTTAAAAAAAAGAGAAAAACATTTTCTAGAAAAAACAAATAATTATTTAGGTAAAAATTTCTTTTTGGGAAATGAAATTGCCATTAAACTCTCTGAATGGATGGAGAAGCTAGATTTTTCTCAAGTTAAGATTCACAAATTATCTAAAAATCACCAAAATATCTTTTTTTTATTCGAAGAATCTAAATTTCAAGTTTCATCTGACTCTGGTAGATTTTACAACAGTTTTTCTAATCTGCCTAAGACAATAAGGAAATACCTCAGGATTGAAGGGGAGCCTATTGGTGAGCTTGATATGGCAAATGCTCAGGCAATTTTTCTCAACAGGATCATTTTGGAAAGACTGCAGAATAAAGATGTAGAAATTCTTGAGTCAACTAGGGGTTTCATTATTTGGTCAGAGCTAGGTAAAGCATTTGAATTTTTAAATGGTAAATCGTCCTTCAAAAGAGGTCAAACTAGAAAATCATTTAAGGAATCTTTTTGGGCCATGATTATGGACTCAATTGAAGGTTCAAAATCATATGATTTGTATCCTCAAGTTTACGAATTGATTCCTCAAATATTAGGTGAGGTGGAGGAAATAAAAAAGGGTGGTCATAAGAAAGTTAGCTTTCTCTTGCAGAAAGAAGAATCCAGAGTGATTCAATCATGCTATAAGGAAATAATGAATGAGGTTACATCATCGACATTGCATGATGGTATTTATTTCCAGGTAAGTAAAAAAGATTTTGTGATGGAAAAGGTAATTCAATGTTTGAGAAAACTCCAGATTAGGTGTACAATAAAATGGGATTTGGGTTTTAGAAATGGAAGGGCTAATAATGGTGTTGAAATTAGCTTCCCACTTGAACTTGATCACATTGGAGTGATTGAAAGTAATCCGAAAGTTTTCGGAAAATATCATCTTTGGAAATTTGACACGGTAGATGTTGAACCTTATCCAGAAGACCTTTTTATTGATGATTCCTATGAACGTATTAACGATTTGTAGTAAATGATTTCATTGGAAAGGAGTAAAGAAATTCTTCATTCTGGTACTAGGAAGTATACAAATTTAGAAGTGAAAGAAATTAGAGATTGGGTTTCAGGTTTGGTTCAAAATGAGGCTCAAAATATTGATAATCAGGTAAAAAATAGTAATTATCAAGTTTGTTTAAATATTAAAAATGTAGCATAAAATGAATGTAATCATATATGAATGAAAGAATGGCTTAATATTCTCAAGTATTTGGGTTAATTCAAGCTCAAATACCTCAGATTCTGAGATTTATTAAATAAGGGAATTATAAGAAAATGGCAATTGCACTTCAGAGAGCCGAGGCAGAGGTGATGGTTGCAACATTCGAGGAATCTATGGATGAAGAGCCTGCCTCACTTATTCACGATGCGATTTATTTCCCGAGTCAAAACGTAGAAGATAAGGCAGAAAAATACAGAATATATTAAAAAATAAAGGAGTTAGGGGTGTTCTTAAGGTCACTAAGAAAACAGATAATCAATTCACAGTCAAATTGATATATCTAACATTCACACCAGAAGAAAACCATAAGGAAATAATTAATTCCCATCCTACGATTTTCCAAGGGTATCCAATAGAGTACCGCAAAAAAGTTGGTTTTCGGGGATATTCTGATAATTCAGGATTTAGCAACAATTAGAATTTAAAAACAATCAAACTACATAAAAAAAATGAAGAAAATCAAAATGAAAAACACAAAAGTAATTAAAGACTTGTCTCAATTCTCATTTCAAGAATTGGATGAATTGAGTGAGGCAATTCAATCAGGAAATATTGACCGTATATATCTGAATGGAGTTCCAATTTCATTTCCAATTCTAACTTCCCTCTATTTGAACAGAACTGAATGGAAGAATTTGCCTTATGAATATCCTGAGTTTCACAATATCATACAGGATAATTTCGAAGATATTTTAAGGATGGTTTTCGGAATAGGTTGTTTGCCCGATGAAATATTTTCAATGGGTAATGGGATCTATGAATTTGGTGAGGATAATTGGTGTCTTTTGGCTTACCCTGAGAAGACTATTGAAAAGACTCTTCTTGATGATTCTATCAAGAATGCAGTAATTTTAGCACAAGGGTTTCTCGTAGTTTCTAGATGTTCCTTAGTTGAATTATTGGGGTCTGAAAATTCTTTATTAAAAAATGATGGGTATTTCGAAAATATACTCCCAAAATTCAGCTATATGCAATTTGTACATTATTACCTTAATTGGGTCATATCTAATGATTTTATCTCTGACGGGGAGAAATACATCATTACTCATTATAACTTCGATGAAGTGGCTTAAGTAATGTCGGTGAAGGTCTCCTCAGGAGGATTGTGGTAATAAATCCATATGAGTTTTGAGAGACCTTTACTTTTTTTAATCAAAATCATCAAATTTCTTGGATTGAAACGGAGTTTAACAGGGTTTTAAAAAAACACATTTCCTTATTTTGTGAAAGATAGATATCTGGCTAACTTGATTTGAAAGTATTAAATAAATGTTTAACAAGGTGTAATGCCACTGAATATCCACTAGAAAAAACTTGTCAAAAAATAAAGCCCTGTAAATTAAGTGTTTACAGGGCCTATTTAATCAAAATTGTGGAGCTGGCGAGATTCGAACTCGCGTCCAGATAAGGAAACACCGTACCGTCTACATGCTTAGTCACCGATTGGGTTTTCGACCAAACTATGCTGGGTGACACACCTAAGTTTGGCTTAGCGATTAGAACTTAAGCCTGCTTAATCGCATCGCAGGCCGCAGTCCAGTCAAGTCGACACCTCAATTCCACCCGGACCAGACAACGGATGGTGAGATGTGGCCGGGGAATCACTGTTTGTGACTCAACCCTTTAAGCGATCTTTCCTAAAAGGTTAGATTAGGCAGCCATGGCGTAAGTATTTTCGCCATTTATGGTTCGTATGAATCTTTCAAGGCCGTACATACTCCAGCCTGCATGCAAGCCCGATCTTTACACTTACTGTCAAAACCGGTCAGCCCCATTTGCTATTGAGAAGACAAAAGTAATCTAAATTTGGTTCCGTTCAACGGGAACTAGGTATTATGTAAGAAGGGGAGAATGGAAGCGAGAGATGAGAAATTAGAAGATAGAGGCGAGAGACGAGAAGCGAGAGATTAGACGTGGGACTATGGAGTTGGGAAACGAGATGCGAGAGGCCCAGCTACTTTATCTTTCAATTTTAATTTTAAAATCATTTAATAAGATATTCTTCAATCTCAGTCTTTTATATAAAAACTTCAATTTTGCTCAAATTTGAAGAAGGCTGAATACCGAGATTTTTATATCTTGCGGTGATGGAAAATTTCGTCGTTTCGGCAAGAAAATATAGACCGGCTAATTTTAAAAGTGTCGTGGGGCAACAGCATATCACCACTACACTACAAAATGCGATCAAGAATAATCACCTTGCTCAGGCTTTCCTTTTCTGTGGACCTAGAGGGGTTGGTAAAACTACCTGTGCACGAATACTTGCAAAAACAATCAACTGCGAAAATAGAGAGGATGATCAAGAAGCCTGCGGAACCTGCGAATCCTGTGTTTCCTTCCAAAACAACTCTTCCTTCAATATATACGAGCTGGATGCGGCATCTAATAACTCGGTCGATGATATTCGAAATCTTGTAGATCAAGTTAGATATGCTCCTCAAAAAGGTCAATACAAAGTCTATATAATTGATGAGGTTCACATGCTCTCCAATCAGGCCTTCAATGCATTTTTGAAGACTTTGGAAGAACCTCCTAAGTATGCTATTTTCATTTTAGCAACTACAGAAAAGCATAAAATCATTCCTACCATTCTCTCCCGCTGTCAGATTTTTGATTTCAATAGAATTCAAATCAAGCATATTGCGGATCATTTGAAGCATATCGCAGATAAAGAAAGTGTAAGCTATGAGGATGAAGCGCTTCGCCTGATCGCCACCAAGGCGGATGGGGCATTGAGAGATGCACTTTCCATATTTGACCTGCTCGTAACCTATTCTGCAGGTCAAAAAGTCACTTATAAAGAGACCATTTCTAACCTTCACATTCTGGATTACGACTACTATTTCAAAGTAGTAGATGCTCTATTGGAAGGAGATATTTCCCAGTCATTATTGATTTTTGATGAAATTCTTAAAAAAGGCTTCGATGGGCATAATTTCATCGTTGGTCTTTGCGAGCATTTCAGGGATTTGTTGGTAGTGAAAGATCCTGTGACCATAGATTTGATTGAAGTTTCCGAAAATGTCAAGGAGCGATACCTTCAACAAACCCAAGCAGCCAGTCAGTCTTTTTTACTTTCTGCTTTGAATGTTGCCAACCAATGTGACATTCATTATAAAACCAGTAAAAATCAGCGCCTTCATGTTGAGTTGGCTTTGATGAAAATGGCCAAATTACCTCAGGCATTGAACCTAGCTGCATTGGCAGTGGAGGAATCAAAAAAAAAAGCCTGAATAACGGAAAACCGGTAGAGGAAAAACCATCCGAAATCCCATTAGGTGCTGATTCTATTAAGGGGAAAACTACTCCTGTTCAGAAAACAATTTCGATTCCAACAAGTCTCTCCCAGACCAAAAAACTGGTCAAAGAGTTTGAACAAAAAAATACCCAGGCTTCAAAACAGGCAGAGGATTTGGTAGAGTTTGTTTCTACCGTGGAGACTACTAAGCCTTTGACTCAGGAACTCCTAGATCAGCATTTACCTCAGGTTTTAGAGCATTTCAAAAAGCAAGGGAAAAGTTTGGAATTGGCCATTCTCAATCAACCAATCAAGGTAAAGGAGAATGAAATGATCTTGGAAGTGATGGGTCATGTGCAGGAAGAAAGAGCTCATTCCATGCGTCAGGAGTTAATGACCCTGATAAGAAACTTAACTGGTGCAGGAAAATTCCAGCTATCCTTAGAAGTCAAGGAAGAAATCGAAACTGCCAAAAACAAGCTTTATACGAGTTCGGATAAATTCAATTATTTATTGGAAAAGCATCCAGCTTTAAATGAGTTCAGAAAGAAGTTTGGCCTGGAGACTGATTTTTAAAAATCCAGAGAGATTCCAAAATTGATCAGGTTTTGCAACTGAATAGCCTGTTTGGATGTACCATCATCCTGCTTGATAAATACCTCCTCATCATAGATTAGGACCGTTTCAATCCTCGTGGAAATGTATTTATTGACTTTCATTCGGATGGTCGAATTAAAGTTGACCACCATGTTTCCGAATCTTTCATAATTGGAAAAGAGGTTGAGATCTGCCTTCCAATTGACATTCTCCATCAATGAAATATCGGCGACAGAGGTGGCCAAAGACATCCCCGCTTCCGCTCTTACATTTTCTCCGGGCGTAACACCAAAAGCTCCTACATTACTGAGAGAGTCATTCATGACAATAGTAAATCGACCCGTGAAAGGTGAAAGGATGACCGATAGCTTACCTTTGTTTGGATAAGTTTTTCTATAATTCAAACCTGTGGAGGACTGAACATAACCTGGAGAAAGCAGGTCCGATATTTTGGTTCTCAAATCGTTTTCACTTCCTGCCGGCCTACTATACTTGAAACCTTCGAGCAATTGAGTTCGGGCATCAATCTGAGTGGATAAGTAGAGTTTTTCTGAAATCTCCCGTCCGTAATTGCTGACAAATATGAAGTTGTCATTAGTCTTTCTGGTTTGAAAAGCTCTATCATTCTGCCTGTTAAAACCTAGGTTGATATTCAACTGCGTGTCCCAGACCTTTTTGTCTTTCTTGTAGTTGGCATAAAGGGAAACTCCTGTATTGAGGGCGAATGAACTGGTACCACCTGCTGCCCAGTTACTCAAAGTAGATTGGACAATATTTAGGTTGTAGTTACCTCCTGTTTTCCAGAAAACTTCCTTGACAGGCTCATCAATCAATAAGGAATCACCAAGCATCAACAGTGTATCCCCGTTGATCAGAACAGTATCGGGAATGATCTGTATATCTTGAGCTAAAATCTTTCCGCTCAGGAGGAAAACCAAAAGTCCTGCTAGGAGAAGTAATCTGGGCATGAAAAAGGTCGAAATCAGGGCTTGAAGATAGTTAATTTCTGTCCAACGCTGATAATGTTCTGGCTTCCGATTTGGTTCCAAGTTTTCAGCTGATCTACTGTAACGCCGTATTTTTTACTTATTGCATATAGCGTTTCTCCTGGAGATACGGTATGAGTCATTTTACTTGGCGTATTGCTATAGCTGGGCTCAGAATCTTGGGTAGAAGAATAATTGACAGGTGCAGTCTGATTTTGAGACTGAGGTTCCGGCTGAGATTGAGCCACTCTTACCGGAGTGGATGCAGGCACAGATACGAAAGGAATTTCTTCCCCTCTTTTTCTGTGTTCCTGCAGACTCAAGACCATTCCTGCCTTCAAATCTTCATCCCTTCTGATTCTGTTTTTTGCCTTCAAAGCTGAAAGCTTGATTCCATATTTTTGAGAAATACTCCAAAGAGTTTCTCCCGGCTGGACAATATGCGTCTCGATTTCGGCTTTTGACTTCTTTTTTTCCGTGTAGTAATACTTTCCGGCTTCAACTTTTTCCTCTGGATCCAAGTCATTCAGTTTTCTGAATTTCTTCTCTTTAATTCCGATTTTATCGGCAAATTTTTCCAAAGAAGTCGTATTTGCCGCTAAAACACCATCCAACTCGTTGACAGTGATCTGATCAGGCTGAGTAGCCTTGGTGGTGTTTCCTGAAATTCTAGGGTAAGAGTTTGCCTGCTTATAAGCCGGATAATATTTTTCCTCAGCTTTACTTTTTTGACTTGGTTTGCTCTGCGTAGGTTGTGATTCGATCACAGCAGGTTTGTAGTCCAATTTTCCTTCTTGGATATAAACCAAAGAATACCCTCTGCCGGCCGGAATTTTTCCGTTGACAGCCCACTTATTCATCTCTTTTAGATGCTCTTCTGAGACCTGGTATTTTTTTGCAAGCTCCTTGAGCGAGGTGGGACCTTGTACCTGAACTTCAACCAAGCGCTGTGAGTTGCTGACCAGAATTCCACCGATTTGGTTTTCGAAAGCGACTTTGTGAGCGAGGAATTTTTTGAAATACCAGTGAGAATTTCTATTAATATCAATGATTCGCTGACTATTGTATCTGTTTCCAAAATAGGCTTTGGCACCTCCTAAGCCCATTTGATAAGAGACTAAAGCACACATCCAATTATCAAAGGTGTTGTTATGCTTTTTTAAATAAAGGGCTGCTCCACGAGTGGAGTTTACTATATTTTTTCTGTCATCAATTTGGCTATCCACTCTCAAAAAGACTTCCTCTGCGGTGCCTTGCTTAAACTGCCAAAAGCCTACCGCATTGGAGGTTGAGACTGCATCAGGGATCAAACCACTTTCCTGAATCACCAGGTATTTTAGATCCAAAGGTACTCCAACGCTTCTGAGCTCCCGTTCTACGATTGGCATGTAAAGATTTACCCGCTCAAGCTTTACTTTGAAGTAGCTCGGGTTTCGGTACAAGGCATCAACATCTAATTGAATTTCTCTTCTAGCCTGAGGATTGATGCGGATAATCATGTCTGCAAATTCCATCTCCGCGGGCACCTGTGGAATCTGTGCCAGAATAGGAGTGGAGGCTAAAAGGAAGCAGGAAAAAATGAAAAATTGTAAACTTTTGAAATTCATGCTCGGTCGTCTTCTGATATCAGCCCTGCATGAGCAAAAATGATTCCCATTTTATGAAATCACAGTTTTCTTGCCATTAAGATTCCATCTCTGATGGGTAAAATACTGTTTTCTACTCGGGAATCTTGGTGAACCTTCCGATTGAACTCCAATATTGCCTCGGTGTCTTTGTCTAATTTTTTCCTTCCTTCTGGCAATACTTTTCCAGACCAAAGTACATTATCTGCCAAAATGATACCCCCTGAAGGCATTTTATCGATCACCAAGTCGTAATAGTTGGAATAATTGAATTTATCAGCATCTATGAAAACCAGGTCAAATGGACCTTCCAAACTAGGGATAATATCCAAGGCGTTACCTAACCTGTAGTCTATTTGTGATGCAAGACCACTTTCTTCAAAAAATCCACGAACCATGGTTTCCAGCTCGTCATTGATGTCGAGTGTAATTAGCTTTCCACCTTCAGCCAGTCCTCTTGCCATACAAATTCCTGAATACCCAGTGTAGGTTCCTATTTCCAAAATCGTTTTTGGACGAAGCATTTTTACAAATAGCTCCAGGATTTTTCCCTGCAAATGCCCCGAAATCATTCTAGGCATCAGGACTTTGGCCTGAGTTTCCCGGACAATTTTTTTCAAAAGAGGGTCCTCTTCTGAGGTATGGGATTCACAATAGGCTAATAATTCGGGATCTATAAACTCCATGTTAATTCGGTAAATAGGTGAGGTAGCTGAGTTGCTCTGGATTGAAAATTTCCTCGGCTATTGCTAATACCTCTTCGGCTGTTGTGCTTCTTATCTGCTCAAAGATACGTTCCAAAGGGTCTATTTTCCCATGATCGATCAGACTTTTGCCAAATACAAGCATCAACGCAGCATAATTTTCCTCTGCCATTGCCATTTGTCCAATAGCCTGCTCCTTAGCCATATGAAGTTGCATAGTTCCCAATTTTTTGGTCCTGAGCTTATGCAATTCACGGTGGACAATTTGAGTGGATTTTTTTAAGGTTTTTTCTTCTGTGCCAAAAAATATCCCAAAGAAGCCAGTATCTGAAAATGGCTGATAACTGGATTCAATGCTATACACATAGCCGTATTTTTCCCTTAAAGCCAGGTTGAGCCTGCTGTTCATGCTAGGCCCTCCCAAAATATTATTGAGAAGAAAAAGCTTATATCTATTGGGGTCATGCTGTGAATAAGCTGGTCTGCCTAAGGCACAAAGGGATTGAGTTATGTCCCTGTTTATGGTTTTGACTTGAGGTGCATATGTATGAAATGCACTTCTGGCATAAAGCGTCCTTTTGGGTTGGATTTCTGACAAAGGACCTTCAATTGCCTTTAATGCCTTAGAAAAGGAAATGTTTCCTACGATTGAAAAGACTACCTGTGAAGTGTCAAGCCTTGTGGATATAAAATCAAAAAAATCCTGTTGGCTGAATTTAGATACGGTTTCCTCAGTGCCAAGAATATTTCTTCCCAAGGAGTGGTTTTCAAATACCAAAGCATCCAGCTCATCCTGAATTGAGTCATCGGGAGAGTCTCTATACATGGACATTTCTTCCAAGATTACTTGGCGTTCTTTCTCTATTTCTTTGGCAGGAAAAATGCTGTTGAATGTGATGTCGAACAACAAGTCAGCTGCCTTGGAGTAATGCTCTTTGAGTACCGATGCGTAAAAACAGATTTTTTCTTTGGTGGTATAGGCATTCAGCTCTCCTCCCAAAGACTCCAGGCGATTAATGATGTGGAAGGTTTTCCTTTTCTTGGTTCCTTTGAAAGCCATATGCTCCCAAAAGTGGGCTAAACCTTCCTGTTCTTTGGTTTCATCCCTACTGCCTATATTTAAAACAAATCCGCAATGCACAAGTCGTGTATGTGTGACTTCCTGATGGACTATGCGGATACCGTTGGCTAGTTCTTTAATTTGATACATCTTAACTCTTTGAATTGAAGGTAGTAAAAATTCTACCTTTTAAACTCCCTACGAATAATGTTAAGTTTGTCTGTCGAAGTTCAATTTTGGTTCTTTTAAACAAGGAAATTCTAAAAAGGGTAATCCTTAAGAAATTAAATCTAGAGATTTTATGAAATATACACCTTTACCATCGGCTTTGTATGTAAAAAACAGGGCAAAGCTTGCAGCAAAAATGGCAAAAAATTCTGTTGCAGTTCTCAATTCCAATGACATCATGCCTACCAATGCGGATGGTACGATGAGATTTAGGCAAAACAATGATCTTTTTTATTTATCAGGGATTGATCAGGAGGAAAGTATCTTATTAATTGCCCCGGACTGCCCTAATCCCTCCATGAGAGAGGTGTTGTTTTTGCGAGAAACAAACGAGCATATAGCCATTTGGGAAGGACATAAGTACACGAAGGAAGAAGCTCAGGAAGCGTCTGGCATTGAGAATATCCAGTGGCTTGCAAATTTTGATCAGGTATTCAATACAGTGATGGCTTTATCAGAGCGGATTTATTTGAATACCAATGAACATCTGAGAGCAGGAGTAGTGGTTGAGACACGAGATGCCAGATTTATCAAAACCTGCAAGGAAAGATTTCCACTTCATGAATACGAAAGACTAGCGCCTATTATGCATGAGCTGAGAGGGGCTAAAGAACCAGCGGAAATAGATCAATTGCAGATTGCTTGTGATATCACAGAGAAGGGTTTTAGAAGAATCCTCAATTTCGTTAAACCAGGAGTAACAGAATTTGAAATTGAAGCCGAATACCTACATGAATTTGTAAGAAATAGGAGTAAGGGCTTTGCCTATGAACCCATCATAGCATCTGGTGCATCCGCTTGTGTACTTCATTACATCGAAAACAACAAAGCTTGCCAAGATAGAGACTTGTTGCTTATGGATGTCGGGGCAGAGTATGGAAACTACAATGCAGATATGACGAGAACTATACCTGTTAGTGGCCGATTTACAGAAAGGCAAAAGGCAGTGTACAATGCAGTATTAAGAGTGCAAAAGGAGGCGATGAATATGCTTAGACCTGGAGTGACTATCCAGGATTACCACAAGGAAGTTGGCTTGATCATGCAATCCGAATTGATAGGTTTGGGTTTGATTGATATGACGGATATAAAAAATCAGGATCCGAATTGGCCAGCTTATAAAAAGTACTTCATGCACGGAACTTCCCATCATTTAGGCCTTGACGTGCATGATGTGGGTACTATGCACGGACCAATCACTCCGGGGATGGTATTTACTGTTGAGCCTGGAATTTATATTCGAGAAGAAGGAATTGGTATTCGATTGGAAAATAATATTGTGATACAGAAAGATGGATATTTCGACCTGATGCGGAATATTCCAATCGAAGCCGATGAAATTGAGGAGATAATGAATTCTTAAAAAATCTTCTGAATGATGCCCCCAAAACTTGAGACAAGTCTTGGGGGCATTTTTATTTCCTAACTTACTTCCATTGAATCTCTGCCATCACCGGAAAGTGATCGGAAGGATATTTCTTTCCATAATTGTCTGTTAATATTCCATGACGTATAACCTTAATCGGGCCATTGACGAAGATGTGGTCAATAATTCCTTCCGGCATTTTATCCCAATCAAATCCGGTAAATGTGCCAGCCGGGCCGTACGCTGGAATCTCAGAGATTAATCGGGCATCTTTCCAGCCAGAAGCAGAAGTGATGGTGGTATAGGCTGGGTTGTCAGGAGTCACATTAAAATCCCCCATCCAAATAACCGGGAGTTTTTCTTGGTTGATAGAATTGATTTGTTTTAAAACCAATTTGCTGCTTTCCTCTCTTGCTTGCTGACCGATATGATCATAGTGAATATTGAAGACATAAAAGGCCTTGCCGGATTGGTCTTTAAATTTCCCCCAAGTACAAACCCGATTGAGGGCTGCGTCCCAACCTTTGCTCGGACGCTCAGGAGTAGGGGAAAGCCAAAAAGTACCGTGATCAAGTATTTGATAGCGTTGAGGGTCAAAAAGAATTGCTGAAAACTCTCCCTTTTCTTCTCCGTCGTCTCTTCCAACTCCTATGTAATTAAAGTCCAAGTTGGACTCCAACTGCTTAACTTGATGAATCAAGCCTTCCTGAATGCCGACAATCCCGATTTGATGAAATTGGATCAAAGAGGCTACATGATGCTGCCTGTCCTTCCATAAATTTCCCTCGTCTCCTGGGTTATCCCAGCGAATATTGAAAGTGGCAATTTGATGTTTGTTGCTTTGGGCGATGCTGGCTGAAGCACTTACAAATGCGAGAAAAAGACAAAGAATGATTGATTTTAACTTCATTTTGGAGGAACTATATGGTCAGAAAAGGTTTATCTATTAAAATTGAATCATAAATTGAAGAAATGAAAACCATTTATCCCAAAGACCTAGCCACACAGGAATTTCACGCACTTTTACAGGGTAGTATTGCACCACGTCCGATTGCTTTTGCTTCCACTATAGATAATGCGGGAAATGTAAATTTGAGTCCCTTTAGTTTTTTTAATCTATTCAGTACTAATCCGGCTATTTTGGTTTTTTCTCCTTCCAGAAGAGTGAGAGACAATACCACCAAGCACACTTTGGAGAATGTGAAAGAGGTTCCGGAAGTAGTCATCCACGTAGTTCACTATGGGATGGTAGAGCAAATGTCTTTGGCAAGTACTGAATATCCCAGAGAGGTGGATGAATTTGTCAAGGCTGGATTTACGGCAATTCCTTCTACCGAAGTTAAGCCGCCACGTATAAAAGAGGCGAAAGTTGCTTTTGAGTGCAAGGTGAATGAGGTGAAATCCTTAGGGGATCAAGGTGGTGCTGGTAATTTGGTAATTTGTGAGGTGATTGCAGTTCATGTAGATGAAGAGATTTTTGATCAAAATGGTGTAATTGACCCAAACAAAATTGATTTGGTAGCGAGGCTTGGAGGAAATTGGTACTCCAGAACGAACGGAACCGCACTTTTTGAAATTCCCAAGCCCTTAAGGACAATGGGGATTGGTGTTGATCAAATTCCAGAAGAAATCAGAAATAGCCCAGTTTTGACGGGTAATAATTTAGGGAGATTAGGAAATGTAGAGCAGCTTCCTAGTGCTGAGGAAATCAAGGTCTTTGGAGAGAGTCCCATTCTGGAAGAAATGAGGTTGAGATTTAAAAATGATTATGATAGCTGGATCTATCATATCCATGAATTAGCCAAGCAATTATTGGAAAAGGGAGAAGTAGAAGCTGCCTGGAAAACATTGCTTCAAAAGCTTTAAAAATTCATAAAGTATAAAAAAGCTGACTCGTATGAAGATCATTTTTCAGCCTGAGTCCTAAATATTCTTCGAACATATAAAAAATGATATGACAGGGTCATCCAAAATGGATTTGTCTGTTGTTATTTCACAATTGAAATCCTTTCCTTTTTGAAGAATTAATTAGTGAGGGCGCGGTGGGCTGACGCAGCAGCGGGCCAGCGTCCGGCCAAGTGCGTTTGGAGCTTTGCTGCGTCTTGAATTTTTGGTTCTTTTGCTTCAAGGCAAAAGAACGAAGAGAAAAAAGGAAAAATGATTAATTGATGTAGCAAGTGCTTAATTCAATTGAAATAAATTTTCAATAAGAAAGAATTAAATTCCGAAAATTCTATTTTTTCGGAATTTAATCTATCATTGGTAGCTGAGTCGAATGCTGTTTCCGGAATTAGGAATACATTTCGATCCCGTACAATTGTTGGGACGCTCAATGTGACAAAGGTTCGTATGATTCAGCCAATTATGCTTATTTAATTACTATATCCTGTGGCATTCTGACTTGAATTCCCTGATAATGTTTCAGCTTATTTACTTTTTGATAAAGCCCAAAGTGTTCACCTAATTGCGCTTGAAGGATTTTTGTTTCTACGCTTTCACCGAGATCTGACATAATCTGCTCAAACCAAGGCTTGATCGTTGGGTAATATATAACACGGTAATCATCTCCTGCCTCTATTTTGGCCACAGCAATTTCAATTGCTTTATCCAGTCCACCCAATACATCCACTAAGCCTCTTTCCAGAGCTTGATTTCCAGTCCAAACTCTTCCTGAAGCAACTTCTTTCACCGCATTTGGACTCATTCCTCTTCCCTCAGCTACACGCTTGATAAAAGTGTCGTAACCATCTTCAATGGAGCTTTGTATGATTGACCTTTCTACTTCTGTCAGATCTCTTCCAGGATTCATGAAATCAGATAGTTGCCCGGTATTTACCACATCCGTGGTGATACCCAACTTGTCATTAATTAGCTCTTGCACATTGAACCATAAGCCAAAGATCCCGATAGAACCTGTGATGGTGTTAGGTTGAGCAACAATAGTATCAGCAGGTGCGGAAATATAATATCCGCCAGATGCAGCAACTTCACCCATGGAAACGATCACAGGTTTCACTTTTTTCGCTTCGGACATTTCTCTCCAAATTACCTCAGAAGCTACAATTGATCCTCCGGGAGAGTTAACTCGCAAAACAATGGCTTTGATGTCATCATCTTTTCTTGCCTTTCGGATTTCTTTAGCAAATTTTTCCGAACTGATCACTCCATCAGCTTCACCTGAGACTATTTCCCCTTCGGCGATGATAACGGCGATTCTATTTTTGGAAGTAATATTCATGGATTTTGCTACCGAACCTAAATCCGTAGCATTGATACTTGGAATGTCCTCATCCTCTTCTAAGCCTAGCTTTTCCCGAAGTTTGGCATGTACCTGATCTTCGTAGAGTAGTTCATTGACCAACTGATATTTCACCGCATCTTCCGGCTTTCTGACTAGCATCAAATCATTGATCAAGGTCATGCTGTCCAATGCCACAGATCTGGAGTTTGCTACTGCTTGAACCATCTGGTCATTGATATCATCCAAGAAATATTGGGTTTGCAGGCGGTTTGCCTCACTCATTTTGTCTAAAATAAATGGCTCAACAGCACTTTTGAACTCGCCTACTCTGAATACTTCCGGCTCAATACCTACTTTTTCGAAGAAGCCTTTTAGAAAAATTACCTCCGATGCCAATCCGTTGAAATCAATTCCTCCCAACGGATTCAGGTAAATCTCATCTGCAACAGAAGCTAAATAATAGCCACCTTCCGAATAAGCTTCATCATAGGCAATGATGAATTTTCCGGACTCCTTGAAGGCTTCCAGCTCTTCGCGCAATTCTAGCAAATTGGCTTGACCAGCTATAATCAAACCTGTATTCAAATAGATGCCTTTAACTTTTTCATTGGTTTTAGCTTCACGAATGGCTTTTTTTAAATTGACCAAACCTGCAGTCATAGGATTGCCAAAAGGATTGGCAAATTGGCCAAATGAAAGTTTATCATCACTGGTACGCTCCACCAATGTTCTGCCATTCAAATCCAGGTGTAAAATGGTATTTTCTTTAACTGTTACTTCCTTTTCACCAGTGGAGGCAACTATTCCTATCAATCCCAATAGGAGCAAAAAGCTTAAAATACTGAATACAAAAAGCCCGACGATGACGGCTAATACGTTTCCTAAGAATTTCATGATGAATACATTTGAAGTAGCTAAAATAGGCTAATTTGGCGAGTCAATAAAGATAATTTCCTTCAGATTATGAATAATGAGGTTGTATTGATTTTGGGAGGTAATTTAGGTGATACCTTGACCCTGATTGAAGAGGCGAAAAAGCAGCTTCTTAATCTTGGAGAATTAAAAGGTAAGTCCTCTATTTATCGAACGGAGGCCTGGGGAAATGTGGCTGATCAGGATTTTTTAAATCAGGTAGTAGTGATTTCTTCAGCCTTGGAACCTTTGGATTTTTTGAAGGAAATTCAAGCAATTGAAAAAGTATTGGGTAGAAAAAGGGTGGAAACTTGGGGGAATAGAACCATGGATATTGATATCCTGTATTGGAATCAAGAAGTAATTGACCATGAAAATTTAAAAGTGCCACACCCTTTCTTACAAAAAAGAAAGTTTGTGCTCATTCCTCTAGTTGAAATTTTACCGGATCAAATCCATCCAATACTAAATCAAACCAATTCCCAAATCTTGGAAGTTTGTCCAGATGAGTCTCTCGTTGAAATTTTGGAGCCATAAAAAAACTGCCTCTTATTAGGAGGCAGTTTTAGGTTCTTAAAGTCCTGAAACTTGAGCTTCAGGATAGATTTTTTTAACTAGGCCCTGCAATACTTTTCCTGGTCCACATTCCACAAAGTCTACAGCGCCATCTTTTACCATGTTTTGTACAGATTGAGTCCATTTTACAGGAGCAGTGAGCTGAGCAATCAAATTTGCTTTAATTTCAGACACATTGCTGACCGCCGTAGTACTTACATTTTGGTAAACTGGGCAGATTGGCTCGCTAAATGTAGTTTCTTCTATGGCTTTCTGTAATTTTTCTCGTGCAGGCTCCATTAATGGAGAATGAAAAGCTCCTCCAACAGGTAAGGGCAATGCTCTTTTTGCACCTGCTTCTTTCATTTTTTCACAGGCGATTTCAATTCCTTTGTTAGATCCGGAGATGACTAATTGGCCTGGACAGTTGTAGTTGGCAGGAACGACCACTTCGTCAGTAATCTGAGCACAGATTTCCTCTACTTTTTCATCTGCCAACCCCAAAATTGCAGCCATGGTAGAAGGATTGATTTCGCAAGCTTCTTGCATAGCCATAGCTCGCTGATAAACTAATTTCAAGCCATCTTCAAAGGCTAAAGTGCCATTGGCAACCAAAGCAGAAAATTCACCTAAAGAATGACCTGCAACCATATCAGGATTGAAGTCAGGGGTAGTTTTTGCCAAAATCACAGAATGAAGAAAAATTGCCGGTTGTGTCACTCTGGTTTGCTTCAGCTCCTCATCAGTTCCGTCAAACATGATATCGGTGATTCTGAATCCCAAGATTTCATTCGCTTTTTCAAAAAGCGCTTTTGCTTCTGGGTTTTCTTCGTAAAGTGCTTTTCCCATTCCGGGAAACTGGGCGCCTTGGCCTGGAAAAACAAATGCCTTCATGCGTTTTTATTTGTTGAGAGGGCAAATATAAGATTTTTCCTTTTGGTGGATGGTCAGTCCAATTCGTTCAACTGCTCAAAGTGATCTTGGAAAATTTTCCGCTTATTTTCACTTACCCATCGGATAAAAGCCTTCACTGCAGGGGCGTGCTTTTTTTGCTTCAACCAAACCAATTTCCAGTCAGCTATGATAGGAAGCCCCTCGAATTTCAGAATATGGATTCGTTTTTCTTTGATTTCGTTGACCATGGAGTAGGAGGAAAGAATGGAAGCACCCAACCCAGCCATGATGGCTTGTTTCACTGCCTCGTTGGTAGCCAATTCCATTTTACTGTTGGTATTGATGTCCCTGTCATGAAAAAATTTCTCCATCATCACTCTTGTTCCGGATCCGCTTTCTCTCAAAATAAAGGGAATTTTATCCCATTTATTTTCACTGATTAGTTTTTGGTATTCTTCGGCTTTTTTTGGCGAGCAGGCCAAATACCATTTATTTTCCGCGATGACGATGCTTTCAAGGTTCATTTCATCCGGAGCAATCGACACCAGTGCCAAATCAGTGCTGTTTTCTTCCAAATGAGCCAACACTTTAAAGCGATTTGACACCTCCAGGTTGATTTCCACATGAGGATGGATTTTCATGAAATCAGCCATCAAATAGGGGATAATGTATTTCCCTGTTGATACAGCGGAGATTCTGATTTTTCCGGCCAATAAGCCTTTCAATTCCATCATTCGCTGTTCGATCTGATCCATTTCAGCGAAAATCCGCTCTGACATATCGACTAATTCCTGACCAAATTCTGTGATGTGGATTTTCTTGCCAATGATTTCAGTGAGAGGTACATCAAAGTTCTCCTGTAGATTTTTCAACTGTACCGAAACAGCCGGCTGAGTCATATTCAAAGCCTTTGCTGCTTTGGTAATGCTTTGAAAGTGAGCAATGCTACTTAATGCTTTCAGCTGATTCAGAGAGATATTCATAATCAAGATTAATACAAAACTAATAAACGATAAAAAAATATTATGTTTTTGTTTTTTTTAATCTTTCTCTTTGGAATCTTTGTAGCATGGATTTCCAGATATTGATTAATAATCTCACCAACCCGAGTCTTTTGTTCTTCGTGTTGGGAATTTTAGCGGTCCGATTCAAGAGTGATCTGGAGATACCCGCAAACTCTGCCAAGTTCATTGCACTTTACCTGATGTTGTCCATCGGCTTCAAAGGTGGTCAGGAATTATCCCACAGTGAATTTGATATATCAATTGTTTGGGCTCTTTTATTTGGCCTGACACTTTCAGCAGGAGTTCCTTTTTATACCTTTTTTATTTTGAGAAAAAGATTGGGAACACCCAATGCCGCAGCGATCTCAGCAGCTTATGGCTCAATTTCAGCCGTAACATTTGTCGCCGCAGTAGCATTTCTGGATATTCAAGGCACTTCTTTTGGAGGACATATGGTTGCCGTAATGGCATTAATGGAGGCTCCTGCAATTATTTCAGGTGTAATTTTATTGAGGAAATACTCTGATACCAAGCCTGAAGGAGGGATGAGACAAATTGTGAAGCATGCTTTGACCAATGCTTCAGTACTCCTGATTTTAGGAAGTTTGGTAATTGGGTTTATAGCGGATGAAAAACAGGCAGAAGGAATTAAGCCCTTTGTGACCGATATTTTCAAAGGCTTCTTGGCTGTCTTTTTATTGGATATGGGGATAAGCAGTGGTAGGAAGCTGAAATCCTTTTTTAAATACGGTTACTTCTCTACTGTATTTGCTATTGTAGTTCCTCTAATCAATGGTTGTATCGTGGCCTTTATCAGTCATTGGATTGCCCCTGAATCTGGTGATAGATTCATCTTCTCAATTTTGGCTGCTTCGGCATCCTACATTGCGGTTCCTGCTGCGATGAAATTAGCAAACCCCGAAGCCGATGAAGGACTTTATATCCCAATGGCATTGGCAATCACATTCCCATTCAATATCACCTTTGGAATGCCAGTTTACTGGATGATTATACAGTATTTCTAAATCGGGCTATTTTCCGGAGATAGAAACTTTGCCCTTTCTTCCGGTTTGGGTAATCGGCAAGTGTTCTTTTTCCCAAACCATTTATACCTGTTTTTCCCAATCCAATCATAAACTGGGTCTCTTAACCATTTGGGTAAAATAAGTAAGGGATAAAAAATTGGCCAAAGTCCAGCGAGATGTTTGGAGATTTTTAAGGCAGCTGTACTTCGGTAGAAAACTTTTGAGTCCTGGATCAGCACCAAAGAGTCTAGGTAATCTTCTTTAACATCAAATTTTGAAAGAATTTTTTTACTAAAATCATCCTGCAATGCTCCCACTAGAAACTGATCATTTTTATCATTTCTGATTATAAAATCAATGGAAGCATTGCAGAGATTGCAGACTCCATCAAAAAAGATGATGGATTTACTTTGGCTCATCGAAGGATTTGAATGGTTCCTTTGAGTGTTCGCTCTCTTAAGCTCGGGTCTAATACATCGAAGAATACTTTGCCGGAATAGAAGTAAGTACCAGCCGGTAAATCATTTCCGTTCTTGTCTCTTCCATTCCAGCGAATGAAAATGTCATTCTCGTTGGACTCCAGACTATTGTAAGTAAATACTTCAGCTCCCCAACGATTGACAATCATAATCTCTACCCCAGTCACAAATCGTGGACATTGAGAGAATGGATTGTCAAAAGCAGAGAAGGTATCGTTCAAGCCATCACCATTAGGTGTAAATGCATTTGGTAAGACATAATTAGGACAATTATCCACACAAACTATATTACTTGGCTCACTTTCATTGCCGGATCTATCAATCGCAGTAATGTAGTAGCAACCTCTGTAATTTGGCAGATTGTTAATTCTCGTGGAAAGCTGGATAGCAGATAGTTGGGCTACTAATTCAAACTGGCCTTCTTCACCATCTGGTGTGAAGTAAAGTCTATATCCTGCCAACTCGTCATCGCACTCTCCTGAGAAATCAGGCTCCCAACTTAAGTCATGGAAATAGGTGTTGGAATTGCACGGTTGCTCCGCCACGTAAGCACTACATTCCGGCCCTTCAAATGTCAAAACAGGTGGACAAGGCAACCTATTGTCATCCGGTTCTGCACAGATGATTTGAGACTTGTTCTCCAAGGGATACTCCAGTCCCTCAACATTATATGCCCCCTTGGTGATGACATAGTAGCAGTATTCCAATTCTTTTTCCAAAGGGACTCCATTGAAGCTTCCATCATCCAGGAAAGTAAAGCCCGAAGTAGTGACATCAACTTCAGCAATCAGTTCAAAGGTATCTGTATCCTGTGCATCTGCATCAGTTCTATTTCGGTACACCTCATGTTTAAATTCGCTGACAGAATTATTCCAGGGAACAGTAAAGCTCCAATTCAGCTCAATAGCTTCGTTGATTATGGTAGGTTCTAGCCTCACTGAAGATGCAGAGGAGGATGTATCAATTTTGGTGTTATTGTCAAGTAATACTACTCGATAATTATATACCAGATCCTCGGTATTCAGTCCTGTATCAGTAAATAAAGTATCAGAGGTAATGCCCAAACTGGTTCGGTTTTGATTTCCTGTAAAGCCTTCACTTCTCAGCAATTCGTAGGAATAAGGTCCGGGGAATTGAGTCTGATCTATATCATAAGGGGGAGTCCATTTGATAAATATTTCCCCATCTTGAGTATCTGTTGCCTCTACGCTTACATTGGTAATAATAGGAACGTCCACGTCAATCGTGATACAAATTTCATCAGATACTATGCTTTCCCCTGATCTAGGGGCAGGGAATCCGGCTACCAATCTGTAGCAATATGTATTGCCTGGAGCTAAGCCTTCACCACCGTTCAAATCGGTAAAGCTGAATGTCTGCATGTCGGTAGTACCAATCAACTCATACCCTGGTCGAATACCTGTTTCGCAACTATCAGGCTCATAGGGGTCAGAATTAATTCTTCTCCATATCTGCATTTCTGAAGCAGAATTGGCACAAGCATAAGGATTCCAATTCAATTCTACAGACCTTCCCTGAAGTTGTTCCAATTCATCCCAAACAGGAGGTGGTCCAATCACTTTAATTCTCCAAGTCTTGACATCTACCAATGCCGGTCCGGACCTTGGCTGATCTGTGATTCGAACTCTCACATCATACTCTCTTGCCCGAACGTGATTACAGACCGTTTGCCAATTGAAATTGACTATTCCAGGGCTTGGTTGGAAGGTGGAGACAGGGGCATAATTTGCTGGATTGGATATTTCTAGGGGCTCCCCGAATACTTCTATTTTGATAGGATCTCCATCAGGGTCTTGACCTTGAATTATTTCTTGAATATTGGTTCCTGCTACTACGCAAAGATCCGGTGGTAAAATTAATTCTGGTCTTCGATTATTGGAGTTTTCAATAATGATCTGCATGTCCCGGACTACATATCCAATGCGGGTCCATTTGCCGTCCAGTTTTCGCCATTCTACTATCCTAAAGGCGACATTGAACTGACCAGCAGTACCTGGAGCATCCCAGATAAGATCTCCAAAAATAGGATCCAATCTTAGGAAAGCAGGAGTAGCACCATTTTCTTGGCTGAAGCTAAATTCACTGCTTGCAGGGCTTCTGTAATTATTTACCGGTCTTTGAAAAGCTTGCTTTGGTATGTCTAATTCATATGATAAGCTATCACCATCTGGATCAAAAGCTCCTGGGTTATGAATGTATCTAACATTCACAGCACCATTATCTACCGGAGGAATGGTTAGTACCGGGGAATTATTAACTCCAATAAATGGGTCTATGGTAATCTGAGTTTCTACATAAAAAGGAGTGTCAACCGAATTATCCATATTGAGGGTTAGATCGTTTCTATTGAACTCCTGAAATCTGATTGTGTAAACTCCAGGTCCCTGAAAAGTATGCGAGATAACAAACGTGTATTTTTCGATCTGATTTCCCAAACTTTCTACTAAAAAAAAGTCACTTTGGGTATTGAGCTGTTCTACTCTTCCATCACCAAAGTTGATTGTTCCCGGACCGATTACCACATTGGATCGGGTATCAGTATATCCGACTACCGTAATCCTGTAAGTTAAAGTCTGAACGGAAGTTCTTTCGGCGATGATTTCTCCTGCACGAATATGAGTAGCCCAAACAGTAGCAAGGCCTAAAATGAAGTAGACGAATAAAAATCCGAGAGAAAGTTTAAGCTTCATGGTATTCCCGATTGATCCAATTTTATTTTAAAAACACTAGAAGAGACGAAAAGTTGACTCCTCGTGTTCAATTCTTCGAAATATACTTACGAAATAAAGGGAAGTAAGTAGAAATTCTCCGTAAAATCAAACAATAAAATCAAACAGCCTGTTGAATGAACTCATAGACTGGCTATTTAAAACGATTAAACAAGGATTTTATTTAGAACCTTTTAAAATAAGATCGGAGATTATGAATGGATTGTTTACTAGCTGTTCCACATGTAAATTTGGAGCAGTTATTATAAGACATTCGTTTTAAACTAATTCAAAAAAATTGTATGAGCTGGGTTACCAAAACCTTAAGTAGCACACTGGGAAGAAAATTGATCATGGGATTGACCGGTTTATTCCTCATCCTGTTTTTGACAGGGCACGTATCAGGAAATTTATTGCTTTTCAAAGGCGATGATGGTCAGGCATTTAATATTTATGCCAAATTTATGACTACCAATCCGGCAGTAAAGATCCTCTCTTATTTAACCTACATTTCTATCATTGGACACGTAGTTTGGTCTATCTGGCTAACTAGACAGAATAAAGCAGCCAGACCAGTAGGTTACGCCGTGTCCAAAGCTTCTACTAATTCAACCTGGTCCTCCAGAAATATGGGGATTTTGGGTACTATCATTTTGATTTTCTTGGTAGTCCATTTACAGGGCTTTTGGTATGAAATGCACTGGGGGAATGTACCAACTGTAACCTATGAAGGAGAAGAGTACAAAGACCTTTTCAGCATAGTAACCTTCGCATTTCAGAATGAATTATTGGTTGCAGGATACGTTATAGCAATGGGTTTCCTTGGCTTTCACTTATCGCATGGATTTGCAAGTGCATTCCAGACTTTAGGCTTAAGTCATAAAAAATATTCTCCTGCAATAGAAACTGTAGGTAAGATTTATTGTGTGGTGGTTCCTGCGGTATTTGCCAGCATGCCACTTTATATCTATTTCACTAGCTAATTTAATAGTCCCGTATGATACTAGATTCCAAAATACCTGCTGGTCCTTTAGCAGAAAAATGGACTAAGCACAAGTTTAACAGCAAGCTGGTCAATCCGGCAAACAAGAGAAAGTACGAGGTCATCGTAGTGGGTACAGGTTTAGCAGGAGCTTCTGCGGCAGCTTCTCTGGCAGAGTTGGGTTACAATGTCAAGGCTTTTTGTTTCCAGGATAGTCCAAGAAGAGCGCACTCTATTGCGGCTCAGGGCGGAATCAATGCTGCTAAAAACTATCAAAACGACGGCGACTCAGTATTCAGATTATTTTATGATACCGTAAAAGGTGGTGACTACCGTGCCAGAGAGGCAAATGTGTACCGCCTAGCGGAGGTATCAGTTAATATTATTGACCAATGCGTAGCTCAAGGTGTACCATTCGCACGTGAATACGGAGGTCTTTTGGCCAACCGTTCCTTCGGAGGAGCGCAGGTTTCAAGAACCTTCTACGCCCGTGGTCAAACCGGACAGCAATTGTTATTGGGAGCTTATTCAGCTTTGAGTAGACAAGTTGCTAACGGAAAAGTAAAATTATATCCTCGTACCGAGATGATGGACGTGGTGGTGATCGATGGTCAGGCCAAAGGTATTGTGACCAGAAATCTGATTACCGGCGCCATTGAAACACATGCTGCCCATGCAGTATTGCTTTGTACAGGAGGATATGGAAACGTGTTCTTCCTATCAACCAATGCAATGGGTTCCAATGTAACAGCGGCTTGGAGAGCTCACAAGCGCGGTGCTTACTTTGCGAACCCTTGCTATACTCAGATTCACCCTACCTGTATTCCAGTTTCTGGAGATCATCAGTCTAAATTGACTTTGATGTCAGAATCTTTGAGAAATGATGGTAGAGTATGGGTGCCTGCCTCCAAAGAAATGGCTGAAAAGCTGAGAAAAGGTGAGATTAAAGCAAATGATATTCCTGAGAATGAAAGGGATTATTATTTGGAGAGAAAATATCCTTCTTTCGGTAACCTTGTGCCAAGAGATGTGGCTTCAAGAAATGCAAAATATGTTTGCGACGAAGGAAGAGGGGTGAATGAAACTGGTGAAGCAGTTTTCTTGGATTTCAGAGATGCAATCAAAAGAGATACTGAAGAGGTGATCAGAGCTAAATATGGTAACCTTTTCGATATGTATCAGCAAATCACCGGTGAAAACCCATACAAAGTACCTATGATGATTTATCCAGCTGTTCACTACACAATGGGTGGGCTTTGGGTAGATTACAATTTGATGACGACTGTGCCTGGTTTGTATGCATTGGGAGAGGCTAACTTCTCTGACCATGGTGCGAATAGATTAGGAGCATCTGCTTTGATGCAAGGTTTGGCAGATGGTTATTTCGTAATCCCTTACACTGTGGGAGACTACCTAGCTCAAATCGGACCAAAGCCAGTGGATACCAATCATCCGGAGTTCGAAAAGACTGCGAAAGAAGTGAAGGAGAGAATCCAAAAGCTTTTGAGCATTAAAGGGTCAAAAACCGTCGATTATTTCCATAAGAAACTTGGTAAAATCATGTGGAATGAATGCGGAATGGCTAGAACGGCTGAAGGTTTGTCAAAAGCTAAAGCTGAAATCAAAGCATTGAGAGCAGAATTCTGGAAAGACGTGAAAGTCCTTGGTGATAATGAGGAACTTAATCAGTCTTTGGAAAAAGCGCATAGAGTAGCTGACTTCCTTGAATTGGGAGAATTGATGATCGATGATGCTTTGAATAGAAATGAGTCCTGTGGAGGACACTTCAGAGAGGAATATCAAACTCCGGAAGGAGAGGCTTTGAGAGATGATGAAAACTTCGCTTACGTTGCTGCCTGGAAATACACAGGGGACAATCAGGAGGAAGAACTCTACAAAGAGCCTTTGGAGTTTGAAAACGTGAAGTTGACCCAGCGCTCATATAAATAATCAAGACAAAAATTCATAGTAGTATGAAATTGACATTAAAAGTTTGGAGACAGAAAAACAACGCCGATCAAGGCAAGTTTGTCTCCTACCCTGTAGAGGGAATATCCAAAGACATGTCCTTCTTGGAAATGATGGACGTGCTCAACGAACAATTGACTGAAAAAGGAGAAGATCCTGTACATTTTGATCATGACTGTAGGGAAGGTATCTGTGGAATGTGCTCCATGTACATTAATGGTAAGCCACATGGTCCTCAGCAAACTACTACCTGTCAGTTGCACATGAGATCTTTTAACGACGGTGAGACCATCACCATTGAACCTTGGAGAGCGAAGGCTTTCCCAGTGGTAAAGGATTTAGTGGTAGACCGATCTTCATTTGACAGAATTATTCAAGCCGGGGGGTATGTATCCGTAAACACCGGTGGTGTTCCTGATGCAAACGAAATTCCTATCCCTAAGAAAATTGCAGATGAAGCGTTTGATGCGGCGACCTGTATCGGTTGTGGTGCTTGCGTAGCAGCTTGTAAAAATGCCTCAGCAATGCTTTTCACTTCGGCAAAGATCTCTCAATTGTCCATGTTGCCACAGGGGCAGGTAGAAAGAAAAGAAAGAGCAGAAAAGATGATTGCTCAAATGGATGCCGAGGGATTCGGAGCTTGTACCAATACAGGTGCCTGCGCTGCAGAGTGTCCTAAAGGTATTTCCCTAACTAATATTGCGAGAATGAATAGAGAGTATTTCTCTGCAGTGGTGAGTAGCGAAAACGTCTAAAATCCATATTAACGAAAAGAGCCAGGTTCGCCTGGCTTTTTTGTTTCTATACATTCAATTTGTGTTTTTTAAAGTGGAAATAGGACTGAAAAGTTATTTTTAACATAAAAACCCAATAAAATTTCAAATTAGAGGCTTTTTTGCTAACTTTGAAAAATTATATTTTAAAATCAATTGATACAAATCCAAAAACATAATGCATTCCATAGATCTCTTGATCTTCCTGATATACATGATCGCCATGCTAGGTGTGGGCTATTTTTTCATGAGAAAAAACACAGGACAGGAGGACTATTATGTTGGAGGCAGGAGTATAGGTAGTCTTCATATTGGATTATCAGTTGTAGCAACTGATGTAGGTGGAGGATTTTCAATTGGACTAGGAGGCTTAGGTTTCGCAATGGGACTTTCAGGTTCCTGGATGCTATTTACAGGATTATTGGGAGCTTGGCTTGCAGCAGTTATTTTAATTCCTAGAGTAAAGTCCGACCCGGCATTTGCCAAATTTTTCACCTTTCCTCAGATAGTAGGATATCTCTATAATTCCACCACTGCAAGAGTGGCAGCTTTGATCTGTTTTTTGGGATATTTAGGATTTACCTCTTCTCAATTATTAGCCGGTGCAAAATTGGCTTCAGGTACTTTTGAGGCTTTGGATTTGCAAACGGCTTTATTGATCATGGGTGCGATAGCAGTTGTTTACACCGTGATGGGAGGCCTTAAAGCCGTTATCTACACAGATACTATCCAATGGATTATTTTAATGCTGGGCTTGATGTTTATCGGTATACCCATGTCCTTTCATTATGTAGGTGGATGGCAGGGTATTCAGTCCACCTTACCAGCTGAATTCTTCTCCTTTTCCAATTTAACCTGGCAGGATTTATTCAATTGGGGAATTACTATTATCCCAATTTGGTTTGTAGGAATGACGCTCTATCAAAGGATTTTCGCAGCCAGAGATGTCAAAACAGCCAAAAGAGCATGGTTTATTGCCGGACTGTTTGAATGGCCAATCATGGCGCTGATGGGAGTATCTCTGGGTTTACTTTCAAGAGTCGCGGTCGAGCAGGGGGCTTTAGAAGGTTTTACTACGGCCATGGATCCGGAAATGGGATTACCTGTTTTGCTAAGCCAGATTTTGCCGGCTGGGATTTTGGGGCTGATGATGTCTGCTTATTTTTCTGCGGTTCTTTCTACAGCTGATTCTTGCTTGATGGCTGCATCCGGGAATTTGACTACAGATTTGTTAGGCAAATATTTAAAAGGGAAATCTCACAAGTTGGAGATGAGAGTGTCCCAATTATTGACACTGCTGATTGGAATAGTAGCGATTGTAATTGCTTGGCAAATGACGGAAGTTCTAAGCTTGATGCTTTATTCCTATGCCTTCATGGTATCTGGTTTACTTGTACCAGTTGTGGCTGGGCTATTCTTTAAAAAGGATAATTCAAAAGCTGCGGTGTCTGCAATGATAATAGGAGGGGGCTTGACAGCTACCCTTACCTTCTTGGAAGTTGGGCTTCCATTTGGCTTGGATGCCAACTTATTTGGCTTAACTGCCTCTTTATTTACTTATATTAGTATTTATAAAATTGATCAAATCTTTATCCCTAGTAATAAATAATATGATAAAATTAGAAACTCTCTCCGCAATTGATAATGCAACTTTCCTTCAGAAAAATGAAATAGCAGATTTTCTGTTTGAGCATTTGGGGAAATATGGAGACCCTAAAGATGATATTATGAAGTGCTTGGATTATGCACTTGATCAGGGACTTCATGCAGGTGGCTTTGTTGTCATTGCCCGTGAAAATGGGAAAATTGTAGGAACGTTGGTAATGAATAAGACTGGTATGTCTGGTTATATACCTGAAAATATCCTGGTTTATATCGCTGTAGATGCTTCTCAAAGAGGAAAAGGGATTGGCGGAAAAATCATGGATATGGCTATCAAAATGGCAAATGGAGCAATTGCATTGCACGTAGAACCAGATAATCCGGCGAAAAAATTGTATGAAAGACTAGGATTTACAAACAAATACCTCGAAATGAGATTGAATAAGTAAGATGGCTTATCTCACATTAAATAAATCCAAGCTCAAAGACAACTTTGAGTTCCTTAAAAAGAAATTTAACGAAAGCGGCGTCGCATGGGGAGTAGTCTCCAAGCTACTATGCGGTAATAGACTTTTTTTGCAGGAATTGATCAACCTTGGCGTTGATGAAGTTCATGACAGCCGAATCAGCAATCTTGCGATGGTCAAGAAGCTGAATCCAGAAGTTCAGACTGTTTATATCAAGCCTGTTTCCAAAAGGAATGTGGGCAAAATGGTAGAATTTGCAGATGTCTCACTCAACAGTGAATTGGAGACAATTCATTGGATCAGTGAAGAAGCTGTGCTCCAAAATAAAAAGCATAAGATCATTATAATGGTTGAAACCGGTGATCTGCGGGAAGGAGTGATGGGAGAACAGTTGGTTGATTTCTATTCGGAAGTTTTTAAGCTCCCAAATATTGAAATCATAGGTTTGGGCACGAATCTCAATTGCCTCAACGGAGTAATGCCTTCAACTGATAAGTTGATACAGCTTTCTTTGTACAAGCAAATCATCGAACTGAAATTCAATAAAAAGATTCCTTGGGTTTCGGCAGGCACTTCTGTGACTATTCCTCTGATGCTGACTCATCAACTGCCAATGGGAATTAATCACTTTAGAGTAGGGGAGACCCTATTTTTTGGAGTGGATCTGTTTGAAGAAAAAATAATCGACGGGATGCATGGTGATGTATTTGAGCTGCATGCAGAGATCATCGAAATGCAGGAAAAACCTTTACTTCCAGTTGGAAATCTTGCAGCCAATCCTCAGGGAGAGGTGGCAGAAATTGATGAAAGCCTCTACGGACAGACCTCATATAGGGCAATTGTAGATGTAGGACTTCTTGACGTTGACCCTAAGTATCTATTGCCAAAGGATTCCAGCATAGAAATATTAGGCGCTAGTTCAGATATGATTATCATTAATTTGGGAGAAAACCCGAATAAGTATCACGTAGGCGATGAATTGACATTTGACCTCAAATACATGGGGGCTTTGGGTATTTTGAATTCTAATTACGTGGATAAAACCGTCATATAAATAGAAAGCTGGTTAGGCCATTTGGCATCAATTTTGGACTTTCGTCCGCTTACCAACTATTTTATTTATCATGAAAAAATACCTATTGATTTTAGGGTTTGGCTTATTGATGATAAGCAATGTCCAAGCTCAGTCTGGCATCGGTTTCAGAGGAGGTGTTAACTTCTTCAACTTCGGAGGAAGTGATGTTTCAGAAAATGATTACACCAATAGAGCAGGATTCCATGCAGGGATTTATGCCAATTTCTTACCGGATAGCCCTGTAAGCTTGGAGCCAGGTGTATTTTACTCTGTGAAGGGTACGCAAAATAATGATGCATTGAACAGCAGAGCAATTTTGAATTATGTAGATGTACCGGTGCTATTACGTTTAAAGGCCGGAGATAGCTTCAATATATTTGCAGGACCTCAAGTCTCATTTTTACTGGATTCCAAATTTGAAGGGGATTTCGGGAGTTCTACGGTTTCCCTTCAGACTTCCAATGTTAGAGATTTAGATACTGGATTGGTTTTTGGAATTGGTTTCAACCCTGCCTCGGGCTTAAACCTTCAAGGTTCTTATGATTTTGGGATGACTCCGGTTTTTAAGGACAGTGATGCAGATGTTTACAATAGAGGATTTAAAATTTCCTTGGGAATATCTCTTTAAAAACAATAGATGGCAAAACCCCTCAGTCTTACGGAAGATTGAGGGCTTTTACTTTAAAGACAAAATCCACTCCCTAATCAGCTGAATTCCTTCCTCATGGACTGTAGTTCTTCCAATTTCAGGCATTGCAACTCCCACCTCAGTACTCTTCATCCTGTGTAAAAGAATGGATTCATCTGGTTTCCCCGGTAAAATATCATAAGTGAATTTTCCCGCTCCTTTTCCTGCCGCTACTGGAGTTTTATTCAGCCCCAATTTTAAAGGGTCTGTTTCTTCATAATCTAAAAATAACCCTGAAGTACTGGCTGGTCCTTCTGCATTGTGACAATGAGCGCAGTTAATATCCAAATAAGCTCTTGCCCTCAGGTTAAGGGTTTGATTTTTATCCTCGTAATTAATCAGACTAGGATGGCTTAAGGGACTTTCAAATCCGTTTAATTTTCCTTTTTCCTGCCAAACAATTAATTGATTTTTAGGACTTGCTCCCTCAGTTTTTTCCCAATTGAGATGTTTAATTTGCGCTCCAATAGGAGCCATCTGCTCATTCTTATTATGACAGGATTTACACTGATTCTTATTGGGGATTAAATAGTCAATTACCTGTTCTTTCCCATCCAGATTTGTGAATTTTACCTTTGTTTGTCCACCAACCACCTTGAGCTGAGCATCTGTTTGGGCTTCATTCCAGATATAAGGATAAGCTTCCCAGCCCGAACTTCCCAAGATCAAAAGTCTAGTCTCAATAATTCTTTTTTTGTCCTCTGGTTTCCTGAAATCTTCCGGATAATAGAAGTTTTTGATGAATATGGTTCCCTCTGGAAAATTGATTTCTCCATCAATGATTTCAGCGATACTATCCTTAGGAATGGATACAAAACGAGACTTGAATGCATAATCAGTAAATAGGGAAGATGCAGGAGAGTACTCTAAAAGCTCTGAATTTTGGTGTAATTTGTTTAGCTCACCTTCAAAAAAGCTATAGGTAGATAACCACTTGTAAGGTAAATTTCCGTCCGCATTTTCTTCTTCAACGGGAAGTTTAGCTACTGCCTGCTCCGGTGTCTCTTTTTTGCAGGAAAAGATAGCAAATAGAAGAATTCCAAAGGTGATCCAAGAAGTGAACTTGTTCAAGATCATGGTTATAAGCTTTGAATTACTGAAATATCAGTTGCAACAGAAACAGTACAATTAGTAAATGGCTGGTAGTTTTTACTGGATTTAATTTCCTCTTTCCCTCCTGAAAGGTCAAAAAGTGTGAAGAAAAGTTCAGACATATTGGCTTCATCAATACAAATCTTCATGGGGTTGTTTTCTATAGTCTTGGAAAGGTTTTGATCCCAAAAACCATCGTAGATAATATCCTGGGTTTTTGCTTTCCCATGGGCATTATACAAACTGACCAATTGACCTAATTCCCTTGTCAAATCGGGGAATCCCTTACTTCTGTCATATTCATTGTCATGAACGTAAATATTGCTGGTATACGGAGACCAGTTGGGGGCATCTGTAGGAAAACCAGTAATTTGATAGCTGGCTATGGCTATTCCGGCGGTTTTGTTCCTAAGGATTTTATTACCAAAAACTTCCACATCCTTGGCGGCTAGCAACACAATGCCTGAACCAGGAGGGATCATGGTTACGGTATTTCCGTTTGGTCCTTCTCCTATAGGTGTAGCAAAGTTCTTATGATTATTCTCCAGAATTTGGTTGTTGTAAATTTTGGTTCCTTTTCCGTCCGATTTAGGTAGGCCAGGAAGATTGAAGACCAAAATGCCGCCAGAATTATTTCTGGCAACATTATTAAAAACCTCAGCATTATCAGAATTTTCAATTTCTATTCCAGCGACATTTCCGAAGGCCAAGGAGTTTTTGACAATAATATTTTCTGACTGACCAACATATATCCCTGCATCCTTGGAATGAGATGCGACGCAATCATCAATGACTACATTTTTACACTGCACTGGATAGATCCCATAAGTTCCATTTTTTGACTTATCCCCATTCGTCCATGTAACGTTGATTTTCCGAAATACTATGCCATCCGTGTGCTGTGCTTTAATCCCATCTCCGGGAGCATCTTCTATAGTTAAATCCTCTATTTTGATATTATTCCCAACAATTTTTACACCCTCTCCACCGGTTTTAAGGCCTCTAAAAGAAAGGACTGTTTTCATCATTCCGGCTCCCTTAATGGTGACATTGGATTTATTATCCAAGATTAGCTGGGTATTCAACTCATAAAAACCTTCTGGGATCTCAATCACAGAACTATCCTCAGCCATAATAAAAGCTTCAATAATATGCTCTACTTCTTCTATACTTTTTTTGGGAAGTTTGGAAGAATCAAAAAGTTGCTCATGGTTGGAATCCGAGCATCCAATCAGTAATAGAAAAAAAACTAATAGAGCTGGGGGAAAGGCAATTTTTCTCATGTGTAGGCTAATTCTGGGTTATATCAAAATTAACCTATCCCTGATTTTTAGACCTTGATAAAAGTCAAAATTTCAAATTCTGGCTCGTATTCTACTGAGTGTTTCAATAGTCATATCCAGAAAAGAGGCGATTTGCCCCACTGAAGCCTTCTGTATAATCTTAGGCTTTTTATCCATCAATTCCAGATATCGATCCTTCGCAGATTTAAATTTGGAGAAGATTAATTGCTCCTCAAGCGCGATGTAATATTTCTCTAATATGATCCTGTAAGCCCTTTCCATTTCCGGAAATTCAACAAAACATTGTTGTAAATTTTGATGTGAAATCCGGTACAGCAATGATTTTTCCAAAGTTTCAATGGTTTCGTAGCTGGGACTTCTCGTGATAAACGAGTGCATAGCAGTAACAAACTCTCCCTCCAAAGAGAAAGAAACCGTGATATCTCTGTTTTCACGGGTATAATAGCTTCTTGCAGAGCCTTCAGAAATATAATATAAATAGCCACTAACATGACCTTCTTGTTCCAGCTTAAAACCTTTTTCAGCTTTGATTTCTTCTAATTTTGAAATAAAACCTACTCTAGTCGCTTCACTGACAGTAGTAATATTTTCAAAAAGGCCCGTTGATTGTTTCATAGCACAAATTAAAAAAATCAACCGAAATACTTTTAAATAATGTGCTTCAGTTAGTTTTATGGAAATTTAAAACATAATGAACATATGAGAAAGATTTTAACGCTATTCTTTGTGGTTGGATTGATTTCAGCCTCCCATGCTCAATTTGGATTGAGAGCTGGTTTTTCATCTTCCAATTTTTCAGATACTAATTATAAAGCAAATCCAGGCTTTCATGGAGGGGTGTATTACACTTTAGGAACCGAGTCTTTAGCAATTGAGCCAGGAGTGCAATTTTCCCAAAGAGGCTTTGAAACTAATGCCATTCCCTCCGGAGCTGTTGTTACTGAAAGTTTGGATTATGTAGATTTCCCTTTGTTGGTAAGGCTTTACATATTCCCTGTTTTGAACGTCTTTGCGGGGCCACAGTACAGCAAATTAATCTCAAGAAAAAGAGAAGAGCCGGGAGATGTGCAAACTGACATGAATGTTTTGGAACAAAATGACTTTGCGGGAGTAGTAGGAATCAGCGCATCGCCAGTGCCCAAGTTGAATTTACAAATCAGTTACGATATGGGGTTTTCTAATTTGAATTATTACGGGAGAAACGTTAAAAATCAGGTTCTGAAGCTTTCTGTTTCATTTGACCTTTACAGTACCTACTGATTAATTTCCCTGCTGTCTATTTTTTAATCCTGTCAGGATTTTCTTCAATAAAGGACTTCCAACCGGCACTTCTGCCTCTTGTCTGAACCCGTCCTTCATGAAAATGATGGCATAAAGCCACGGCCAAAGCATCTGTGGCATCCAACATTTTCGGTAATTCTTCCAATTTAAAAAGGGTCTGTAGCATAGCTGCTACTTGTTCTTTGGAGGCATTACCATTTCCTGTAACCGATTGCTTGACTTTTTTCGGAGAATATTCTGTAATGGGAATTTCTCTAGCCAAAGCTGCCGCCATCGCCACTCCTTGCGCTCTGCCTAATTTGAGCATGGATTGAACGTTTGCTCCGTAAAAGGGGGCCTCTAGGGCGACAGTGTCGGGTAAAAACTCATCAATGATCCCTGTGATTCTTTCAAAAATCTTTTTAAGTTTCAACTCATGCGTTTCGTACTTTTTAAGATGGATCACGCCATACTGCAGGAGTTTATATTGCTTTCCTTCTGTGAGTATCAACCCATACCCCATGACATTGGTACCAGGGTCAATCCCCAAAATGATTTTTTCCTTTGATTCTTTTTTGCTTGCTTTACTCACATCCGCAAGTTAGCCCAAAAGATGCTAAGTTTTTATCTGCTTTTTGCTTGTTTCTATTTCCTGACGCTGCTGGGATTAAAGTTCTATTGGGAGCGACAAGCTCAGAACTATGCCGGACTTCATACAAAAAGCTTTTTAGTAAGCCTCTTAATTCCCTTCCGAAATGAAGCAGAAAATCTGCCTTCTCTGATATCGCAACTCAAAAAATTAAGTTATCCCGATCTGGAAATTCTAATGATTAATGATCATAGTGAGGATAATTCCTTTGAAATTCTGCTTGAGGCTTTCAGAGAAGATCATCGAGTTCAAGTGATAACTTCAATAGGAGAAGGTAAAAAAGCGGCACTAAGTACCGGAATTCACTTGGCCCAGGGTGAATTGATTCTTACTACAGATGCGGATTGTGTTTTTCCTGAAAATTGGGTGGAAATCATCACTTCCGCTTTTTCAAGTCTCCAAACCCAACTCGTAGCAGGACCCGTTCAGGTGCTTGGTGGAAATAGTTTTTTGAATGAATTTCAGAAGTTGGATTGGGCAAGTATCGCTTTGCTGACTCATTATTCTTTTGAGACTCAAAACCCCTTGATGTGCAGTGCTGCAAACTTAGCTTTTAGAAAATCCGCCTTTTTAGCAGTGGATGGGTATGTGGGGAATGAAAATTACCTTTCCGGCGATGATGAGTTTTTGTTGAAAAAGATACATGGTAAGTTTGGGCCAGACTCCTGTATCTATTTGAAAAATCCTGAAAGCTTGGTTTCGACTAAAGCTGAGAAAAGCTGGGAAAAATTATTTAATCAAAGAGCCAGATGGGCCTCTAAATGGGATAAACATCAGTCTTTTTCTCACAGTGTAGCCAGTTTAATTCCTTTTATTATTCAGTTGGTATGGCTAAGCTCTTTGATTTTATTTGGTGAGGGCTGGACAGGGATTTTGTTATTTCTTGGAATTTGGACTATCAAATTTTTCACGGAATGGATGACTTTGGGAAAAGTCCTGAGTAGTTTTAAATTCCCAATTTCAAATAGAGGAATACTTTTCACCACTTTTGCACATCCTTTTTATGTCTTATTAGTTGGAATGAAAAGTTTATCGGGAAATGGATACTGGAAAGGGAGAAAGATCATAAAGAAAAGTTTGTCTTGAATAATCATGAGCGAAGAGGAATTTGATTTATTGGATGAGCTGTACTTTGTACAGCCATTCAGTTATTTACAAGAATCTACCAGTTGGGAGGATGAATTGATCCTAAAAACCCTTCAATCCTTATATCAAAAGGGCTACATTAAGTGCTTATCCGCTCCGGATGAGGAAAGATTTGATAAAGTAGATGTAATGAAAGAAGGATCGGAATTGCTGTACTTGGCTACCAAAGAGGGCTTAATGGCTCATAATGCATTATAAATTGATATCAGAAAATCATAAATATCAGCGTAAAGAACTGGAGCTTAAAGCGCTCTTAGAAATCACTCAAGCGATCAATGAAAATCAGCCTGAGGCGGTTTTAGGGGATATATTTAAGTTTACCTGCTTGGTTCACTTGAATATAAAATCTCTCCTTCTATATGTATCGAAGGAAGAAGGATTTGAAAAAAAGATAGCGCATGGAGTAAAAGGTAAAGTGCCTGCATACATTCCGAGAGATCAGGTTAAAGATGAAAAAAAATCTGGGCAGCTGCGCTTAGAACTCAATGCTGAATTCTCTTTTGAAGAACTGGAAACCTACCTTCCGGTATATCATAAGGAAAAGATGCTTGCCATTCTTTTTCTGAGAAGAAAGGATAGGGAAGAGGAGTTAGATCTGAATTTTACTCAAGCACTGACTAATATTCTGGTGGTGGCTTTGGAAAATAAGCGTTTTGCAAGAAAACAACTTCAGCAGGAAGTTCTCAATCGTGAAATTTCTATCGCGTCTAAGGTTCAACAAATGCTCTTTCCTTCAAAATTGCCCGATGAGGAAAGATTAAAGGCAAAAGTGACCTATTTCCCTCACAGTATGGTGGGAGGCGACTATTATGATTTCATTCAGCAGTCTGAGGATGTGTCCTATTTCTGTATCGCGGATGTTTCGGGGAAAGGAATTGCAGCTGCTTTATTGATGTCTAATTTTCAGGCTGCCTTGAGAACTCTTTTGAGAAGTGATGCCAACTTGCCGACAATTGTTAAGCAGTTGAATTACACACTTTTTGACAATACTCATGGGGAGCGATTTATCACGTTCTTTTTGGGTAAATTCAATCATAAAACCAGAAAGTTAGAATATGTCAATGCCGGACACAATCCACCGATTTTATGTAGGGAGGATGAAAATGAAATAGAATTACTGGAAGCGGGAACCACTATTTTAGGGGCTTTTGAAGAGCTGCCATTTTTGGAAATCGGAAATAGGGACTTATCGGCTGACTTTACGCTGCATCTCTATACTGACGGTTTGACAGAAACCTTGGACGAAGAAGAAAGAGAGTTTGGAGAAGATAGATTATCGGATTTTGTGAAGGATCATTTGTGCATTGATCCCGGAGATTTTCATGAAAAGTTTCTAGACGTTTTGAAGGCCTTCACCGGAGAAGTTCCACTGAGGGATGATTTGACATTGTTCAGTTTGCGTTTCAAATAATGCCTTGGTTTCCCAAAACTCCCAAACTTGCTCCACTACTTTTTCCTAAAAGGATTTGGAAGAAAGATACTCCCTTAGTCTATTTGACTTTTGACGATGGACCAGTTCCCGGGGTTACGGATTTTGTGTTGAATGAGCTAGCAAAAAGAGGGCAAAAAGCTACTTTTTTTGTAGTGGGGGATAATGTAAAAAAGCATACTGAACTGGCAAATAATCTCATTCAGGAAGGACATGGGATAGGAAATCACACCTTTAATCATCTTTTTGGAATCAAATATTCTTCTGAAACTTATCTGGAGAATGTTCAGAAATGCGATGAGATCTTGGAGGATCGCCTAGGGGTCAAAGTTGGTTTATTCAGGCCTCCGTATGGTTGGATGACTAATACCCAAGCCCGAAAAGTTTCCCAAACACACCAAATCGTCATGTGGGATGTGCTTTCGGCTGATTACGATCCTAAGCTAAGTGCTTCTCAAATATTATCTATAGCTAAAAAGCATACGGAACCGGGGTCTATCGTATTATTTCACGATCAAGAAAAAACTCGGCAAGTTTTGCCTGCTTTCCTTCCGGATTTTTTAGATTATGTGCTGGATCAAGGCTGGGAAACAGCCTCTCTCTAAATGCTCCTAGTTGCTGCCCTAATTTCCAGTTTTTTAATTCATCAATTTATAGTGGTGATCATTCGGATTAATCACTATTGGAAATCCTATGGGAATATTCAAAAGATGAAGGAATTTCCAAAAGTTTCTGTTCTTGTTGCAGCAAGAAATGAAGAACAACATTTACCCCAATTATTAGCATCTTTTGATTTGTTGGATTATCCAAAAGACCAAGTTGAATTTTTATTTGCAGATGATCAAAGCATTGATCAGACGCCTCAGTTATTAGACTCTTGGTGTCAAAAAAAGAAAAATGCCAATTACCTCAGCGTTCAGGAGGTAAAATCAACTGAAAAAAATCCTAAAGCTTTTGCACTTGGGCTTTTAGCAAAAAAAGCACAAGGTGATTATTTTCTATTTACAGATGCTGACTGTAAAGTCAATCCTCAATGGATCAAGGGAATGATCTCTTCTTTTCAAGAAAAAACAGGAATAGCCCTAGGTATCACCCAAGTAGCTGGGGCCGGGATATCTTCGTTTTTTCAGGAAATTGATTGGTGGAATACTCAGGGCTTTGTCAAAGTTGCCTCTGATATCAAATTATCCACCACTGGTCTGGGGAATAATATGGCTATCAAAGCTTCTGCTTACAGAGAAAGTGGAGGGTTTTTGGAAATACCTTTCTCATTAACAGAAGATCTGGAAATCAGTAAGGCCGTCAGCAAGTTGGGCTATGAGGTGATTTCAGAAGTAAGTCCGAATACTTTGGCCTTTACCAAAGCTGAATCAAGTTTGGTGACGCTATTAGCGCAAAGAAAGCGCTGGATGTTTGGAGTAATGACCCTGCCATGGTTTTGGAAAGTGATCCTGGGGTTACAGTTTTTTTATTTTCCTGCCATCATCTTTTTATACAGCTCCATAGGCTGGTGGATTTTGCTGGTTGCAGGCACGAAATCCTTTTTCCAGGCCTTGTTTCACTATACTTTTGCAAAAAAAGCAGGACGTAAGCTTTCATTTTGGAAGCTGTTAAGCTTTGATTTTTACTTTTTTCCTATCTCCCTCCTGACAATTCTTTATTACTTTTGGCCTTCTCCTGTAAAATGGAAATCAAGAAAATACCGATGAACCTGATTGATACTCACGCCCATATTTATTCTACCAAGTTTGATTCTGACTTAGACGCTGTTATTGAAGAAATTCGAAATAATGGTGTTGAGAAAATCTACATGCCCAATGTGGACGTAGCCACCATAGACAGAATGCTTGAATGCGAAAAGCGTTATCCTGGACTATGTATACCCATGATGGGTTTGCATCCCTGTGATGTCAAAGAAGACTTTTTAGCTCAATTGGATGAGATGAAGGGATGGTTAGACAAAAGGCCCTTTGCAGCGGTAGGAGAGATCGGGCTCGATTTGTATTGGGACAAGACCTATTTCGAGCAGCAACAAGAGGCGCTTCGAGTTCAAATAGCTTGGGCTAAAGAAAAGGAGCTTCCTATTGTGTTGCATTGTAGAGAGTCAATGGATGAAACCATAGAGATTGTTCGGGAAGAACATGATGGGAAATTGAAAGGGATATTTCATTGCTTTACGGGGAACTTAGTACAGGCCAATCAGATTATCGAAATGGGTTTTTTGCTGGGAATAGGTGGGGTAAGTACTTATAAAAATGGAGGCTTGGATCAAGTTTTGCCTCACATCGCCATTGAAAATCTGGTTTTGGAAACGGATGCGCCTTACTTGGCTCCCGTTCCTTTTCGGGGAAAGAGAAATACACCTGCCTATTTGCCTTATATCGCAGAGCGAGTAGGGGATTTGTTGGAGCTTAGTAAAGAAGAAGTGGCATTAAAAACCAAACAGAATGCCCTTCGCTTATTTAAGGAATTTAGCTATGAATTATAAGATAGTTCGACTCAATACACGGATAAAGTCCAGTAGAACTTCTTCCGTCTTGATTATCTACACTGGTGGTACCTTGGGGATGGCTTATGATGAAAGTGGTTCTCTTGTGCCTTTTAATTTTGGTCAGATTCTGGAAAAAATCCCGATTCTTTCCAATATGGATATTGCCATTACGGTGATTTCTTTTCCGGAGCCCATTGATTCCTCCAATGTATCTATGCATCATTGGAAGGATATGGCTTATATCATTACAGAAAACTATGATAGCTACGATGGCTTTGTTGTATTGCATGGAACAGATACCATGGCCTATTCTGCCTCCATGCTGAGTTACATGCTTCATGGACTGAATAAGCCTGTAATTTTTACCGGAGCTCAGTTGCCTATTTCAGCAATGCGATCTGATGCAAGGGAAAACTTGATGACCAGTTTGGAAATTGCTACTGCTAAGATTGATGATTATCCTATCGTCCCTGAGGTCTGTATTTTCTTTAACCACATGCTTCTTAGAGGTAATAGAGCTAAGAAGGTTCAGAGTGTGCATTTTGATGCCTTTGAGTCTGAAAACTATCCAAATTTGGCCGAATCCGGGATTGTCATCGATTATAATACGGCAGCGATTAGACCTTATGAGTCACATCGAAAATTGGTTAATCTGAATGATTTGGATAACCGAGTGATGATCCTGAAGCTTTTTCCGGGAATTACGGAGAAAGTGATGGATGCATGCTTTGATATAGAAGGGCTGAAAGGTGTTGTTTTGGAAACCTATGGGTCTGGAAACAGTCCGAGTGAGGCTTGGTTTATGAAATCTTTAGAGCGGGCAATCAAAAAAGGCCTGATCATTTTAAATGTATCCCAATGCAATGGTGGTCGAGTCATTCAAGGGCGCTATGAGACATCGAAGGAGTTATTGAATGTGGGTGTAGTGAGTGGTGCAGATATGACTACCGAGGCTGCGATTACTAAATTGATGTTCTTATTAGGGCAGGAAAAATCCACTGAAGAAATTAGAAGGAAGTTGACCATCCCTTTGGCAGGGGAAATGACAGGCTGATAAAAATGCTGCAATTTTCGAGGTAAATTTGGAATCGGGGGGAATAATTTTTTTCTTTGCACTCCGATTCAGAAATGGATCGGGATAATCAACCTAGAGAGGTGTCCGAGTGGTTGAAGGAGCACGCCTGGAAAGCGTGTATACCCCTAAAGGGTATCGAGGGTTCGAATCCCTTCCTCTCTGCAATAATTTAACCTAATCATCTGATTTGAAGATGGTTAGGTTTTTTATTTTTCGATAGGGTGTAAATAGGGGTGTTAATCCTTAGGTTTTGAAGGGTGGAATTGATTCAAAAACAGCTAATTATCAAAGTCTAAAAAAGTATGATTATTTCGCTTTGTCTTTCAACAATTCCCAAAGCTTCAACAAGGCCCCCAATTTATCATACATTTCTACTTTAACCCCAGTTTCTGTTTTTGTCAAATTTTTAATTCCAGCAGAGGTTTCTTTGGGAATATCTGACAGATTTCTCAACTTCCAATCATCCTCAAACAGGTCTGTGAGATTTGCAAAAGCAATCCTGGAAAGTTCTAACAAAACTCTTTCCTGGGTAACTCCTAGCCTATCTAGGATTGTTTCCGACCTTTCTTGGATATACTTTTCGATGTTAACATTTGACAACAATCTAGACCCTTGCTGTCTTGCTGTATGATCACTGTATCCTGCAAGTTTGGCTGCTTCCGTAGCATTGAACGTTGCAAGGTAATAGTTAGCAAAAGTGATTTCTTTCTGAGTCATTCCGATTAATTTGGAAATTTTGATGACAATTATCAATGACCGATTAGTGTAGAATCAAACACTTAAAGACCAAATATCCAAGCCCTATTGGAAATGACCCTTAATTGCATTGCCTGACTAAAGCTAAAATTGTTTTCTCATGATATTTATTAAAACAGATTGGTATACAATCTGCACCGATATGATATGCTAAAATTGTCCTATGTCTCCCATCTGAAATTCCAATTCTGAATTCACCATTCACATTCTCTGGGCTTACGGTTGGAGGATCTACAGGTTGAGCCTTTTCCCACAAATCCAATGTTGTAACAAACCGCATATTACTTGCTCGATCATTACTAAAAAGAGTACTGGGATTCAATTCACCAAAATCAATCAGTTTTACAAGATCATTGGTGCTAACTTTTACATGTATAAGGTTATTCCAAGGGCTAGGACTATTCATCATGTTTTGAAAAATCAAATCGTCTGTAGCCCAAATCGGTGTTATCCCCTTTATTCCTTTTATCCCTAGCCGACTATATTTTTCATACTGTCGATCGAGGTGAAGTCGCCGTTGCTTTTGTTTCTCAGATTCTATTTCAAAATCATGACCAAAAAATTCTAAGTCTTCACACATTTCAATAATAGTTCAAATTTTCTTATACCTCCCTAAAAGGAATTTTCGAAGAAATTGCTTCGATATGTTTTAACTTATGTTCACTCTTCAAAAATTCTTCAATGCCAACTCTATGAAGTTCACCATTGAGCGGATGAGTAGTAATTCTTGAGACACTATCGCAAGAACCTAAACTCAATGGAATATAGCTTACAAATATTCCAGTATTTGAAATTCTAAACTTTACATTTTCCCCTTCATTTTGGCCAGGCACTTCCGAAACAATTAATCGAACCTCTTCTTCTCTGGAATAAGCTGGGTGTTTAAATGCAATCTTCAACTCTTCGAGCCTTTCATTGTAATCCATCTCGATTGGATCAATTTCTCCCATAATTTCATAATATTCATTTTCGGAAATCGCATATTTCATCCTAATTTTTCCTTCTTTAAATCTTTCTGACTTCTCTTTGAAGTCAGAAATCAATTTCTCCAAAAGTTCAATTTGTTGATTTTCATCATAATTAATTTCAACCTTTACGACATACAAATCATAAGTTGTATTTAATTCTATCACTTTATTTAGGTCTATTTCAAGATTGTATCCATTCCCTTTGGAATAATAATTCCACATCGATAAGGAATCTCCATTTTTGCTGAATGAAACAACATGTCTCTCTGTAGGACTTAGAACAGCATTTCTGTATGATTCACTGAAAAGAACGTCATGAACGGATTTAAACTTATCTCCTTTCTTTTCAAGAATCTGTTTCATGAGTTGATCAAAGTAAAACTCTTCTGATGGATCATTCATGAACCGTAAATTTGTGCATCGCAATTCTTGGGAGTTCAAAATCCCAAATAGCCCTTGACCGGAAGTATAATGATATGCTTTCATAAAATCATTTTTCCAATATCCCCATTATCTCCCTAAACCCATCCAATGCAGCCTCCACATCCTCGATAATTTCTTCGGCCAATTCATCCGGATCGGGAAGGTTATCAAGGTCTGCTAGACTTTTGTCTTTGAGCCAGAAGATATCCAGATTGGTCTTGTCACGGTTTATGATTTCCTCATAGCTGAATTTGCGCCAACGACCATCTGGATTTGATTCGCTAAAGGTTTCTGTTCGCTTGTGGCGATTGGATGGATTGTAGCAGTTGATAAAGTCCTGCAAGTCCTCCAACTTCATCGTTCCCTTTTTCAGGGTATGGTGGATGTTTGTTCGGTAGTCATAGATCCAAACTTCTTTTGTCCAGGGTTCTTTCGAAGCTGGTTTGTTTTCGAAAAACAAAACATTTGCCTTTACACCATGGGCATAAAATATTCCTGTCGGTAGTCTAAGGATAGTGTGCAAATCCGTTGTCTTGAGTAGTTCTTTCCGAACTGTTTCACCCGCACCTCCTTCGAAAAGTACATTATCAGGAAGAACCACTGCAGCTTCACCATTGATTTTCATCAATGAACGGATATGCTGTAGGAAATTTAACTGCTTATTGGATGTGGAGGCCCAGAAGTCCTGTCTGTTGTAGCTAAGATCCTGCTTTTCCTGTTCTCCTTCTTCGTTGGTAATCGTCATGCTGCTTTTCTTCCCAAATGGAGGATTTGCAAGTACGTAGTCAACCCGAATTCCTTCATCTGCTATCAAAGCATCATTAGGCGAAATGAACGTATCTCCATCGATCTCTCCAATATTGTGAAGGAACATATTCATCAGGCATAGGCGGCGTGTGCTGGCCACAATTTCATTCCCCGAAAATGTGCTGTTCTTCAAGAAATGCTTCTGATCCCGATCCAATTGATGATGAGAAGTGATATAGTCGTATGCAGCTAAAAAGAAGCCTCCTGTGCCACAACTGGGATCATGAATGGTCTTGCCAGGCTTTGGTGTCAAACACTCCACCATAGCTCTAATCAGGGCTCTTGGAGTAAAATACTGTCCTGCACCCGACTTGGTATCTGCTGCATTCTTTTCCAACAAGCCTTCGTAGATATCGCCTTTTACATCTGCGCCGACCAAGGTCCAGTTCTCCTTAGAAATCAAATCAATCACCCGGAGTAACTTGGCAGGGTCTTGGATTTTGTTTTGGGACTTAGTGAAGATCTGTCCCAGAATTCCTTTCTCCGTACCCAATGAGCGAAGCATTTGGGAATAATAGGCTTCCAATTCGGCTCCACGCTTCATGGACAGTGTTTCCCAATTGCAAAATTCCCCATTGGGGATTTCCCGGCCTTCGGTATCCTTGATGCGTGGGAATTGAATATTTTTGGAATAGGGAGGCTTAGACATTTCGTCTGCCATCTTCAGGAAGAGCAGATAAGTAATCTGCTCCAGGTAATCCCCATAGCCAACTCCATCATCCCGGAGCACATTTGCGAAATTCCAGACTTTTGATATTAATGCTGATTCGGTCATTTTTATTTTACAGTTTCTAACAAAGCTTTTTTCTCGTAGTCAAACGCCCAATATTCTAGCTTAAGGTTGAGGGATTTTCTAAGGTGTTTTATGTAGGCTTGATCTGAGGGTAAGGTTTTATTTTGGGATACAATTACAAGTTTATCTGCTCTGAAGTCCGCTGGGTACATGGCATATTCTAGAACTTGCCCAAGTGCTTCCCTGATACAGGCTTTAGCATTAGGATAGGTTTTTATTTCAAAGAATGTGGCCTTCTTTCCTTTCCAGCCTATCATATCAACCTTTGAGGATCCCATAATTCTCCTTTCATATTCTACATTTTCAAAACCATTTTTCTTTAAATACTTGAAAAGCTCTTCTGTAATCCTGTAATGGATATGCGGTATCTCGGAAATTTTTGGTCCACTAATCCTTTTTGAAGAATCAGCTAGTTTGGGCGCTTTATAATTTTCTGAAGATGGACCAAACTCATCATCTTCTAAAACTTCAGCCAATTCACTAGGAAGCTCCTTAAAATTCAAAAGATTATACCTAGTGCTGGGGATTGAAGCATCTCCAATCTCCACCTCAATACTATTGTCATAAATCAGGGCATTTTCAGGCTTAAACCTAATATTAAAAAGGATATCCTCAGTCCATTTATTTAGATCTTTAGGGTTTAATCCCAAATCAACCAATTGATTCTCCATTTCATTATACCATCCTCTTTTTTTGTATTCAGCAATAATTTTGTTAGTCTGTTCATAATCAATAACCTCAACATCTTTCAACTCACCGATCCAGAACCTCCGTTTTGTTGTCCCATTGATTGTATATAAATGAATATTGAACACACTTCCTATGTACTTATTTCTGTATTTATGAATTGGTTCAAGCGATGCGTAATGATATCCTTGAATAAGTTTTGAAAAATCCAGTAACCATTCTTCGTGTCCGAATCCGGCTTTAGCTTCGTGGGTATTTGCTGTCCTACTTTTGCCAACATGCCCAGACGGCTTTACCCACCCTTCTGTATTGAAACAAATCCTAGCAACTTTGTCCAGTTTTATAGCCTGATCTATTTCAAGCTGCACATATTGATAAATTGGGTAGAGATATTCCAATTCCTCAATTATCAATTCAAGGTCTTCATCAGAAATGCTTCTTGCTGGTTTGGGAATTGATTTTCCAACAAAAAGGAATTTACCGAGAACCCGGTGTTTATCGGAAATTTTTCCAACTGGAACACTCTCAGTTCTATCTGAACCATTCCAAACCCAAAAACTCTCTTCTGATAAAACTCCGGGATGTTCTTTCAATAATTGATTAAACCTAGACACCTGATTTTCCAATGTTGTGACTGGATCTGGATCGTTACGACTGGGTTGAAAATTGAATGCAAGGCCGAATCTAAAAATCGGTTTCCCTTCGTAGTCAGGTTCTTCTGCAATGTTAAATTGAAATTCCTTCAGTCCTCCGTAGTGATAGGTATACCTGGCATTTAAAAGCTCCTTCTGGTCATTAAAAAACTTTTTGCTGACCTTTAGTAGTCCTAATTTCTCAGCCCTTTCTGGTTGTAGATTTTTAAGGATGGAGTCGCCATCTATTATCCTCTGGTTAAGTTCCTTTACTATTTCAGAAAAAGTCATGATTTCTTAGCTTTTGTTTTCTCACTCTTAATCCTCTCCAGCAACTTCTCAGCTGGCTCCCAATCCACTTCCCTGCGACAGGCTTCCAACTCCGCTTCCGTAAGCAACTTTCCTTCAAAGGCTTGCTTCAATATACTTTGTCGCAGTGATTCTGATTTCAGGAGATTGAACTGTATGGTATCGGCCAACTTATCAGCAACCGAAAGCCTAGATTCGATTTCTTGGACGATTTGAGTTTGCTCTTCTAACGATGGTAAAGCAATCGGTGCCTGTCTAATTGTAGCCATCGACAAGGATGGTTGGGCTACTGCTTTAACAGCTGCCATCATTAAATTTTTCCCTTTAGCAGATTGAAAAAATAATTCGATGTACCGAGAATTTAACTTAAGATATGGTCTAGCCATACCAATATTAGGCCCAAGAAAATACTTTTGATTTAAAGGTACCATCGCCACATTCCCAGTTCCTGCCCCAACAAATACTATTAAAAGCTCTCCTCCAAATAATTGTGATCTAGTAAGCATTTTGACTGACCCAGTTTTGACTTTCGAAAACTCTGTCTTCCTAAATCCTGATAATCCAACATTTTCAGCTTTAAGAACAGGAAGATCACCCTCAGTATCATATTTCACATAGTCTGTATATTCAAAGCCAGCTAGCTTGGTGACAAAACAAATAGTTCCCAATTGAGTCCAAACCCAGCTTCTCGGTAAATCCCATTTTCTTACTTCATGATCAGGGCTTGGAGGGTCCGGTACTGTCAATGGTCTTGGTTTCTTTGGCCTGTCTCCTTTTTCTCCATTTACTTTCCATAGTGAAAAATCTGATTCCCATTCTAAAACTTGACGCTCCAAAAAACTCGAACGCCCTTTCATGATTGATGTATGCAAATCTTCTTGTGAAATTAGATTTACTTGGCTTTTTCTCCACTGCTCAGTAAATCCCCCCTCAAACGCCTTTTTCAGTACAGCTTGGCGGTAGATTTCGAGTTTGGCTTGGGCGGATTTGAGGTTGGCGATGGAATGATCCAACTCACTAAGCAACTCCTCGATCCGGGCTACAATCGCTCGCTGCTCGGGGAGGGGAGGAAAGGGAATTTCAATTTTCTTTAAGGTACCTAAGTAAATACCTTTTTGGGCGGTTCCTTTTGAATTGGCATCAAAAATTTTTTGAATATTAGGTGATCTAAGTGTAAAAGATAAATATTTTGGATTTACCCCAAGAGGCTTAATCAAAGCAACACTTCTTTGAAGGGTAAACTTTTCAATATTTAAAGGGACCACAGTTGACCTTCCAATTGTACCAACGATTGTTAATAAAACATCATTAGGTTCGACATTCGCTCTCTTATATTCTCCTTCAAATTTTAACGGATCGATTAGCCGAATTTTATCGAATATAATTTCTCCATTAAGTATGTTTGTGGCACTTAACATTGGTAATCCAATTTCCATTTTTGGAGGAGGATTATGGGAACCATCAGTTATTTTCGATGATATTTGATCAAGTTTTGCAAAACTCCAGTTTTCAATTTTCATTTCCCACTAGCAATTACCTTATCAAAAATATTTCCTGGCATAGTTGGAGAACCTTCATCTTTTAAAAGTCCTGTATCTGCTCGACTAAACAAGGACTGCATAATTAAATGTCTTTCTGTTGGGTCAATAGCCTTTTCTTTTTGCATGGCAAGAAACACGTATGTCAACTGCTCCCTTTCCTCTGCATCACGGGAAAGATGGAAGGTACTAAATGTCATTTTTGATAGGGTTTTTATCAAAAAGGCTAAAAAAGAAACAAGGGTAATAAATATAACAGACCATTTCACTGCCGTTGCAGTATCGTCAAAAATATCTTTTAAAGTCCCATCCGACAAAAGTTGTAAAGCATAAATAAATATTCCAACCCCAGCAATTATTGATAAAATTAATCCTACAAGCCACCATCTACCTTCAGTCTTCAATGATTTTGCTCTTTTATTCCAATATTGAGCAGGAGCCTCAAGTTTTAGCTTTTCATGATAAAGATTTTCTAAGTATGTAATTTTCTCATGAGATGAGGCATCAAATTCTGAGAATGATTTTGAAGTTTTTCCAAACCAGTCCTCGTACTCTTTGGTCTTAGACTCTTTGTATTTAATTATTTCATCGATTGTATCATCCGTTTTCTTTTTTAAATCTCCTGAATGAGAAATAAAATCACCTTCTGATTTAGAAATGTATTCATCTATGTGATTTCTAAATCTTGATAGAGATGATTTTTCATTATCCCTCCTTTTTTTGATTTCAGTTTCTCCTTTTTGAAAGTATTCGTATGCTAGAATAACTCCATTCAAATAGTTCCTATCCTGTATGCCTCCCGGAGAAATATTACCAGTTAAATAATTAACAGCACCAGAATAATATTGCTTTTTACTTCGAAAGATTTCGAGTAAGAAATCTGTATTTGGCGCATCAAATTCAAATATGATTTGACTATTTGAAAAGAATCTTCCTACTTGATCTGTCCAGCCAGATTTAAAACCAGGTTCATTAGTTGAAGATTTATAGCTATTTATAAAGCTAACAACCCTCTTTTTCAGGTCTTCAAATAATTTCAATGAATCCTTGAATTCATTAGGCAAATCACCTTCCAATGATTGAAACCCTTTAATTTGATTCTCCAAATAATCATAGAAGGCTGAAACTCCTGTTAGCTTTCGATTAATACCAGTTTTTGGCACTGAAACTTGAATTTCAAGATTGACGAAAAAATCCTTCTTCGTTGCTTCAGAAATTTCTTTTTTTATTTCTTTTAAGTTCATTTTATTACGCTACCAATTCTTCATTTAATTCCTGAATCACTTTTTCCATATCAGCTCCAAACAGCGCCCACATCTTGCCCCTGCCTCCATTTTTATCAAAAGGTGTATAATCCAGATCATCCAGTCCAATATGGAAGCTGGAAGCGATATGATCTTTAATCATTCGCAACCAAGCCAGTTGCTCTTCTGTGAACTTGTTATGCTGTCCGGCATTTTGTTGGAAGATCCACTTTCGGAAATTCTCATTCACCGTTGCATCATAAGATGTAAGCTGAGTATCAATTCCTGCCACTTTGCGGATCAGGGAAACTAAGGTGATCAATTCATTTTTGGGTGAATTTTCCTTCACCTGATCCAGTTGTTGATAGGCCTCCCAGATATAAGTAGGTGCTAGCATGGGTCTATCCAGTTTGATTCGATCCAGCAGATCCTTGACCATTTTCAGGGTCAGTTCTCTTCTTCGGTAAGGCTGATCATAGAAAATCTCCAAAGCGATAATTTCATCCTTATGTGTTTGAATGTACTCAGTAAAATCCTGAATGACCTGTTCTGCTTTTTCAGTGGTGAAGGTATCCCACTCCGCTCGGATCACTTTGTCCACATTCACTCCATCAATGACTTGATCGTGTGCTTTTCGTACTTTCTCTACATACTCGGTGAGTTCTCCTGTGAATACTTTTGCAGCAGAAGTCCGAAGCTGATCCACTTCCTGAGCTATGGTTTTGGAAATTTCATCTGGTGCCTGCCCGATTTTTTCCTGAGACACTTTTTGTTCTATTCCTTCTATCACGTCAGGATTATAGGCATTCAGTAGGTCCTTGATTACGGTTTGTAGGCTCTTTCCTTCTGCCAGTTCAGCAAATTTCTCTTTCTCTGAAGGATTCAATTCTTTTTCTAGGCGAAGTAATCTGTTTGCAAGAGATAGAAACAAATCTTCATCCTGTGCACCCATTTTCACTGCTCCCAACAAATCCTTTAAAGGCACTGTTGGCTTCCGCTCCAGTGGCCTGCTGTCTGTTTTCTTGGATTTGATAGCTCCAATCGCATCGACAATGACAAAGTGTGTTTTGGTATGTTTGGCAGTTCGGGTGACTTTTTGCAGATCATCAAAGTTGATCGTGCGTGTGCCCCTCCCTTTCATCTGCTCGAAGTAATTGCTGCTTTTCACATCTCGCATAAACAGCAAAACCTCCAATGGTTTTACATCCGTTCCAGTTGCAATCATATCCACTGTAACAGCAATTCTCGGTGCCCAGGAATTCCGGAAACGGTTTAAAACTGATTTGGGATCTTCTTCGATTTTGTAGGTTATCTTTTTACAGAAATCATTACCCTCCCCAAATTCCTCTCGCACGATATTGATGATATCATCTGCATGGCTATCTGTCTTTGCAAAAATCAATGTTTTGGGCACTTCAAATTCACCATCTTCATCAAACCGATCTGGGAAAATCGTCGGTAAGGCTTCTTTAAATGCTCGAACAACCGTTCGGATCTGACTTGGACTCACTACTTCCTTGTCAAGCTTGTTAGGCGTGTAAACCAAGTCATCATCCAGCTGTTCCCAGCGTTTCTTTCGAGTAAGTTTTTCCCGTTTGTCTACAAACTCTTTTGCTTTGATCACCGACCCTGCTTTGGTGATTTCTGTTTCAATGGTAAAAACATCGTAAGGGACATTCACTCCATCTGCGACTGACTCTTCATAGGTGTATTCAGATACCACATTTTGATTGAAAAATGCAAAAGTTCGCTTGTCAGGCGTTGCCGTCAAACCAACCAAGAATGCATCATAATAATCCAATACCTGCTTCCAGAGGTTGTAGATCGATCGGTGGCATTCATCGATGATGATAAAGTCAAACTGTTCAATAGGATTTTTCTGAGTGTATGCCACAGGCAAAGGGTCTTTTTTCTGCCAAGTCCAGCCTGATTCATTTGGATTCTCTTCTTCAGCGGACTCTTCCAATTCCTTGCCTTGCAAGATTGAATACAGGCGTTGTATGGTAGAAATACAGACCTGACTATCTGAAGCAATGTAGCTTGAAGTCAATCGCTGCACATTGTATAATTCGGTAAACTTCCGGTTATCATCAGTCGGTTGATACTTCAGGAATTCCTGTTCTGCTTGTTCGCCCAGATTCTTAGTATCTACTAAAAACAGGATGCGCTTTGCTTTGGAGAACTTCAACAAACGGTACACAAATGTGCAGGCTGTAAAAGTTTTGCCAGCACCTGTTGCCATTTGAATCAATGACTTAGGATTGTTTGCCTGGAATGATTTCTCCAGATTCCTGATTGCCGATTTCTGCGCAGGACGTAATCCCTGTTCATCTAAAGGAGGAATATTCAGCAATCGTGCACGTAGGGTTTCAGCTTGTCCATTCCATTCCGCTAATGTTTCTGGCTTATGAAAGTGAAAAATCGGCCTTGATCGAGGTTTCGGGTCTCTGTAATCTGTAAACCGAGTCAAGGCTCCAGTGCTTTCATATACAAAAGGAAGGTTGCCTTGATTCAAGTATTTGAGTTTACTGGTTGCGTATTCAAAAGATTGATCCTCAACTACAGTCAATCGTTCTCCTTCTTCTTCTCGCTTTGCTTCTATCACTCCAACTGGCTTGCGATCCACAAACAGAACATAATCTGCAGGACCTGAAGAAGTCTGATATTCCCGGACTGCTATCCCTTTTCCACCTGAAAGGTTTACTTCATTTTTGGATTGCACCAACCAACCAGCCTGCTCCAATTGGCTATCAATCAGATCTCTTGCGATTTGTTCTGGGTTTTGGTTGGAACTAGGAGTCATGAAAAAGATTTAAAAAGAATTTCAAATTAGAGATTTAATTTGAAAAATGTTAAGGAAATTAAAATCGTTTATTGAAGTTAGTTTGATTTTTTCTGGTGAAGTTGATTTTCAATGCAAACCGACATTTAAAAAATAGCCTTTTAGGTTCGCATTTATAGATTCTAAAAAAAAATTGCGTTTTCATAAAACTGCTAGAATTTTATTGATCCTTTGATTTTTCAATTAAAGTTGATCAAAACAAATCATAGGCATAAAGTATTGCATTCACTTGCGAAAACCACTTAATCTTGGAATCCAGCAAATTCCAGAAAAAAAAGAGTCGAAAATTTAGTTTTCGACTCCATGTGAAGTTTTCTTTTGTTTAGTATTTCTTAGATAGTATTCCTTAAAGAAGCCTTATTTATAGGTTCGTATCAAGGTAATAGTAATGATAATCGAATTAGTTCCTATTTCTATTCCTAATTAGTTCCCTCATTTCTGCTTTTACTTCATTGAGAGTTTGGTTTTTTTTCGCCATCCTATCCTTTTCCGAAATCTCCTTGACTACTTTTTTCTCCTCTACATAGTAGACCAATTCCTTGAAAGAACACGTCAAAGAAAAAATTATCCCTCTTGATTTCGGCAAATATACTAAGCCGTTATAGGTTTCTAAATATTGAAATACTCGCTTTCTTCTTTGGCTTTTGGATTTCATCCAATAAGCAATTTTACTCGGAATAATTGCAGCCCTTCCTTTATTCTTGTAACCTGAAAGCCCCGCCATTCTTGCAAGGATCAAGTCATTTGGCACCTTACACCATTGCTTTTTCTGGATGATTGATTTAAATGCAGAATATGCAAGAAAGCAAATCAACTTGAACTCATCAGTTTCATCACGGATCTTGAAATAAGTTTTTTTATGTATCCCTGTCCAAGGTAAATTGAAACTATTAAATGAATCATAAAGTAGTTTGCCATTGGAATAAATTCTGTTTGCTCTAGATTTTGGAATACTAATATTCCATTCTTCCATAAATTCATCCAAGTCATCATAAATAGCATCTTCCGAATAAACCATTTGAAAAACTGAATAGTCAAAAATGTTTGCAAAGCATTCTTTAGAGTTATTCATGAATCCATGTAGCAACTGAATGGGGAAGTTGAAGAACTTACTTGACTCTTTCATTTCCTTTTTGATCTATTCTTCTGAAAAACTCATAGATAAACCCATCGAAGTTTCTGGCAATTATGTAAATACCACCAGCTGCCTCTATGCGTCTTTGATATTCCTTTTGAGCATCGCTCTGTCTGTCATTTCCAGCTTTCACTTCAACCTTGACACTGATCCCGTTAAATGTTGCTGAAATATCTGCTGTGCCATCTTTGCCATTCCCCTTAACCCAAATTCGCTCTCCCTTTCGATCTAGCTGTTGACCCATGTTGTTGATCCTTTCCGCAAATCCGCCTTGTAAATTGAAGAAGGCAATAATTGAAGATGTCAAATCATTGGCTGTATGATCCCGAAAAGTGATTTTCCTTCTTGCATGGGAAGGAACAGACGGATAGGATTTTGTCATATCCACCTCCATCAGTCTTGTAAGTTGTTTCAGTGGTGGTTCTTGAGAATACCTATCCCAAACCTGAATCATTGTTTTCATACCTGTATTGGTTTGGTTTGTTCAATGATCTTGGATGTACATTTACAACATTTCAGGACCTTTCTAGGAGGTTGTCCAGTAGTATTAATTTCTTGTATGATCTTGTTGACAGTAGTAATCCTTTTATTTCCTTTTGGATAGTAGGATTCAAAAAGATACAGTCTGAAATTGGATCTGTCTACGCTAAATTGAATCAAGACTAGGTTTAGGATTGTTTTACAGTCCATAAAAGTCCTCAGGTCTCCATAATGCCAATCTGTGTAAATAGTCTTTCGCAGTCCAGTCAGAGCTTTCACGTAGCCTTCTTTGTTTTGGAATGTCAAAAGGTATTCGGCCACAATTTTTGCCTTGTAACAATACTCCAGCTGAACATTGGCAGGAAGAAGTTCAAGTCTGAAAGCAGGCTTAGTGATATATTCCAAATCCTGTTGGTACCAATTGCCTTTTCCAATGGCTTTGTAGCAGATCGGATTGAATATATTCGTATCTTCGTCAAGTCTTTTCCCCAAAGAGACTTTCCGGGAGGTTTGAATGGATTCTTTCATTTTGACCTCCTTTTTTTGTTTTCCAATGCTTCTAATACTTTGTCCAGGTCATACCGAACTACAGAACCTACCTGGATGAAAGGGATTCTATTTTCTTTTCTCCACCGTGACAGGGTGGGCCGGGTGACACCGAGTTTTGCCATTAGCTGATCGGTGTCAAGGATAGTTTGTGATTGCTGTTGATTTGTGAGCGAGTGACCAGATTCAAGTTGCTCTTTAATCAATTTTGCCATTTCATCTTTAAACCGATGAAATGGAATTGGGATGAGAATGAATGGTTTTTCCATGAAACTTTGATTTGTTTTTTCGAAAGTTCATGGGGCCACACTATCAGTTTACCTGGGTGAAAAGTGGGTAAACTTAAAATTGGGTAAAATAAAATTTTTAATCATTTGATAATCAATGATTTTATTTTCGAAAAAATTCACTTGATCTACCTTCTTTAGAATTGTAATCCTGAGAGATTTGATCATCAAATTCATTGACAGCAAGTTCATACGCCTTTTGATCGATTCGTTTCAAAATCTCAAATGCTTCTGTAAAATCTCCTCTATAAAAAACTCCAGGTGTCCACCCTTCTTTTTTTCTTAAATGGACTATTGACTTATTGTATGCAGATATTCCTTTGCCTTTAATTTCGATTAGTTTTAGATACCCCGATAATTCAATTGAATTTGCAGTTTTGGGAAATTTGGTATTGCCTGACTCCATTAAATAATGAAGGACAATTCCATTAACCCGAGAATTGGATTCTTTTGCATTTTCTTCACTATGTCTGGACCATTGATTAAGCTGCTTAATTATTTCCCTGAGCTTGTAATGAAAAAAATCAGTGACCTTGGTCGGATCAGAGGATTCCAAAAAGAGCCCTTGAATTGAATATTGCATCAAATGCCAATTTTCAGGTTTATTTCGATCAATCTTGTCTCTGTTCTTAAAGTAAGAGTTTTCAATTTCATCAAGTTCAGCTAAGGCATTTTCTGGTTGACCTTTCCTTCTGAAAAAATCAACCATTTCCTGTATTTCCTCTAGATCAAAATTGTACGGATATCCATTGTCTGTTTTCATGTTCTCTCCCCAAAATTTTTTGTTTCAATGTCAACTTTTGTCAACATTTGGGAAATGTTGGCTTTTGTTAACATTTACCATTTGTTGTCTTGTACATGGTTGATCATGCTCGATGCTGACTCTTAGGATTGATTATCTGCTAACTGTTTGTATGCTTCAGTTTGAATTTTGGTTAATGCCATGATTGAAAACATTGTTTCTGAATTGGTACCGTCTTGTTCTGCTTTGTCTGCCAGAGCATGTTGGGCATTTGCAATGTTCTCCAGAAAGTGAAACAGTTGTGTTTGATTGGCGAATTTGAGTGTTATTTTAGTCATTGTTGTATGGATTTAAAGTGTGTTTTGGAATGTGTAGTTTTGACAAGTTTTTATACCGCCTTCATAATCTCTGTTTTCCCCCAAACACGTTCCATTTCCTTGATGCTGTGTGTTCTGCTCAGATTGACATATCGCTTGAAACTTGCGTAGGATTCATGGCCAGACCACTTCATTACCGTTTCCACAGATGCGCCACGTTCTAGGGATAAAGTGCAGAATGTTTTTCTCCCTGTGTGTGCTGAAACCAGTTTATGTTTAGGGTATACATTTCTGATTGGTTCGGCTCCTTTGTATCGGACAATTTCAACTGGTTCATTAATTTTTGCAACAGCACAAATCTCCTTGATGTATTTCGATAATTTGGGGTTCGAAATCTTCGGAAGAGGCTCTGCTAAATCCTTGTATTTTTCCAGAATTGAAATGGAATCTGGGTTCAATGGGATCTCCCACAATTTACTCCCCTTCTTCATAGTAAGCTGGATCGTCTGTCCTTTAATATGCTCCCGTTTGAACTGATCGTAATCGGAATACCTCATGCTGGTAGCACAAAGGAAAATGAAAATATCCCTTGCTTTCTCGTGCCTACTAACTCCTTTTAGGTCTACTTCCTTTAATGCTCGGTATTCTCCCTCAGACAGGGTAATGACTTCTAGTTTTTGACGTTTGATTGTGAAATCCCTGAATGATTGATTCATTTCGATTCCGTGTTTCCTTGCATACCCTAACAAGGTTTTTAGGGTGCTGAGCTGTTTGGCAATGGTAATATTGTTTAAAGATGCCTTATGTTCAATTAGGTAATTTTGAAACTCTTCAAAAAAAGAAAGTCCGATTCTATCAAACGTCACCTTTTTGAAGGACCACTTTTCGAAATCTTCCAAATGGCTTTTCAATTGGGAGTAAACGCCTAAGCTTCTTTTTGCCCGGCTTGCTTTGTTTCTTTCAATATAGGTGTTGATGAAATCTGGGACGGTCGGAATATAACGTTTCTGTTTTTCAACCATTTTTTTACCTATCGATGGAAGGCTTTCTTGGTATTTTGAAAATATGTTCTCAACAGTGTAGGTTTTGTCATTTAGTCTGAATCCGTCTTCTATGAAATTTAGCCTTGACCTGATTTTTTCCAAAAGTCCATTGATTCGGTCAATATCTGACTCCATCAATAATACGGATGGTTTGTTTCCACCTGATATTTTCGAAAACTCCTTTCTATTTCTATAAATAGCTTTCTGTGCAGATTTGTCCCAATTGGCAGCAGGAATGCTTAATTCTGTTGCAATTCTCTTCCGCTGTTGCGAAACTGACATTATACATGAAATAGGAGCGTTGCCGTCTTGGTTTAATTTATCCTGTCGGATTTCGAACCGAATAGTAAGTTTTGCCATGTTTTCCCCATTTAAAACACTAACAATGTAGTGAAATAATCATTTGGGGTGTTAATTGGGGTGCAAAATATTTTTATTTAGGTTGATTTCCATTTGCTGATATTTTAATTAACCCTTTCTAAAACCCAATTATGGTGACTTTTGAAGTAATTTTTGGTGTTATCGGTAAAATAGGTTCGAATCCCTTCCTCTCTGCAAGTTAAAACCCTAACTATCAGAATTTTAGATAATTAGGGTTTTTTTAATTTAACCAGTTGCGAAGTCGTCCGTTTTTTTAAAAAGAGCCTCGGAATAAATTTTCCAGAATAGCACTCCATCTCATTTTATAAGGCAATGAGTAGAAACGACACTTAAATGAAGTAATAGAAAGTTGAATTAAAAAATATACCCGCAAGGGTATTATAATCATTATTTTTTAATAATTATACCCTTTTAGGTGTAATTTGGTAATATTTCTTTAAATTGTACCCATAAGGGTATAAATATATGACTTGGAATAGAAATAATGCCATATCAGAATTTGTTCGAAGGAGAAGAAAGGAAGCTGGGCTAACTCAATTGGAACTAGCTGATATTTCTGGTGTGGGAATACGGTTTATAAGAGAATTAGAACAAGGGAAACCGAATCTGATGGCGGATAAAATCAATCAGGTTTTATTGTTTTTTGGTCACACATTAACTCCAACTGAAATAAGTGATGAGACAAGGAGAAATTTGGGTAGCTAATCAATTGGCAGGAATTCTGGAAGAAGGTGAAGATGGGTATACATTTACCTATTTAGACAAGTACCTGAAATCAAAGAACCCATTGCCAGTTTCGCTGACATTGCCATTGCAAACAGAATCATATAAATCAGAAACTTTATTTCCTTTTTTTGACGGACTGATTCCTGAAGGATGGTTATTGGATGTTGCACATCAAAATTGGAAATTGAATCCAAGAGATAGAATGGGTTTGTTATTAAAAACTTGCAGGGATTGTATAGGGAATATTAGTGTGATTGAAATATGAATTTTTGTCTTGCATGTAATCTGGCATTAAATGGAGAAGCTCAATATCATCAAAAGTGCCTCAAAGATTTTTGGAAGGAAGATAAACCTGTTTTAAGTCTTAATCTGGACTTGGCTAATATTAAAGAACTTGCAAGAGAAAACATTTCTCAGAGGATAATTGTGACAGGAGTACAGCCAAAACTATCACTGGGTTATATCGAAGAGAAAAAAGAGAAGAGATTAACGATTGTTGGAGCCTTGAATGGAAAATACATATTAAAGCCTCCATTTGATCTTTATCCTCAAATGCCGGAAATCGAGGCTTTATCGATGCTGATGGCCAAAGAGGCTGGAATAGAAACAGTTCCCTTTTTGCTAATACCTATGCTAGGTGGTGAATTAGCCTACCTCACAAAGCGAATAGATAGAAGTCCAACCAATAAGAAGTTTCCAATGGAGGATGCCTGTCAATTTACAGGAAGACTTACCGAACATAAATACAGGGGTTCCTATGAGCAGATTGCAAAAGCCATTATCAACTTTAGTCATAACCCATTATTGGAAGTAGTGAAATTCTATCAACAGGTTATCGTCTCATTTTTGATAGGAAATAATGACATGCACTTTAAGAATTTTTCTTTGATAGCATTTAAAAATGGTGAATATCAATTATCTCCCTCTTATGATATGATTGCCACGAGCTTATTGATAAAAGACGATCCGGAGGAGTTAGCATTGAATCTTAATGGTAAGAAGAGAAAACTATCAAGGGAGGATTTTAATAGTGCCATGTCAAAATCCAGCATTCCTGCCAAAGCAATCGAAAATCTTTGGGGTAGAGTCGAAAGTGGGGTTCAAAGTTGGTCCGAGATAATCGACAAAAGTTTTTTGACCAAAAACACTAAGTTGGAATTCTCTTATTTAATTCAAGAAAGGGCGGGTCGACTGGGATTGAAATTATGATTTAAACGGTTGGCTTTTATTTTTCGCAGTTTGAATCAAAGATTCAACCAATAAGTCATTTTAAATACTAAGGCTCTTGACTTGGAGCTTCCAAACTGAATAAATCCATCAGGGTTCATTTCTGCCAAATAATTGTCCGTGTAAACCAAGAAAATATCCGACACGGGAGCAAAGCGCCATTGCAATCGGGAATTGATATTTACATTCTCGATTTGGCTGTTATATTGGACAAAAGTGGTCCAAAAAAGCTGCTTACTGAATGTAAAATCGAACCTTGGACCTATCAGGAAAAGATTGGAATCATTGTAGGGTTTGGGAAGTCTGATTCTGTTGAACTCGAAATCCAAACTGGTAAAGCCCAAAGGTTGATATCTCCACTGAACGCTCCCCTCCAAGTTGATTCTCGTTCCATTGAAATATTCGCCGGATCGAGTACCGAGATTGAAAGAAATGATTTTTCTTTCATCAGAACTGTACCGTGCAATGATCAAGTTATTGGTGTATTCGGTATTGGCCGGTAAAGCGAGCCCATCTGATCCACTGGGATCAAAGCCTCTGAAGAGATAGGTGTATTGTCTTCGCGCCCGCAATGAAAACCGCGCTGAGGATTTCCAATTGATGTCATATAATAAATTGACATCCCAGTCCAAAAATCCATAGGTCTTATTGCCGACTACATCAAAATCGAATCCTGGTCCGTGTCGCTGAACTCCTCCAGTAGAAGGGAAGAAGCTTCGGCGATAAGTCATAGCTAATTGTCGGATGTCCGTTCTCCGAACAAAACCTACCTCCGGTGCATAATTGGTGCCAACGGATTGAGATCGCATTTCCAAAGACCATTTTGGGACATTATATTCAAGTTCCACACCCATTGCGAAGGCACTGTCTTTTGCTACTTCATTGATATTCTGATGATAAAAGAACTTCCCGGTAATTCGGTTATCTGCTGAAGCTAAATTATAATCCACCCCAAAGGTCCTGTCATAGGCATTATACAAACTGTCAGCATATTTTTCGCGACTCTGGAAAGTTTGCTTATTGACAAGGAAGGCTGAGATATTGGATCTGGTAAATACCTTTTGCTGTAAAGAAACCATAGAATAATTATAGGATGGCAAGCTTGCAGCTTGATCATCAGAGACCTGCATGCTCAGAATTCCTACGCGGAGATTGTCATTGGCCTTTCCACTGATTCTGGCTCCAAAAGGAATGGGAGATTGAATGTTCTGTCCGGTGCTTTCATCTCTGGATACACCAATTCTTCTGCTAAAAAAAGGTCGGGTACCTCTATTTCCATAATTCGAAAATAAGTCTGCATTTTCCAGAAAAAACTGTCTTCTTTCAGGAAAGAAAATCTCGAATCTATCCAAATTGGTGACTTGCTGATCAACTTCAACCTGAGAAAAATCCGGGTTTACAGTTAAGTCAAGATTCAACCCGGGAGTGATGCCGTATTTGATATCAAACCCTGCGTTGAAGCCCGTTACAGCATCAGTTTTATTTTCAAAATTCTTACTGGAGTTGCCTGATATATAGGGAATAAATGAAAGGTTTTTTCCTGATTTCTTGGTGGGTTCTTCCCATTGTGCAACACGCAATACTGCTAGATTAAAGAGCGTGAAGTTTCTGGAAATTGGTGCCCAAGTTGACCTTTCGGCACTTTCACTGTCAATTCGATAAAAGTTTATATTCCACTCCTTCTGTCCTTCATTGAATCGTAAGGAATTCAGCGGAATTGCCATTTCCGCTACCCAATAGCCTCTGTATTGTTTTGCTTCCCCTTTCCATACATTATCCCAATCGAGTGAAAAAGAACTCTCACCAGTTCCTCCGTTTGCGACCAAACCTTCCCTTCTTACGCCAAAAGGATTGATACCAAAAGTAAATGCATTGGTTCTATCTTGAAATGTGTCAAAAATGACTGTAAAATTATCATTTGCAGCTCCCCGAAAGTCTCGCCTTAAGGAAGGAGTGACATACTTTCTATCCTGGTTATTGCTGTAAAGTATTCCTAGTACATAGATATTTTTATCATCGAAAAGAACTTTGGCTACCGATTGATTAACCGCTAAAGAAGAGTCGAAAGGGAAATATTGCACCCAATTGTAGGCAGAATCCGCTAGGTTCCACGCCTCATCAATCTCCCCGTCTATTTGTATAGGTTGTTCAACCCTTTTGAACACAATATTCTGAGCAGAAAGTCCACCTATACTCAAACTAAAAACTAAAATAAATAGAATTTTTCTTAGCATAGTGCAAAGTACGGCCGCTTATTTGGGGGGAGAATCTTATTTATATCAGCGGTACTTTCTTGTCTATAGCTTGGGTGTTATTGAATATTATTATTGACCAAACTTTGGGCTGATATGTTATTTTTAAATCATAGCTGAAGTTTTAAACTCTAAAAAAGCAAGCTTATTCCAGCTGTGATTGAGTAGGGTATAAGCACAAACTTCATTTTCAAAAGGAATTTGACTTTAAAAAAAATGCCTCAGGGAAGAAAATATTTACTTCTCATTTCCACCTATTCTCTTTCTTCCACTTAGTTTTATTGGATGAACCCAGAAATACTGATTGATTTAGTGACCAAGAGAATGCCTTTTGGAAAATATAAGGGCCGTCTACTTTGTGATGTGCCAGAGCATTACTTGGTTTGGATGCATGGACAGGGGTTTCCTGAGGGAAAATTGGGAATGTGGTTACATACCCTTTATGAAATCAGATTGAATGGGCTGGAGCAAATTTTGACAGATTTAAAAAGAAAGTATGCTGGAAGAGTTTAGGAGACTGATTACTCTTCGAAATTTTAAATATATGAGATTAAAAAAGGAGGAGTACAGAATCCATAAAAATTGTTCAAGCCAATAATTTATTCAGCTATTAAAGAGCTTGAGTTAGTTTTTAGATAAGGATTTTCAGCACATTAGTAAATAATTTTCAGATTTTACCAAAGAATTTATTGAATACCTTTTTTGGTACAATTCTTTCGTTGAATTGTTTTTTCTTTTGGCTAAAAATGTGAACCTTTCGCCGAGTTTAGAAGAATACGGGTCTTTTTGAAGAATCAAGAAAATTCCCCGCTCGTGTAAAAATTGGCTTAATCATGCTCTAAAAGCGGAATTTTTCGAAAAAATCTAAAAGAGTCCATTGTTTTTTGAATATAAAAAATGATAACTTTAAAACTCGATTTTAGTGTAGAAACCATTTAACCTTTATCAAAAGTCTATTTAAAAATCACATTATGAGAAAGTTAATCGCTTTGTTCATGCTTGCAGGTATCCTATTCGCGCCTGTTTTCGCTAACGCACAAGAAGCAGAATCAGATTCTGCAGCACAAGAAGAAACAACCCCTGTAGCAGAACCTGCTGCAACTCCGGCCATCGTAGACGATGAGATCGTAGAGGAGGAAGTAGGCTTTCACCAAGTAGTTAAAGAAAAATTTATCGAAGGTGATCCTCTTTACATGACTCCAGTATTGATCTGTTTGATCTTAGGTCTTGCAGTGGCATTGGAAAGAATCATCACTTTGAATCTTTCTACTACCAACACTAAAAAATTGTTGGCTAAAGTTGAAGATGCTCTTTCTTCTGGAGGAGTTGAAGCAGCTAAGGACGTTACTAAAAGTACTAAGGGTCCAGTTGCCTCTATCTTTACACAAGGTCTAATGAGATACTCTGAAGGTATCGAAATGGTAGAAAAATCTATCATCTCTTACGGTTCAGTAGAAATGGGACGTTTGGAAAAAGGTCTTGTTTGGATCTCCCTATTTATCTCCCTTGCTCCGATGTTGGGTTTCATGGGTACAGTAATTGGTATGATCGGTGCATTCGACTCTATCGAAGCTGCTGGTGATATCTCTCCATCCCTTGTAGCAGGTGGTATTAAAATCGCCCTTTTGACCACAGTAGCTGGTTTGATCGTAGCGATCATCCTACAGTTGTTCTACAACTACTGCGTGGCTAAAATTGACTCTTTGGTTAATGACATGGAGGATGCTTCTATCACATTGGTAGATATCCTAGTGAAGCACAAATTGACTGGTAAGTAATAACTACCGGCATTTGCTGAATTTCAATCAATTGTTAATCCCAAAGAAGACATATTATGGATACTTATGATATTTTACTTTACGGAAGCTATCTACTCATTGCAGTAGGAGCTGTCGTATCCATCCTGATGCCTTTGATCCAATCTTTGGACAATCCAAAAAGCTTGGCAAAGACAGCCGCTGGCATCATTGGAATCGTAGTGTTGTTCTTCATTGCTTATTCTATTTCTAGCAACGAAGTACTTCCAAAATTTGAGGCAGACCCTTTTAACTTGACCCCTGCTGGTTCTCAGTTTGTAGGTGGTATGCTGATCACAACTTATATTCTCGCAATCCTTGCTCTTGTGAGCATTGTGTTTACAGAATTCAATAAAGCTATTAAGTAATTATGGCCAGAAAGAAAAATAGAATGAGCCAGGAGGTTAATGCAGGTTCGATGGCAGACATCGCCTTCCTGCTCCTAATCTTCTTTCTCGTTACTACGACGATCGCTTCGGATAAAGGTATCTTAAACGTACTTCCTCCGAAACTCGATCCTAATAATCCTCCGCCAGAAATTGATAAAAACGAGCGTAATATCTTTACGATATTGATCAACGCAAATGATCAGCTTTTGGTAGAAGGTGAATATGCTGAAGCAGACGGTTTGGATGAAAAGATTAAGCTTTTTGTCTTAAACTTTGGTCAGCCAAATGAAGAAGCTCAAGGTTTGTATAATTCGCTTCCAGCTTCTCTGAAAGCGATGTCTAGAAGAGACCCTGAATCATCTGATCATCCAGGAGAAGCGGTAGTATCTATTAAGACCAACCGTGGAACTAGCTATGATAGATATTTGGAGGTTTTTGACTTAGCAAAGAAAGCCTACTTCGAAATTTATGCTGAAAGGGTAAATCTCAGAACGGAAGAGTATCGTGCCTTAACAGGTAAAGATGAAGCTGAGCAGTCTTTGATTGACCGAGGAAAAGAAGGAATCCCAATGGCGATTTCTATTGCAGAACCTGATAAAATTGGTAGTTGATATGGCAAAGTTTAGCAAAAAGACCAAGACTTCTGAGAATATCCCAACCTCTGCCTTACCAGATATTATTTTCATGCTTCTATTCTTCTTCATGGTAACAACCGTGTTGAGGGAGCAGGAAATTTTGGTAGAGCAGAAGATACCTCAGGCTACCCAGCTTCAGAAGCTGCAGAAGAAGACATTGATTTCTTATATCTATATTGGTAAGCCAAAAAATACAGGCCTTTATGGCTCTGAACCTAGAGTTCAAGCCAATGATGCTTTGCTTACTCCTGCTGACATCGTTCAGTGGGTAAACCAAGAAAGAGATATGCTTCCAGAAGCTGATAGAAATATGATTACTATTTCTATGAAAATTGATAGAGATGTAAAAATGGGTCCGATTTCGGACGTTCAAACAGAACTAAGAGAGGCTGATGCCCGGAGGGTATTGTATGCTTCTGTGGGTAAAGTTCAAAAGGACTAAAAAACCCAATATTTAAAAAAGCTGCTTCAATCATGAGGCAGCTTTTTTTTTGCCCTTTTGGTATTGCTCTTGTCTCCGATCACAAAAAATAGATTAGAATATCCTCTAATAAATTGTATTTTTCTAATTCATACCTGCGATCAATGCTAGCCAACCTGAAAAATAAAAAGAAAGTCCAAAATGCTTGGGCTATGTATGACTGGGCTAATTCTGTCTATAGTTTGGTCATTACTTCAACCATCTTTCCTGTTTATTACAATAGCGTTACCAAAGGATTGGATGATTCAGATATCGTATCTTTCTTTGGTTTTGAGATCATTAATACAGTCCTGTATTCTTATTCTATCTCTTTTTCTTTTTTGATCATTGCCATTATCTCCCCTTTACTTTCGGGTATGGCTGATTCAAGTGGAAAGAAACTTGAATTCATGAAGTTCTTTGCCTATTTAGGGTCAGCAGCTTGTGTTGGATTGTACTTTTTTGATGCAAGTAATGTGGAATGGGGAATCATCTGCAGTATCACTGCAAGTATTGGATATGCAGGAAGTATTGTGTTTTATAATGCCTATTTGCCTGAAATTTCTGAGGAGAAAGAATATGATTTACTGAGTGCCAAAGGCTTTGCCTTAGGGTATGTAGGTTCAGTAATACTTTTGGTCGTAAATCTTTTAATGATCCAAATGCCACATTTATTCGGGATCCCTGATGGAGGTGTAGCTGCAAGGTTATCTTTTTTAATCACGGGAATTTGGTGGGCTGGCTTTTCTCAAATACCGTTCAGAATTCTTCCAAAAAATCCATACAACAGGAAATTGAAAAGGGAATTGCTCTTTCATGGTTATCAGGAGATAAGAAAAGTGTTTTTTCAGATACGAGAAATTAAAGTCATGATTCGCTTCTTGGCTTCATTTTTCTTCTATTCCATGGGGGTACAAACGACTATGTATTTGGCGGCTACTTTTGGCGACAAGGAGTTGGGCTTACCAGGAGATCAATTGATCATGACTGTTCTTATCATCCAATTTGTAGCCATAATAGGTAGTTATCTGTTTGCTTTTATATCCAAAAAATATGGAAATAAGGTTAGTTTGGTGATTATGGTATTGATCTGGACAGGGATCTGTGCTGCGGCTTATTACGTGTATACGGTTTATGAGTTTTTTGCCTTGGCTTTTGTCGTTGGAATGGTCATGGGAGGAATTCAGTCTTTATCGAGATCTACTTATTCCAAGCTCATTCCAAGAAATACCACTGATCACGCATCTTTTTTTAGCTTTTATGATGTGACGGAAAAAATGGCTATCGTTTTGGGTACTTTTTCTTACGGAGTCATTGAACAGCTGACTGGGAATATGAGGAACAGTGCCTTATCTTTAGGTATATTTTTCTTAGTAGGCCTAGGCTTTTTGCTATTGGTAAGTATTCCAAAGCAGGAATTGTCTCATTCAATGGTATAGATCATGATCAAGATTTTAGCAGGAGAAAGTGTTTCCAAACTGGATCAACTCCATTGTAATAGCGCTAATATCAGTTCCTACGAGTTGATGGAAAAAGCTGCACAAGAATTTGAAAAATGGTTTTACCAGCAAGAATTCTCAAAAGAATCTCCAATTCTGATATTCTGTGGATCGGGAAATAATGGAGGTGACGGTTTTGCGATAGCAAGATTATTATCTCAAAAGAATCACAAGATTTTAGTAATCAAATGCTTTGGAGATAATTCAAAATTAAGTGCAGACGCCGGCAAAAATCTTGAAATGCTTCCGACTAAAGTTAAGGAAGTCTTTTTTAAGGAGTTTCAGGCGCCTACAGAGCCTTGTATTATCATTGATGCATTTCTAGGCGTTGGGTTGAGCGGTCCCTTACGTGATAGCGCAAAACCAATTATAGAAAGGATGAATTCTCTTCAGGGGAAAAAAATTGCTATAGATATTCCGTCGGGTCTTCCTTCGGAAGAGATGGGTTCAGAGCTTTCTTTTCAGTCAGATGTGACAGTAAGCTTTGCTTTTCCAAAACTTGCATTGATCCTTCCTGAAAATGCGGAAACGGTAGGGGATTTGGAAGTATGTGATATTGGTATTCCAGATACTACGTATGGGGAGTTTGAAGGAAGCCTCTATTTTATTCAAGCGAAAGATATACCTGCTTTGCATAAAAAATTCCATCGGTTTTCCCATAAAGGAGATTTTGGGAAAATCCTGTTGGTGGGAGGCGGACATGGAAAAATGGGAGCTATTATTTTGGCGGCAAAGAGTGCATTAAGGACAGGTTCAGGACTAGTCACTTGTCATATAGAAGAAAGCGAAAGACTCAGTATTCAGGCTGCTTTACCAGAGGCGATGTGTAATTGGGGGCTGATTCCCAATGCTGACTATTATGATGCTGTTGGAATAGGCCCGGGCTGGGGCATAGAAAGTAGAAAGAATCAATTGGAGGCTTTGCTGAAAGACTTTCATTTCCCAATCGTTTTGGATGCAGATGGGATCAATATTTTGGCAAAATTTCCGGAATTGATTCCTTTGGTGACCAAGAACTCAATTCTTACTCCGCATATAGGAGAGTTTCAAAGATTGGTTGGCCCAGCATCCAATCATCAGGAAAGAATGAATCAAGCAAAAGACTTTGCTATAAAGCATGAGTTGATCTTAATCCTAAAAGGTGCAAATACAGTGATTTCTATGCCTGATGGAAGGCAATTGATCAATAGCACAGGTACTCAGTTTATGGCTACAGGAGGAGCAGGTGATATTCTCACTGGAATGATTACTGCTTACTTGGGAATGGGATATAGTCCGGAATCAGCGGCAGTTTGCGGGGTTTTTCATCATGGATTGGCTGGTGAGTTGGCGGGAAAACGAAAAGGTAGAGGAACCATAGCAGGTGACATCATTGAGTCGATCCCGGAAACCTATTTTTATTTGGGTATTTCCTGATTTAACATAGTAAAAGCAAACTTAATTTTTTTTCTTGTGGTTCAAGGCTAAAGCAATTTTGATGAAGAAGGAAAAATTACTGCTTTGGACTTTGGCAGCTATCAATTTTATCCACATCGTGGATTTTATGATTTTGATGCCTTTAGGTCCGCAGTTGATGCGTGTGTTTGATATATCGCCCCGGGAATTTGGACTGCTGGTATCTTCCTATACTTTTAGCGCAGGTATTTCCAGTTTTTTTGGAGCATTCTTTCTAGATCGATTCGATAGAAAAAAGATTTTGCTTTGGGTTTATGTAGGATTCTCTGTTGCTACCCTTGGTTGCGCATTGTCACCAACTTACCCGATTTTGTTATCCGCAAGGATTGTTTCTGGCCTCTTTGGAGGACTGACTTCCGCTCTGATTTTAGCTATTATTGGCGATGTTATCCCAGATGCAAGAAGGGGAAGAGCCATGGGGTTGGTCATGGCGGCTTTTTCAGTTGCTTCTGTTTTAGGTGTTCCTTTAGGTTTGTTTTTAGCTAGTTTGTCGGACTGGCATACCCCATTTTATATCTTAACAGGCTTGTCTGTAATTAGCTTAGGAATGATTTTCCAATACGTTCCCAATATTACTGAGCATCTTGGAAAAGAAATTGTCAGGCCTCATCCCTTGGAAGTAGTTCGCAGAGTGACAAGCAACCCTAATCAAATGCGGGCAATCACTCTCTCTGTAATGATGATGTTTGGGCAGTTTATGATCATTCCTTTTTTGAGTCCGTATACAGTGGCTAATGTTGGCTTTACGGAAATGCAGTTAACCTATATCTACATGGCTGGTGGAGCCTTTACCATTTTTACCTCTCCTTGGGTTGGGAAGATGTCTGACAAGTATGGGAAACTCCGGATTTTTACGATTTTCATGACCCTTAATGTGGTTCCAATTGCGATTATTACCAATTTGGGAGTTACACCGATACCTTATGTGTTATTAGTGTCGACTTTGTTTTTTGTTACTTCCAATGGACGGTATGTACCTGCTGCAGCAATTATTACGGGCACCGCGCGGCCCGAAAATAGAGGGAGTTTTTTGAGCTTTAATTCAGCGATACAACAATTGGCCACGGGTTTGGCATCTTTAATTGCAGGGCTAATTATTGGAGAAAATGCAGCAGGTGAATTGACTAATTTTAATTTGGTCGGATATATCGCCATTTTCTTCAGCCTACTGTGCATCCCTTTGGCCAGAAGGGTTAAGGTAGTGAGTTAGGAAAGCCATTGTTATTTGAATTCATGGAATAATTCGAGATATTGAAAGCCTGGGATGAATTCTCTTCAATGGAAAAAAGAAAATCTTCTTGTGTAAATTGTGGAACAGAGCTTCAGGGTACTTTCTGCCATTCATGCGGAGAGAAGCAAATTGATCAAAAGGATAAAAGCTTAATTCATTTTTTAGAGGAATTTGTAGCCTCAGTTTTTTTTGCTGATGGAAAGTTTTTCAAAACGATCAAGCTTTCAATAACAAAGCCTGGTGAATTGACTCGTAGCTTTGTCGCCGGAATTCGAAAAAAATACCTTTCTCCTCTTCAGCTCTTTTTCTTCGCTAATTTGATTTATTTCATCTTTCCAGTCATCTCGACATTCAATACTACTCTGGATGTACAAATGTACCAACTTCCCTATAGCTCATCAGTGAGACCGGTTGTGGAGCGGTATTTGGAAATTACGCAAGACGATCCTGATGTATTCAAAGTCGAGTATGAACGAGCCTCCAATGCCAATGGTAAATTACTCTTAATAGTTTTGGTAGTACTCCAAGGCCTTTTTTTAAAACTTCTTTTCTTAAGAAATAAAAAGCTTTATCTCATTGATTTTTTTGCCGGATCTGCATACTTCTATGGATTTTACACCTTATTTATTTTAGTGCTTTTTCCGACATTATTCAATTGGTTTTCGAGTTTATTCTCATTCGGTTTAGCATCAAGCATCAACGAGTTGAGCTTATCAATAATTTTTATGCTGATCATCATAGGCTATATGTTTACAATGCTTAAAAGGGCTTATGAGACTTCTAATAAAGGCGCATTATGGAGAGGGATACTCTTGGGCATATTTATCATCCCAAGTTTTATTATTTATCGATATATATTGTTTTGGGTTACTTTTTGGACTGTTACCTAATCAAATATTAAAAAAAAATCCCCGACATTTTTGCCGAGGATTTTTGTTGAAGGGTGTAGCTTTTGAATTAAAATTCTGCGTTCCCTGGAGTTCTTGGGAATGCTATCACGTCTCGGATATTTCCCATTCCCGTTACAAACTGAACCATTCTTTCGAAGCCCAATCCAAAGCCTGCATGAGGTGTAGCTCCGAATCTTCTTGTATCTAAGAACCACCACATTTCCTCTTTTGGAATGTTCATTTCATCCATTCTTTGCAGGAGAACATCAAGTCTTTCTTCTCTTTGAGAGCCTCCGATAATTTCCCCGATTCCTGGGAAAAGAATATCCATAGCCGCTACTGTCTTTCCATCATCATTTTGACGCATGTAGAATGACTTGATTTCTTTCGGATAGTCTGTCAGAATTACAGGTTTTTTGAAATGCTTTTCTACCAAATACCGCTCGTGTTCTGATTGTAGGTCAGCTCCCCAGGATTCAATCAGATATTGGAATTTCTTTTTCTTATTAGGGTTGGAGTTTCTTAGAATATCGATAGCCTCTGTATAAGAAATGCGAACGAATTCATTGTCTACTACAAATTTCAATTTTTCCAGCAAGCTCATTTCTGAACGCTGGTCCTGCGGCTTAGATTTTTCTTCATCCAATAATCTGGATTCCAAGAATTGTAAATCTTCCTGGCAATGATCCAAAGCATATCGGATCAAATATTTAAGGAAGTCTTCGGCTAAATCTGCGTTGTCTTCCGCATCATAGAAAGCCATTTCAGGCTCAATCATCCAGAATTCAGCTAAGTGGCGAGTTGTGTTGGAATTTTCCGCTCTGAAAGTAGGACCGAAAGTGTAGATTTCAGAAAGTGCCATGGCTGCCAGCTCTCCTTCCAATTGGCCAGATACAGTCAAATTAGCTTCTCTTTCAAAGAAGTCTTGCTTGAAATCCACTTTCCCTTCTTCGGTCTTTGGAGGATTTCCAATATCCAGAGTTGTTACTTTGAATGTTTCCCCTGCACCTTCTGCATCAGAAGCGGTGATGATAGGAGTATGGATATAGAAAAAACCCTTATCATTGAAATATTGGTGCACTGCAAATGCCAAAGCATGTCTTACTCTGAAAACTGAACCAAATGTATTTGTACGCATTCTCAAGTGAGCGATTTCACGCAAGAATTCAAGGGAGTGTTTTTTTGGCTGTAAAGGATACTTCTCTGGATCCGCCTCGCCCAAAACTTCTATGCTCTTCGCATTCAATTCAGAAGACTGCCCCGCACCTTGAGATTCAACCACCGTTCCTGTGATTTTGAGACAGGCTCCGGTTGTGCATTTTTTCAGAATATCTTCCGAAATGACATTTGGATCAGCCACCACTTGGTAATTGGTAATGATAGACCCGTCATTCATGGCAATAAAAGAAACATTCTTGTTGGATCGCTTGGTACGAACCCAACCCATTAATGTGATTTCACTACCTATTAGACCCTGCTCTAGGATGGTCTTGATTTTTACCCGCTTGTTGAATGCCATGATTTCGTTTTGGTTTCAAATAAGGCTGATAGCCGAATTTTTTATAGTCTGCAAAAAAACGATTAAATAAGCTTTTTATCAAAAATTTGCTTGTTTTTCCTAACTTTGAATTCAGGGCTTTTTTTCTGAAAAAGTCCTTTTTTGAACCCAAAATGCAGGTTTTACTCAATTTCCAATGCAAAAGCTAAATCTTAGCCAGTCACTTTCACAGAAGCTTTCTCCACAGCAGATACAGTTTATCAAGCTATTGCAGGTTCCTACAGCAGAATTGGATGCTAGAATTGAGGAGGAATTGGAGATTAACCCAGCACTGGAAGAAGGAAAGGAGGAGAAAGAGGATACTTCTCAAGATGAATATGAAGACTCCTATGAGGAGGACCTTGGATCTGATGACAGAGACCTTAACCTGGATGACTATCTAGACGATGAGTATGGCGGATACAAAATGCAGGGTGATGGAAATTATAATTCAGATGAAGAAGATCGTGAGATTCCTATTTCTTCTCAGGCTTCTTTGCACGAATTATTAATTCAGCAGCTCAATTTTTTAAAGTTGGATGAGAGACAAAAAATAATCGGGCAACAGCTTATTGGAAGTATTGAAAATGATGGATACATCCGAAGGGATCTTGAGGCCATTATCAATGATTTGGCTTTTAGCCAAAATATAGAGACGGATATAGATGAGTTAGAGGAAATTCTGCGAAAGATTCAAACTTTTGATCCTGCGGGAATTGCTTCAAGAAACCTTCAGGAATGCCTCATTCTGCAATTAGAAAGAAAAGAGCATCCTGAGGATCCCACAGTTCAGCATGCCTTACGAATCATGCATGATTGCTTTGAGGAATTTACCAAAAAGCATTACTCTAAAATCCAGCGGAAATGCGATTTGAATGAAGACGAGATCAAGGATGCCGTCAACTTGATTACTAAGTTAAATCCTAAGCCGGGAGGAGTTTCCGAAGGATTAGTTCGTACGCAATACATCATACCGGATTTTATTTTGACCAATAATTCAGGGAAATTGGAAATAAGTTTGAACTCCAAGAACGCTCCTGAGTTAAGAATATCCAGATCATATGCGGATATGTTTGATGCCTATGATAAATCTGATAAAAAGGACAAAAAACTGAAGGAGACAGTCACTTTTGTTAAGCAGAAATTAGATGCTGCTAAATGGTTTATCGATGCGATCAAACAACGTCAAAATACTTTATTGAGAACCATGGAGGCTATTTTACAATATCAAAAAGAATTCTTTTTGGATGGGGATGAAACGAACTTACGTCCGATGATTCTGAAAGATATAGCCGAAAAAATAGACATGGATATCTCAACTGTTTCCAGAGTTGCCAACAGTAAATCCATTCAAACAGAATTTGGCGTTTATCCTTTAAAGTATTTCTTTTCTGAAGGTATTGCTACTGATAGTGGGGAAGATGTCAGCAATAGGGAGGTGAAATCTGTATTGCAGGCTATGGTAGATGAAGAGGATAAAAAGAGACCGCTTTCAGATGATAAGCTTGTGAAAATGCTGAATAAAAAAGGATATAATATAGCCAGAAGAACTGTTGCCAAATACAGAGAGCAATTACAGATTCCAGTGGCGAGACTTAGAAAAGAACTGTAGTGGGGAGAAGTCTAGCGCTGATTATTTCGGTTATTTTCCAGCCATTGATTATACCAACACTGGTTTTTGGTATGATTCTTTTTGTGGTACCCGAGGCAAGTAGTGTTCCTTTTGAATTTAAAGTCAGGATCTTTTATTTGATCATGTTATCCACTTTAGCTATTCCAATGATTACGATACTTGGACTGAGACTTAGTGGTACAGTGAAGAGTCTTCATATGATCGATATCAAAGACCGACTGATTCCTTTTTGTGTGACTTCAGTATATTTTTTGATGACGGTCTATTTCATGTTTGAGATGTCTGAATTAGACCCCATATTATGGCAATCCTTGGCAGTAATTACTGCGGTTGTGGTGATCTTAACGATAGTCACCTTTTTTTGGAAGATGTCAGCTCATATGACTGGGGTAGGAGGGCTTTTAGCGTTGGTAGTTGTCTTAGGAATGAATTTTCCGAATTTCGCCATACTTTACCCTTTATTAGCTGCTTTATTGCTCGCTGGAGTAGTTGGTACTTCAAGATTGTTTTTGAATGCCCATAATCCCATGGAGGTTTATATTGGCTTTTTCTATGGTTTTTTTACCTGCTTTTGGGGATTTCTTTGGGTTTGGGGATAAAAAAAACCGGATTGAAAAACCCGGTTTCTTCTTACAATTTATTCAAAGCTTAGAATAGATTCACTGCAATTCCAAAACTAATTTGCTGTGATTGGTTAGCAGCCGGACCTTGTCCCTCTTGGAATAACCTGTTCAGTCCAAAATAGCTCCAAGCATAGAATCCTGGAGAACCTGCCTTTAGGGTTAGGCCATATCTCAATTTCTCTAAACCATAATTCTGAGAGTCTTTGATTTTTCTGGTCAAACCATCTTCATCTGTGTATTTGATTTTGGAATGGGCATTATATAGAAAGCCAACTTTTCCACCTACACTTACCCGAAATCCTTTAGTGTAATTATTTCTATTGACATGGTAAGTCAGGTCAAGAGGTACTTCGAAATAGTTCAGCGAGAAAACATTCTTGTCTACTGAGATATCATCCCCAAATACATCTGTCAACTCCAGGAAATCACTGGATTCAGGGCCTTTAGATGGATCATTGAAAAGATTCATCTCATCGTTAAAAGCCAATTTGTCTGTGCCAATACCAAATCCAGGGTCTAAAGTGAAACCGGAATTAGCACCGAATACTGAAATCGGATATTGGTAGTAGATATTGAGCGTTCGGGATCCAAAAAAACCTGTACTCATATCCTCAGGTCGGTTGTTGAGCACATTGAATCCAAATTCCACAACTAGATCTGCGGGAATATTGGGTCTTCCACCTACAGGAACTTTTGGTTTCTGTACTGTTTCTTGAGCAAGCGCGAATGGGCCAATTGAAAATGCTAAAAGGACTATAAATAATTTTTTCATGTATTGGTTAATGTTTTTCAATAGTCACATGTAATCTTGCATGGCGGGTAGTCTTGAATGATGGTTTGACTGCCTTTGTGCCCAATTGAATTAAAAGAGTGCTTAATTACAATGTATTGCGGGCAAAAATAGAAAATCCCTGAGGAATTAACCTGTTTTTGCTCTTAATAATTCTTAAGTGTCGAAATGAGTTCCTCCTCTACCTTTGTAAAAAAGCTTCAGAGAGATATTTGGAAAAAATCGATTTATAAGTACCTTTGCAAACCATTTCGGCCTCGTAGCTCAACTGAATAGAGCACTTGATTACGGCTCAAGAGGTTTCAGGTTTGAATCCTGACGAGGTCACGATAAAGCTCAACCCATCGAGGTTGGGCTTTTTTATTTCAACCTGAAGCCTTTTTATCTGGTAGGATATTTTTGATTTTTAAAGGAGGAGGTTTCAAGTTTGAATTCCCGCTTTGCGGGACAGGCTCTGACGAGGTCACGATAAAGCTCAACCCATCAAGGTTGGGCTTTATGTTTTTAGCACTGCTAAATTTTTCAGATGCCTAGAGCATCTTATTTTGGAAAGACGTGATGCGAAGCTAAGAAATTTTCAATGTGGGCAGGTTTCATAAAGCCCTTCACTGAATAGGCTATTTTCTTTTTTTCAGATGTTCTACTTACTTTAGGAGTAGTTTAGTAAGTATATGCGCATAGCGAGAAATTTCATCATTCTTTTTATTCTCTTTTTTTCATCTTGCGACAGCTGGCTGCAAGATATCGGCTTAAAAGATATTAAGCGAATTGACGGGCCATGTACCATTTTGTTGGTAGATGGTACTGTCATAGAAACCCCCCATAGTTTGGAAGTGACCATTCGAACTGAGGCAATAACTTATAGAGATGAAAATGGAAAGCTATGGTCTCTTTTTAGGGAAGAATACGAAAGTTATTCCTGTCAATAAAAAAAAGCAGCCCGAAGGCTGCTTTTAAATTTTAGTGTGCTGCTGTGACAGAAGGAACGTTTTTGGAGTTCTTTTGCCAGATAAATAAGATAATGAATAGCACAATTAATATGGATGGGAAAATGGTAAGCTTGAGAAGAGTTTCCTGACCGGTTGCCAATTCTAATTCAGCACCACTAAGACCCGCTGCTAAATTGGAGGCTCTTGCAGAATCAATCCAGCTGCCGATGACAGGTTGCCAAATCGCAGTAGAGAACATTCCAACACCACCTATGATAGACATACCCAAGGCCCCACTCAGAGGTACTCTTTGGGCTACTGCACCCACCATTACAGGCCAGAAGTAACATACTCCAATAGCAAAGATAAATGCCGCAACGTAAGCCATTGGGCCAGTAACAATGCTAAACAAGTAAATACCAATAGTTGCGAAAATTGCTCCTCCTAGAAGTACTCCGGTCTGACCCAATTTACCTACCACTGGACCTGCGAAGAATCGACCTACAGCCATTACTCCGGTTGTAAGAGCTAGAATCAACATACCGCTTGCTCCAGAGCTATCCAGTACCACATTTGCCCATTGCTGAGTTCCAAATTCAGTAATAGCTGTTAAAGCCATGCAAATGAAAAGGAAGATGTAAAGCGGGCTGATCATTGCCTTTAAGTTGCTGGTAACAGAAGTAACTCCTTCGACGGTTGGTTTAGGGAAGGCTTTTCCAAAGAATAGAACGGCATAGGCAACGGTAGGTACCATCATGACCCAAATTTGAGCTTCCCAGCCAAATCCTGCGTCGGTCATGAACTTTGAAATGAGAGAGCCAAGAACAATACCTCCAGGGAACCACATATGGAACCTATTCAGCATTTTATTCATAGTCACCCCTGTGTACATATCTGCAATCATTGGGTTACAAGCCGCTTCTGTACATCCATTACCGAATCCGATAAATAATGTAGAAATCAATAGAGTAGTATACCCATCGGCAAAAATTGTCATCAGAATACCCACTGTGTGGGTTAAGAAGGCAATATTCATGATGATTTTTGGACCAACTGAGTGGTAAAATAGACCTCCAAGAATCATTGAAATTGGGAAGCCTAAGAACCACATGGAGTTGATGAAACCAAGTTGCTCGGCACTAAGCCCAAATTCCTCTCCGAGTTGCGGAAGAATTCCAGCACGGATTGCAAAGGTAAAGGCCGTGGTAATCAGCGCGAGACAGCTTGCATTGAAGAGCGCGTTACGGTTAATAGCTTGAGTCATAGAATAGGTTTTTTGGATTTAGGATTGATATGCATTCGATTGAAACGTTTGAAAATAGGAAAAATATTGCAATCGGGCTTTTCCGCCAATAAAAATTTTAATCCTACCTATTCGATTACAAAAAGTGAGCTGGTTATTTTTTCCTCAAAACCATAAATTTTATTTCTCAAAGCAAGTACAACTGCATAGGTCCCTAACGGAACTTTACTCCCTTGCAGAGTTCTTCCATCCCAGTTAAGAATAGGTTTTTCTATTGGTATTTCATTTATGAAAGAATGAAAAATCAATTCTCCCGTTCGGTTGTAAATAAAAACCTCCGCTTCTGTTACCCCCTGGGATACTAATACCCTGAAGTCTCTGTTGGAGTCATTCAACACCATAGCATTCGGGAATACCACTTTAAAGTTACATGCGTCATAAGTCGTGAAGGTGGAGAAAAATTCACAGCCATCAACCGTGGTAACAATTAAGGAATAAGTCCCTACTTGGTCTGGTTTGTAAATCCTATTTGTTGAAACTAAATCTTCTTCAAAATACCACTCGTAGCTTGCAAAATCTCCGGGATCTATACCGGGAAGATTATTTTTCTTGGAGCAAACTGTATAGACCTCTTCCAGATTTGGAGGTGTTAAAAGGGTGCTTTTTTCAACTTGAATGAAATTTCTTCCAATCTCGCAGCCTATTTTATTGAAAGCGACGGCTTCGTAGCTACCTTCTCTAGTGACTTCTATTTCAAATTGATTCTGAAATTGGGGTAAATCTTCTCTATTGTCATTGATATCAAAGTAAATCCACTCAAGCCGGTTTACAGCACTTTTTGTTGTGCTAAGAGTAATAGTTGATGTGCCCGGCTCAGGACAGATCTTAGATGCGCTCAAATCCATTGGAACAGATAGGACAGGAGGTTCTATTTCGAATGCTATAGGTTCATTTGGACAACTTCCAGTTTCTAATGGCTGAACATTTAAAGTAAATCTCCCATTGGAGGTGGGGTAAAATAATTCTCCTCTTCCCACTATATCCCCAGATTCATTGAGCCAGCGGATAGACGTTTGTTCGGGTTTTAAACCTGCGATTTCGGTCTTATAAATCCTGTTCCCAAAGCAATCTTCTTCTAAAAGGATTAGATCGAAATTGATTTTAGGGATCACATTGACCTCAAAAGTAGTTCTCTTTGGACAGCCTCCAGTGGAGCTATCTGCAGCTTTCCCCAAAAGTGAATAACTCCCACCTTTGGTGAGGATAAATGGCTCTCCCGAGTTTTTTGTGATCTCATTGCCTGAAGGGTCTGTCAGGGTAAGGATTAAATCTTCTGAAGTTTCAGGAATCAATTCAAAGCTTTCGCATATATTGATTTTTTTGGGAACGCTGAAGTTTACAAGATTTTTTGACTCGATGATTATTTCTTGGGTAGGGTAGGCACAGCCGTCAATATTTAATTCTAAAAAATATGTCCCCCCTGCTAATGTCTGTTCTACAACTTGCTGATTTTGGATAAATCCTTTTACTATGGTACCAATTCCATTAGACATTACTCTATATTCACCGTCCACATTTCCTTGGTTGAATGTCAGTTTTAACTTTCCTGGGTTAACTCCAATTGCACCGCAGGTTTCAGGCTCAACTTCAATAGTTGGTTCATTGATATCAGGAACATCACCTGTGTTAATAGGGGGATCTTTAGGAGCTAAGTCCAGTAGAGTAGTTAATTTGCAACCATTGGAGTAGGCTGAAATAGTATAGATCTGAGCTTCAAGGTTTGAAAGCGAAACTGCTTGATTTTCCGGCACATTAGACTGGAAGAAACCAATCTCTACCACTATCAATGAGTCTAAATCTGTTGAAGCATTGATGGTAAATGCACCATTATTTACAACACAGTTATCAGGCCTGTTTTGAATTGTAAAGTTTAGATTCGGTGATTCATTTACCGTAAATATTTTCCTTCTTTCTGATCTACAACCAGGGTAATTTGGGTCAATAGCACTAAAAATTATTGTATACTCTCCTGGACTTGAAATGTCGGTGTTGCTTAAAGGGATTTCAAAAGCCGACCCTAAATCTGTTTTATCGTTTGAGCCAGGTTTGATAATGCTCCAATCACCAGGATAAGGCGTATCTAACCCAGCAGATAGGGCTTCGCCTTGACAAATGGAACTTTTACTTAGTTGAATCTCAAAGTCGAGCGATGGTCCTACATAGGTAGTTCCGGTGATTAAACATTCTGCCGCTCCAGAGGTGTTATTTGTCAAAAATAATTCGACTTGATAAAAGCCTTCATCAAGAACAGTGACTGTGTTTTGATTTCCAATTACTTTTCCATTAAAATCTTTCCAGATAAAAGTATAATCTGAAATAGTAGAAGTATTTGGATCAATTGCACTTAGCTGAACAGGGGTATAGCTACAAATCAAATAATCAGGCAAAAGAACTAATTCTGGCCCTTTCTTGACATTTACAGTCAAATCATCTTGGTAGATGATAGATGTAGCTCTTCTAACGCTAAGCTCTACCTTATAAAGTCCTATTTCATTGAATGCTACCTTAACGGTTTCAAACTGAGGGCCTCCACCGGTTCGGTCAAAAATCACATTTCCTTGTGGATCTGTAACCTCCCAGGAATAAACATCCTGAGGATCACCTCCTCCACTGAAAGTACCGATAACTCCACCGAAAATAATACATAGATTTTCAGGGCCTACCAAGTTGGGGTCAGCTTGATAAGCATGATTTGAAGAGTTAGGTTGAATTGCTTCAGTTATGACTTTTTTTGCGGCAAGGCCGCCTGTCATAACCAAAAACAGAATAAACAATACCCCAATCTTCCACTTAGGAAATTGAGCATTTGTTTTCACGGATTCCTTTCGTTGGGTGATATCTAATTTACTTGATTTTGAGGAAATAAGCTTAGCTTAATTCATCATTCAAAGATCAAAAATCCAACCAAAATCAGGAATACGGTTAATTGTTTCTTAAATATAAAAATCTGGATGAGAAACTTGCCATCCTTAAAAAGATGGTAAGTAGGCTGGATTTATTCAACAACCAGCAGGGAGCCTATTGTCGTCTGATTTATATTCCTCTCTGTATTTGAATAATTTATCCGGATGGTATATGCTCCATTTGGAATCTTCCTTCCTTGGTAGGTCCCATCCCATGGACAAGTTGACTCCTCGGAAATAAGATTTTTATTTTCACAATGAAAAATTAATTCTCCCCATTGATTGAAAATCCAAACATCTAATTCGTCAATCAGATAATTGGTGTAAATCAAAAATTGCTTATCTGGGTTACTTGGCGTAAGTGCTGTAGGGAAACTTACTCTTAATTCACATTCTTCTTCTGTTGTAAAGGAAGTGGAATAGGAGCAGCCTTCTAGGCTCGTAACTGTCAGTGAATAATTTCCAATCAGATTAGGCTTGTATGTTGGGCTGGTAGAGACTAACTGTTCTCCATAGTACCACTCGTAGGAAGCAAAGTTTCCAGGATTTAAGACAGGAGCTATTTCATATCTTGGGCATATTAGATAATTCTCCTCTAAAGCAGGTCTGACTACATCCTGACTTTTCAGAATCAAAACACTTTCCGTACCTAAAAGGCATGGGATTGAGTTGAATATTCTTGCTTCGTAGCTTCCTTCGTTGGTTACTGAAATCTCTCTAAGATTGGTAAAGTTGCTGAGTTGAGTTGCTGTTCCATTAATATCTGTAAACCACCACTCAATTCTTGAAACCTCATCAAAATCTGTATCTAGCCTAATGTTTGTTAAGCTTGCATCTGGACAATAAGGGTCAGATTCAAGAGCCAGAGGCAAAGAAAGAACTGGAGGCTCAAACTCGAAAGAAATCGGTTCAATTTGGCAAGTGGTTGAATTCACAGGTTGAACCTCTAAGCTATAAGCTCCAGGATTAGATAGCTGAAGAAATTCATTTCCTCCGATAATTGTCCCATTAGCGTCTCGCCAAAAAATTTCTACCTCGTTGGCTTGATAATTTGATAAGGAGGCTTGATAAATTCGGCTTCCAGAACAATCTTCCTCGAATAATATGGGCTCAAAAATTACTGGCTCTACAATACTTACTTCAATTTCTTTTTGTTCTGGGCAAAATGGAGTAGGACTATCACTGTCAAATGCCAAGAAGGTATAAGTTCCTGGCTCGATAAGTTCAAAAGAGTCCCCTGAATTTCCTTCTAGCTCTTCACCCGAAGGCGTGGTTACGAAAAATATCAGATTTTGATTTGTGGTTGGGATAAGATTGTAGCTTTCACATATTGTAATTTCCTGAGGAATGTCGAAAAGAACTTTTTCCGGAGTAAGATCTAGTTCAACAGAGGATCTTCCAAGTTCGCAATTTTTGTTTATATCAGGAATAATGCTGAACACTGAAGCTTCATAAGTTCCCCCGACTCGAGTAGTAATTTCAGTTTGATTTTTTAATTCTGGTAGCTCAATAATATCTCCATTTTCATCAAATCGCCTCCATTCAATATCTGTTATTGCATCTGGAAAAGTAGTTTCCAAAGTAATCATGGCTTCAGGGCCGAATTCACAAAGCTTGGTAGTAGTTAGTGTAACATCTACCGACAAAACAGGATCTTCTATTTCAAATTCTTTGGGTGGAATAGGGCAAGAGGAGCTATTGGCAGGTTGAACTTCTAGCTTAAATGTACCGGTGCTTGTCGGATTTAGAAACTGGTTATTCCCTACCACCTCGTCATTTTCATTGTACCAAGTAAATATTACAGAGGTAGAGTCCCTATCATAAATCTCAGCTTTATAGGTTCTATTTCCTAAACAGTCTTCTTCGTTAAGTACCACCTCAAATTCAACAGGATCTACCAAAGTGACTTGGAAAGTTTGGGAAACAGGACATAAATCATCCTGATTTGGAAGCCGCCCTATAATCTTATAAGTTCCTTCTTCTGTTATAGTGAATGGCTGGTTTACGTTCCTGAACTCTGAATTATTGGAGGGACTGATTAACTCAAATTCTAGTGCTTGGGTAGTTTGAGGAGTGAGTTCAAAAGATTGACAGATAAAAAGATCACCTGGGATGGAGTAATTAACAAGCTCTTTTCCGGGAATTTCAACAAACTCTTTTTTGGGTAGTGAGCAGGAATCTTGATTATAAAGTTCGAAGACAAATTTTCCTCCCGGAACATCTATCAATAAATCTGATTTATCTGAAAAGGATTCATTTTTATAAATAGCTCCTTTCTCACCTAAAACTCGATAAAAACCATCTATAGGGCCATTGAGAAAGTTGACCTTGAAGCTACCATTAAGCTTTCCATCAAGCGTACATGTTTCCCCCTTTTCATCTGTTATTTGGAAATTTAGTTCGGTTGGAGGATTATCTAATGGGACAACTGAGGCATAAGAATTCCCACAATTTCCTAAAAAGCTTATCAAATTATATGCCCCTGACTCTAATCCAGATAAAGTATATATATCCCCCGGCTCAAGGGATGGAGACACGACAGAAGTTCCTTCTACAATGATATAATCGATCTTCGTGTTTGCCCTAATTTGAACTCCTCCATCGGGTATGTTACAACCACTCGATCCAATTGAGCCTATGATTGTAAAGTCTGGGATTGGATTAAATGTGAATGTGTTTTGGATTAATATTTCACAATCTACTGCATCAGGATTGATAACCTCATAGGTGACTTCGTAATCTCCAAAACCATCATTAAGTTGGTTTTGAAAAATAAAGAGAGATTCACTTGTGGTTAAAAATGTTCTTGAGCTTTCCCCAACTTTGTTTAAATACCAGTTTCCAACGCTACTTGGATTAGTTGAAAAAGTAATTCCTTGATCTTCACAAATAGAACTTAAACTTTGTTCAACTTTTATATCAGATGAGTTGTTAACTTCGGTCGAAAGGTTAGTGACACATTCAGATTTCCCAGAACTATTTGGGACGAATACAATAACAAAATATTTTCCTGAATTAACGACAGTTAAGTTATTAGCATTCCCAATTTCATTTCCCGATTCATCTCTCCAAATAAACTCATAAGAGGCAAAGTTTGGAGATGAAGGATTAATGGCTGTAAGATTTAATGGGTCTGTTCCACAAAGAGAATATTTAGCTTTTAAGGCAGGAGTGGGTCTGTCCTGGACTAATACATTGAGAGTTTGAAGAGGAAAGACCAAGACGCCTCTTCTCACAGAAAGTTCTACCCGATGAACTCCTCGAATTGAAAAGGTGTAATTGATTGTTTGTAGGAGAGCACCCCCAGAAATAGATAGTAATAGAGAATTGTTTGGGCCAAATATTTTCCAAGAATAAACATCAGCAGCCGGTATACCTCCCCCAGAAAAAGTTCCAATTACACTTTCTCCGCCCAGTGGAAAACATAGTGTTTCAGGACCTTGAAGATCGGGTTGATTTACTAATGGGAAATCAAATTCATCTTCTGAAAAATTAGCGCTGCTAGGTGTGAGTATAATTGAAAAAAAAAACACTCCTAACAAGAGCAAAATTGTTGCTCTATAGTTGGAGTGTAAGTCTTTCAATTTATTCAGATGCATTTTTATTGGAGTCAACCACTATTTTGGAACGTAAATCTACCAAATTCCCTGACTACCAAAAAATTAAGCCTCGATTAACTTTGAATTTAAGGTTTATTCATTTCACTATCTCACAAATACCCAATCGCTATGATCACTCAAAGGCTCTGAGAACTCATAGCCTTCTACATTAAAGGTTTTGAGATCTTCAGGATATGTAATTCTATTTTTTATGGCAAAGTCAGTCATCAAACCTCTTGCCTGCTTTGCAAACAAGCCAATTACCTGGTATTTTCCTTCTCGATGTTCCTTGAAATGAATATTGATTACTGGCGATTTCAAGGTCTTTAAATCAACTGCCTTGAAATATTCCTGAGAGGCCAAGTTAACAACCGGTTTTCCGGCCGCTACTTGATTGATTGCTTTCGCAATTTTAGTATCCCAATATTCGTAAAGATTTTTTCCTTTTTTAGTTTCCAGTCGAGTACCCATTTCCAGTCTATAAGGCTGAATTAAGTCTAGAGGTTTTAATAGCCCGTATAATCCTGAAAGAATTCTTAAATGATTTTGAGCGAATTCGAATTCCTCTTCACTGTAATTGTCAACATCAATTTTGGTGTAAACATCTCCTTTGAATGCTAAAAGCGCTTGCTTGGAATTGTCAGGAGTAAACTCCTTTTGAAAGGTTTTAAATCTCTCTTCATTCAAGTTCGCCAAGCTATCACTTACTTTCATTAGGTCTGCGATGTCCTTCGAACTTTTCTTTTTCATTACTGATACCAAAGATTTGATATCAGAAGTGAATTCTGGTTGGCTGTATTCTTGGAAATTTGGAGTGCTGTAGTCTAAAGTTTTTGCAGGAGAAATTAAAATTAACATTACTGTATAATCGTTATTGCTTTGGTTATTTGTTCGGTTTTGTTCTGATCTACACTAGTAAACCTTACAACTATGGCATATGTTCCGTTTGGAACGAATTTTCCATTTACAACACCATCCCAAGGACAGAACGGCTGAGCGGGCTCAAGATTTTGATGCTCACAATAGAAAATAAGCTCTCCCCATCGATTGAATACAAATACTTCCGCTTCATCAATATATTCATTGGCATAAAGAATGAAGTTTCTGGATGGGTCATTTAAAACAACACCTGTTGGGAAAGAAACCTTCAAAGAACAGTCTTCTAAAACCTCAAAGGTTTCGACGTAAAAGCAACCCAAATTATCAGATACTGTTAATTCGTATATACCTGGTTGAGTAGGTGTGAAAATTGCATCCTGAGAAACCTCCTCTCCATTCAATACCCAAGAATAATTATCATAATCTCCCGGATTAATGCTTTGGGTTACTCCTTCAACGGCGCAGATAGTAAACTCAGTAGGGACCACAGGTGGGATAATAATGGACTTTGCAACCTGAGCGGCTGCTCTGCCAAGATCACATCCCGCGGCACTTCTTAATAAAACCTCATAGGTCCCTTCTAAGCTGGTTTCAATAATTGGTAGGTCGTCAAACTGGAACAACCTTGTTCTAGTCCCACCTTGAACAGAATACCATTCAATGTTCGCAACATCACTTAGATCAGCTACAACTGTTAGGTTGGTAGATGCCTGATCTATACAGAAAGGAGTTACATCCAATTCCACATCTACAGTAAGCTCTCGAAATTCAGCTGTGAAATTAATCGGAGGTGTGGTACATAAACCTCCACTCCTAGGCTGTACTTCTAAGCTATAGTCTCCATCTCTCGGTGGAGCAAAACTTTGTTGCCTTCCTACAATCACTCCCCCGGCATCTTTCCATAAAAAGATGACATCAGCTGGAACCGCGTTATTCAATTGTGCTTCATATCTAATGCCCACCTGACAATCGTCAATCGGACCTACCAATTCAAAGTCAATGGGCTGAGTTATGGTAGCATTGATGTTTATCTCCCTAGGACAATCTTCTCCACTTGGATCTTGGCCAAGAAGGGTGTAAGTGCCTGTTTGAGTGATAGTGAAAGACCCATCTGAATCTGGTTGTATGGTATTGCCACCAGGGCCAGTCAAGGTGAAAGTAAGCCCATCGGATGGGGTAGGGCTGAAGGTATAGCTTTCACACGCTGTAAAATTGCTTGGTGCTGAGAACTGTACCAAGAATTTTTGTTCAACCGTATACAACTGAGGGTCTGGAATAGCACAGTTACTAGGGTCTATAATTTCAACCGAATACTCCCCGTATGGAACTGGAATGTCCACAGAATTCACATTTGCTAAAGTTCCGGAAAAGACTTGACCATTTCCCTGTCGGGTAATTTGATAACTACCATTTACAGGAGACCCGCCAGTAAAAGTGATTGAAATTAATCCTGGCTCAACTCCATTAGGGCCACATGTTTCATCGGTTGAGGTCACTGAAAATTCATATCCTGCTGGAGGGTTACTGTTTTCAATGCTCACAGTGGCAATGTAAAAACAGCCGAAGACATTTTCTGCCTCAATGGTGTATACATCCGGTAATAAATTATTTACTGCGATCACATCACCAGCATTGACATTGGTGAAAACTTCCCCGGTTTCCTGGACAGTGACTGTAGCAGCATTTGCCTGCATGGTAATTTCAAAGGACCCATCAGCAGTTGTACAATCAGTTGCTGGAGTCGTTTGAACTACCGTAAATAGCGGAAGCTCGTTAACTATTAGATCAACTTTTTTCTCAACCTGACATCCTTCTAAAATCGGGTCTTCAGTAATAAAAATGATTTCATAATTTCCAGGACCAGGAAGAGTATTAACAAATAATTCCAATTCAAAAAACTCACCTAAAAGAACTCTATTTCCATCCTGATCTCTTTCATAATACCATTCTCCGCTGATTGGTGTGTCAGGTGTAAAGTTGACAAGCACATCTTCAAAGCAAACCTCTTGGGCATCCTGATTGATATCAAATTCAAAGGCAGGACCAACAAACACCTCAGCCGTGGCAGGGCATGTTTCATAAAGGGCGATTTCATCATCACTTAATCCGTCAGGAATTCTATAGCTTACTACTACTGTGTAGATACTTTCCTCATCAACCGTAATTGTATTGGAATTTTGATCTCCAAATACCTGACCTGCTGCATTGGTCCACTGAAAATCATACAATCCTTCAGCTGGATCATAACCATCAATTGCTGTTAAAACTACTGGAGTTCCAGAACATAAAGTGGCATCAGATTCCAATGTTAAAGTTGGTGGAGCATCCACTTGAATTTGTAAGCTATCTACAAAGTAATTCTCTGTCGCACATCTGGTTACATTCAACTCTACTGTATACAAACCAGGCTCATCGAATAGTTGATCCAAATTCTGAAACTGATCTCCAGGGCCACCGAAATTATCCAAAATCACTGTGCCGTCATCTCTGGTAATCGTCCAGAAATAGGAATCAATGTCAGGTTCTCCGCCACCCTCAATCAATGCTCCAGCTCCATTCACAGGGTCTAGACATAATCTCTCTGGTGCGAGTAAGGAAGGTTCAGGAATTGAGCTTCCGCTATTTTGGACAAAGGAAGGAAGTCCCAAATTTGCAGTCCCTGGCATGGGCTCAACTGAATTCTGGTTGAATGTACTACTGGAATTACAACCTGCGCCAACTGCAATTTGTCCAATTTGATTGCTTCCTACTACAGCAACATAGATGTTGCCATCAGGACCGATTTGTAGGGCTCCCAAGTTGAGCCCGGAAGTGCCCCCTATTTGGTTTCGAGTGGAAAGAATACAAGCTTCTCTTTGAGGGCGCGTATTTGCATTACCAAAACAGGATGGACATGTGGCAGCATTAGGATCATCATTATCCACAGGTTGAATGGTAAATTCTTCCACTCCAGGTCCTCCATTTCTGTAAGACACAAAGACTTTTTCCCCGCTGTCTGAGAATTCCAAGCCATACACATCTCCATTACAGCCCAAATCGATTCGGGCATATTCTGTCATTCTGCCTGTACTAGCATTGAAATCAAAAATTTCTAATTTATTACAGCCTCCCTCTGAGATTGTGACAGCTACTTTACTTCCATCAGGGCTGAATTTCATGGCGCCGACCCCTGAGTTGAATCCATGATTACTTCCTACCGAACTGAGCACAGGTTGTCCTATTCCCTGTGAGGATACAGGATAAGCTCTAAAGGTGTTGTTCCCCAATTCATGGAAAAGTACCCAAGTAGTATCCCCGTTGTTAAAAGCTGCAGAATGCTCGGTGGAGGGACTGAATAGGAAATTGTCCTTTGTAACCACATTACCCACTCCTGTTGGGTTATCTGATTTGATATCTACCAAGGAGAATTTTACCTGGTTACTTCCATTTGCACTTCTTTGAGTAGTAAAGAGATAAAATAAAGTTTGTTCGTCTGGAACAGGAACGGCTATGACACCCTGGCTAGATCCATTATCTCCACCAATGGCATCTCCATTAGCCATTAAGTCTCCGTTTAAATCCCAGACAGACTCCCCGTCTGTATAAAACAATACCTGACCGGCTTCATCTGAAATGGTGGTTGTACCTGCCGGAATATTTTGAGGGTGCCTTTGGGCGATGGGTCTCGGAACAGGTGCATTCGGATCATTTGGATCCGGATTAAAGTCTATCCCTGCTCCATCTCCAAAATACCAGATATTATTGCTTTGATCTTGCAGGTCCCAGACCTTGACTCGGATTTCGGCATAGGCATAGCATTCCGAACCTGGCTCTCTCACCAAAACCCAGTATAGCCCTGGAAGACATACTTCATTCTCCTGCCTTGTACCCCAGCCTTCATCCCGGTAATTTGACCAGAAATATTCGTATTGATCACCTCCGCCCGGAGGTGCTTCCCCGTCCTGTTGACCAGCCGAGTTTTGAGCCTCAAGAAGTGCTGCAATATCCACACATTGACCCTCGCAGATGGTGGTGTCTTGCGGCGTAAAGTTTGCCTCTAGGTTATTTTCTGTCAATGGTATATCCTTGGTAACAGTCTGACTTTCCCCATCTGCAAATGTTACCGTAAGTGTCACTGACACACTTTGTCCTTGAGCAGCATCCGCTGGAATCAAAAAGTGCTCTTGCGCATAATCTGCAGGTAAAGGATTGCCGTCAGAATCAGTTAGAGGAGGATTGAATTCCCAACTGAAAGAAACAGGTCTGTAATTTTCCGGCGTAATTTCGCTGGTCAGCTGAACAGGATTGTTGGCACAAGGCATATCTGGATCCCAGTCAAAGTCCACCGTTGCATCAATATCTGCGTTAGGAGCAAAAGTTGGAAAGATAGTACCACAAAAGTCAGCACCGGCGAAAGGATCAATTTCTACATTGATGTCATCAATCTCCTCTTCATTTGGATTGGTAACTTTCCCTATGAGTTGTGGTCCTCCAGTGGTTTCTTCATAAATAAAATAGAGTTCTCCATCAGGCCCAACTTTCAAATCATAAACTGTTGAAGGTTGAGGATCTAAAGGAATTTCCTCTGGAGTTGCCGTGAGATCATTGCTTGGAACTCTGAAAAGTTGACTTCCTCTGGAGAAATAAATGAAATTACCATCTGGAGAAAAGGTCGCTCCTTCAATGCTGTCAGACCCCCCCGATTGAGAAATGGGAGTTGCATTGCCAAAATTACCTGAAGAGGTATCAAAGTCCATGACAACAATATCCTCACCCGGATTTTCTGGAATTAAAATTAACTTACCACTATCGACATCAAATACGATGGCTTTTGGAGTGAATGGTAAGGCTTGAGTGTCTGTCTGGGTGAAATTACCTGCTGTACCTTCGATTCTCCTAGAGATCAGATTCCCTCCATTGAAACTGATCAAATAAGAGGGGGAAGAAGGAGATTTCACCACTAAAATTGCTCCTTGAGCATTGCCTATGGCTTGATCTTGCTCCACGATTTCACCCAAAGGACGTTCATTTCCGGTAGCTTGCCCGGGCCTATTCATGTCAATCAAGGTATAGAGCAGCTGCCCTCCCGGAGACACATAAAACAAATAAAAGAGCTTGTTGCCATCCGGCTCGTATTCCAAAAAACCTGAAGCCACTTGCTGTCGAGTATCAATTGGGCCATTGAGATTGCCCACTTGTCCTTGGATAGGTGCTCCACTGTAATCATACACGATGGAGCCATTCGAATAAAACAAGGGTTGACCTGTAATAGGATCAATCGTGACAGAATTGCTGAATTTATCCAAAATGATCGAGCCGGGAAGACTTTGAACAGTTGGATTTTGTCCTTTTCCGAAGGATAAATAATTATTTGGAGTGCCAGAACCGCAGTATCCAAAAATCCATTCATTGTCATTAAAACCTTGAGCTTGAGATACAGCTGCACTTCCAGCCCAGAAAAATGCGCTTAATAAGGTGAAAAAAAGGATTTTATGTATGGAATACGAGTTGCTTTTCATATTTTTCGAACTGCTATCTAAAACAACCTAGAAGAAGAAACGTTTTAGATGCTGACTGAATATTCAAATAAACGAACAAATCCTTGTTACGGTCTTCGCTGCTTATAGTTTTTTTTGGAACTCTGGTTTTAAGCCTGAGCCATTCTGCCTTTGCGCAGGATCCGCAATATAGCCAATATTATGCAGCCCCTCTTTATTTGAATCCCGCGATGGCTGGGGGAGAACTCACGGGTAGGGTAGGTTTCAATTACAGAAACCAATGGCCAAGTATAGATGCCCAGTTCACCACCTTCTCTGCATTTTATGATACTTATCTTCCGGATTATAATGCAGGGGTAGGCTTTCACGTCATGCAGGATACGGAAGGAGCCGCTAAACTCCGGTCTACGACTATTTCCGGTATTTTTTCTTATGAATTGAAGTTGGGAGAAAATTCTTATTTCAGACCTGGTTTTCAAGCAAGTTATATTCGCAGGGAAATCGGTTTTTATGAAAACCTCATCTTTGCCAACCAGATCAATCCTAGTGATCCTTTTGGCCCAACCCTTCCCGGATCTGATATTCCGGGTCTTGGTGATCCTGTTAGTATGCTTTCTCTTTCATTGGGAGGGATGTTTTTTACAGAAAACTTCTGGATTGGATTGGCTGCACATCATGTGAATGAGCCCAATCAGTCATTTATAGATGGTTTGAGTCCACTGCCTGCAAAATTTTCCTTGCACGGAGGATATCGAATTTCCTTGGGTGAGGGAAGTTTCCGGGGGGATTTTACCCACATAAGAAAGCAACGCTATCTGACTCCCACCTTCAATTACAAAAGGCAGGGGCCTTTTGAGCAGTTGGATGTAGGAGCTTATTTTTATGTAGAGCCCTTAGTCTTGGGTTTGTGGTATAGAGGACTTCCTTATAAGCCAGTTAATAACCAAAGCAACCGTGATGCAGTTGTACTGATGGTGGGAGTAAATCTACTGAGCGGCTTGAATATCGGTTATAGTTTCGATTACACTGTATCTCAATTGGGAATACAGTCTGGAGGAGCTCACGAATTAAGCCTTTCGTGGACACTTCCTAATAATTACCAAGGCAAGCCCTCCAGAAGGGATACCATCCTGCCTTGTCCTAAATTCTAAACATTTTACATGAGTCCTGAGACTTTAAAATACCTCTTGATAGGAGTGGTGAGCTTTGGCTTTTTGCTTGAGAAAATTTTAAGCTACCTCAATATCCAAAGACCGGTACCCAAAGTACCAGAAACTTTGGGACAGTATCTCAGTTCAGAAAAGTTATTGGAAGCCAAAGCCTATCAGCGTGAAAATTACAACTTTGGCCTGGTCACAGGTATTTTTTCTTTCGCTTTGACAATCCTGTTTATCTATATGGGTTGGTTTGGCTGGATTGATGATTGGATTGGCAACTATATCAGCAATCCTCTTTTTCATTCTGTAGCCTTTTTTGCCCTTATATTTATTGGATCTGATTTGATCAGCTTGCCTTTTGATTATTACAGCACCTTTGTCATTGAAGAAAAATACGGTTTTAATAAAACCAGTTTAGGTACTTTTTTCTCAGATAAGCTGAAAGGATATATTCTTTCCCTGATTGTTGGCGGTGGCTTATTACTAGTTTTCTTATGGTTAATCCATCAGATGGGACCTCATTTTTGGTGGATTTTCTGGGCAGTGGCAGCTGTGTTCATGGTTTTGGTCAATTTATTTTATACTGCTTGGATACTTCCCCTTTTCAATAAATTAACTCCTTTGGAAGATGGAGAATTGAAGCAAAAAATCATTCATTATGCCCAATCAGTTTCTTTTCCTCTGGAAAATATTCTGGTGATGGATGGAAGTAAAAGATCAGCCAAAGCCAATGCCTTTTTCTCAGGCTTTGGCAAGAGAAAAAAAGTAGTCCTGTATGATACATTATTAGAACAGCATCCTCCAGATGAATTGGTCGCTGTTTTGGCTCATGAAGTTGGGCATTACAAGAAAAAGCATATCATTTTGGGCATGTTGACCTCTGTATTGCAGGTTGGCTTACTGTTATTTTTGCTGTCTCAATTTATTTTTTCAGAAAATATGAGCCTAGCATTAGGTGGGTCAGGGTGGTCTGCCCAATTGAATATCATAGGATTTACCATGTTATTTTCACCTATTTCCATGATAATTGGGATTGGGATGAATTGGCTTAGTAGAAAGAATGAGTTTGAAGCAGATGCTTTTGCTAAAGAAACTTTTGAAGGAAAGCCTTTGGCAGAAGCATTGAAAACTCTTTCAGTAAAAACGCTAAGCAATATCAATCCTCATCCTTGGTACGTGTTTGTGAACTATTCTCATCCGCCTCTTTTGGATAGATTGGAAAAGTTGGAGAAGTGAGTTGTAAGGTGGGAAAGTTGTAAAGTGATAAGGTTTTGATCAAATCGTTTTTTTAAAATTGAATTTCTATAATCTTGACTTTGTACCAGTAAAAACAAAAAATAACCTCCCAGATCACTATCCAGATGGCTTCTTTGATTCTAATTCTTCTTCTAGATTCTTGGGTCTAGATTCAAGACTCTAGCTTCCAAACTCTATAAAACTCCTCCCACCCCTTTCTTGGCGGCATTCCGGATAAGACTTGATTTGCCAGTGGATTATTGGTGATTTGACGAGTTTCCCGATCAAATTCTAATTTGGTACCCATTTGCTGGGCCATCACTCCTAGACAAAATACCTGACTCAAAGGTCCGGCGATCTAAAAAGGAGATCTTGTTTTGCCCTCACCTTTACAAGCTTTTAGGAAGTTGGCAAAATGGCTGGATGGACTTTGAGGGACTTCAGGGAGTTTCGATTCCCATTCTTTTGTTTTTTCTGAAGGAATGATAGATAAAGTGCTTCCATATGAACCTCCTTTGAAAATCAATTCTTTGCTGTAAATGATTTTTCCCGGGTTCAGTTTTGCAGGTTGGATCTTTCCGTTGCTTGGTGGTGGGATATTCGGATCCAATTCGGAGACGCCATAGCCATCCGGAATGGACGGGATATTTTCCAAGCCATCTTGCTAGGTAATGGTCATCGGAGGCATTGTGCCAAGAGAAAGGAATTTGAATTCCAAAGTAGTGGACATCGGGAAAAAGAACAAGTTGTGTCCGCTGAGTTTGGTCGGATTGATTTCATATGGTAATCCTAAATCTAGAAATTGATGTGCGGTATCTATGATATGCGCTCCCCAATCACCCAAGGCTCCCATTCCAAAGTAATACCAGCAGCGCCATTGTCCGTTGTGAAAATCTTTGTTGAAAGCATGCGGCTGAGCCTGGGATGTCCAAACATCCCAGATCATCGTTGAGGGAATGGGCTCTGCCGCTGGAAAATATTTAATAATGGTATTCCAATCATGCTTTCTCCTTCTGCTATTCATATGGGCAGTCATAGCGGTCACATCTTTAATGATTCCGGCGTCCTTCCAGGCTTTAAACTAAAATTAATTTCCTTCTGAATGTCCCTGATTCCCCATTTGAGTCGCCAGTTTTGGGTATTTCTTCGCGGCGGCCATCATCAGATCGACTTCCTGAAAAGTCCGAGCCATTGGCTTTTCCACATAAACATGCTTGCCTTCTTTTAAGGCCATCATAGTCACCGGAAAATGCGAAAAATCCGGCGGGGCAATGCTTACTGCTTCAAACTCTCCTCTGATCTGATCAAACATCTTTCTGAAATCCATAAAGCGTTTGGCCTGAGGAAACATTTCCATGATCTGAAGAGTCTGCTTGGCTCCCATATACACGGCGCAAAGAGCTACGACATTGCAAAGACCAGTCGTATAAAGTTCTTTGATGATCTCAGCGCCTCGATTGCCAATTCCAATACAGGCAAGATTAATTTTGTCAGAAGGAGCTGCATAGCTCATGGATTTGCCTTGTACATGAGGAGAGATCAGCGTCAGTCCGGAAAGACCCATAGCAGCAGAGGCTCCGGTCTTGAGAAAGTTTTTTCGATTGGTTTTTCTATTAGGTTCTTTGGGGAATTGGAGGATCGAATTTCTCGTTCTATAAGCAATTCTAAGCTAGGAAGGAAATATTAAAATCGGTCATTGCATTTTGGAAATCAGCGGAATCGATATCGAAGCGAGTTAGATTAGAGAGGCAATTTCAAACTAATTAAAATTGCACTGAAAATAATTTATAAAAAATGAAAATTAGTTTAAAATTTTGTTTAAGGCATTTTAACTGTCACTTTAATTGGTCAGAGGGGGGGTAAACTAAAAAAACAAAATATTCATTTGAATTCAACCCTTACAAAAGTACAATTTTAACTAAAACAAAAGGATCTAGAATTTAGTAAATTTGGAGAGTTAGTTTTAAGTAGCTATAATTAAGTATGTTACACTTATAAATTATTAATTATGAGAAAGAGATTATTTCAATTGTCAGGTATGATTGGCTTATCTATTATCCTGATGTTAACAATGGAATTGATAAACCCAGAAGGTGAAAAGGGTTTATTCTTAGCCAATGTGGTTAGTAGCGGTTTCTAGCAACAGAAGTTGCCAGATATTTGCGGCCCTTTAATGGGGAATTCTTCTGGAACGAGGTATTGTTGTGCAAATATTAATGCAGATGAATGCTTCGCAGCAACTTGTGGAGGAGGTAGCAATACATAGAATTACTTTTCTTTATTATTTTATAAAAATTAAATAATCTTATTATGAAAAAACAATTAGGTAAATTATTAGGTGGAATTTTTCTCTGCTTACTAGGTTTCTTTGTTCATGACCTCAGTTCCTCAAATGGCGAAGAACTTATTTTTTCGAAAGTAATTGTAAGTGGATTTGTAAGCTTCCCCAAAAATAGG
>NZ_DFMT01000008.1:0-40423 GCF_002376385.1 Algoriphagus sp. UBA3586 | reverse complement strand
ATAATCGTTAAGATATTAGCTCTGATTTTCTCAAATAATTCTACTTTGCAAACCTAAAGGCGGTGGGTAGGCTGTATCCAAGGTGATGTTGTGGTGTTCCCGTTAAAGCGGGACAGGCTGTGATTTTTATTCTTGAGAAATGAATTCAGCCCAAGAAACTATTTTTGTCTTCTCTATCTTCCCTAATACTAATAAGTCAGAATCTCCTGTTACTAAGAAATCTGCGTTACTATCAATCGATAGACTCAATAAGAAATTATCTTTTGGATCTCTACATTCATTGACTTTTGATTCTACCCTTATTAATTCTCCAAAAGTTTCAATTTGGTTAAGAAGTGCTTTGACATCTGATTTTTTAAAAAATCTTTTGAATTTGGGCCTTTCTGAAACTTCAAAAAACTCTTCAAGCAATTCTTACGAAAAAATTAGTGTTACTTCCCCAGATTCAAGAAGTTCATCCAATTCCTTTTGTCTCTTAGATATCAAAAAACTTATCCACAGGTTAGTGTCTAGAATTACCCTTCTATTTTTCATACCGGGCTTTGCGGACTGCTTCAACCTCTTTAGTAATTTCTTCTAAACTTGGGGCTTTATCTGATTTATTCCTGAATTTTTTCAATACTTCAGAAAAAGTATTATCAGAATTTTCTTTTCTAATCCTAATCAAATCTAAATTTGCCAAATCTTTCAAAAGGGCTTTAGCTTTGGGATTCAATATATCAACTCTAATAGTTTCCATATTTTTAATCTTTCTTAAAGATACGAGTTTTTTAAATCGGTGGTCATTTTATCCTGCACCACAACGTAAAGAGTTTTAAACGCAATCTGGCCAAAAAAGAGAAGCCCTGGAAAGACGGTATCCTAGATTGCGGTTAAAACTGTGTTGAACGAAGCCGTGGTTTGCTATGGGTATTTCTTTGTTGCTTTCTGGGTATTTCCAAGGCTCAAAGTTCACTTTGAAGCCAAATTTGGGTATTTTTTGCTCCTTGTTTATTAGTGTTTGCATGCAATTGGACGTAATATTCCCCGGATACTTGATTTACCCAATATAATCGGTTTTCAGGTTTCAAAGAACTTAGTTTTTGTTTTTTTATTCCGGGGCTCTTGTTTTTTTCAGGTTGGGATCATGTACCATTCGTCCATTTTGACAGCAAGGACAGGAAAATGCCTGAGATCCTAGTATTTTTTCAAGAATCTGGTAGGTGGCCAGTCCCTCTAGAGGAGATCGGATCAGTGGCTTACCGAGCAGTTCCAGGCAGAGCTCCATTTTGGAGGTTCCCCCACAGTAGGCCATAATTCCGTAGTATCGGATTTTGTAGAAGTTGTCGGGCAGGATATGCCGGAGGAACCGTGAGGCGAATTCCCGTACTGGAAGGGTCATTATTTTTTGTTTGTTGTCACGGTAGTCTTTCCACCGGAAGCTGACACAGTCGTCATTGCAAGACAGAATCCGGCTGTTGCTGATGGCTACCCTGTGGGTGTACCGTCCCAGATAGCTGATGACCTGATTGGCACCTCTGAACGTTTTTTTGATGTATACGTGCCAGTTTTTGGCATACAGCACCTTTTTGAGTTGATCCGGATGAGTATAGCTATCAGTTTGACTATCAGGAATACGAAGGCTGTTTTGAATCAGAAGTTTGGTCAAACCCGAGATGAAGACACCTCTATAAATGGAGGCCAGCGCTTTTACCGGGACAAAGAACTTGCGATGGGCATGGATCCACTGCATCCGGTCCGGGTCTAATCCCCCTGCCGGGACAAGCATGTGAAGGTGGGGATGGTAGGTCAATGCCTGTCCCCAAGTGTGGAGTACCGAAAAACTTCCTGTTTCTACTCCCAGAAAGTCGGGATTGAGAGCGGCTTTCTTTACAGCAAGTGCACTGGAGGCAAAGAGCAGATCATAGCAGATTTTCTGATTGAGGTAGAACAAGGGCCGCAGTGACTCGGGTATGGTAAAAACCAGATGGAAGTACCGGACGGGAAGGATCCTTGCTTTGAGTTTTTCCACCCAGATCAGCTGACGGGCATACTGACATTTGGGGCAGTGCCTGTTTCTGCAGGAGTTGTAACAGATTTTGTGATGATCACACCGGTCGCAGAGCAGGGTGTGACTGCCCATGGCGGCAGTCCTGCAGGCGAGTACTGAGGAGAAGGCCTTTTGCTGGCAGGCTGAAAGGTGAAGATCGGAAGCGAACTCCCTTCCACAAGCCCTGAAGACATCGGCAAGTTCGGTGCCGGAGGTCCGCTGATTGACGGTTTCCATCAGAGGGTGTCCAGAGGGCTTTTGATCTGTGAAGGCTCAAATTTGCAGACATGAAGATAGACCGATGTAGTTTTGAGAGACCGGTGCCCAAGCAGATCCTGAATAATCCGCACACTGGTTCCCTGCTCCATGAGGTGGGTGGCGAAGGAGTGTCTGAGGGTGTGAAAGGAGGCATCTTTGGATATCCCGGTAGATTTTAAGGCTTTTTTGAGAACTTCCTGTGCACTCCTGCAGCTGTAAGGCTGGCCGGGGATCATACCTTCGAACAGGTAAGTCTTGGGTCTGTAGGAACGAAAATAAGCTCGGAGTTGATCTAGAAGTCCTGCGGGAAGCAAGGTATAACGGTCTTTGTTGCCTTTACCTGAACTGATGCGGATCTGCATGCGGGAGCTGTCCAGGTCAGCAGGCTTGAGATTCACTACTTCGTTTAGCCGGAGTCCTGCCGCATAGGTTAGTGCCACCAGGCAGTAGTGTTTTCTGTTTTTGAGACTGGCCAGAATAGCAGTGACCTCTTCTTTGGAAAAAACCACAGGAAGTGTCTTGGGAACTTTGGGTCTGCGGATTTTGACCGGATCCCAATCGCTGCCCAGAACATCCACCTGAAGTATCCTGAAAGCACTAATAATCTGGTTAATGGCAGAAGGGGAAAGCTGATCCTGGGCTACTTTCTTAAAAAGATAATCTTTGAGTTCTGTCGAACTGATGAGATCCGGTGACTTGCCGAAGTGTCTGGCCATTGCAGCCACCAGGCTGATGTAGGTGGTGATGGTTCTGGGAGAGTAATTTCTGACCCGCATCTCTTGGAGCATGCGCTGTCGGAGGCTTTTTTTTCCATGTTTAATAAAGATTTAGAATGAAACATGGAATAAAAATAACCTTAGCATCTCAAAATGAGAACAATGTGTCTTGTTGTGAAATGGACTGCCGACGCAGTCGGTTTAGTTCAACGTTTTTGGGCTTGGCGTTCGTGCGGGATTTCAGGGCACAAAACTGTCAACCCAGCACTAAAGTTGATTTGAAAAACTACACTTGAATTTAAGCACTTCACCCCGCATGACGCCAAACCCATGTTGGCAGCTGGCGTTCTTATTTTTTATAGACAACGTGTGAATATTCTTACAAACAAGTACTGTCTCGTTATCTCCATTTGACGGTATAAAATCTTTCATTTGTTTTAAATTTTTTTGGAATACTTGCAAGTATTGATTTCCGTAGTTCCTCAATCAATTTTTCTTTGTTAAAGTTTTTATGAACTACAAGGCTAATTTCTCTGCAAGGTTCTGGAGCTTCAAATCTGATTACATTATTTTTATCCAAATTTTCATTGAAAGCTAATTCAGGTATGAGTGTGTAACCTGATGTTTGTTTAATCATAATTTTTAGAGTTTCGATATTGCCTCCTTCCAATAGAATATTTCGATTTGGATTCAAATGCTTTAAGTCGCAAATATTTATTATTTGGTTTCTAAAGCAATGTCCCTGTTTGAGAAGCCAAATATCCGTATAGGTTAATTCGCTTATCTTTATTTTTCGATTTTTCAGCATTTGGTTCTTTTCATGGGCAAACAGTAGAAACGGTTCGTAAAAAAGGGGAATTTCTCGAAGCTGTGTGTCATTCAAAGGTGTTGCCATTATTGCTAGATCTAATTTTCCAATTTTAAGCGACTGAATAATTGATTCGCTCTCTAATTCTTCAATTTCAAAAAAAGTTTGATTATGCTTTTTAAAAAAAGAATCTACAAATGTTGGCAATAGATAAGGGGTCAATGTAGGTATAATACCGGCTTTAAAAATCCCTTTTATTTGACTGAGTTCATCATTAAAAATATCCTTAAGTTCTTGTATTTCTCTCATTATTTGACGGGATTTTGCAATAAATATTTCACCTAAAGGAGTTGGCTTTAGCGGGTGTTCGTTTCTGTCAAATAATGTTACGCCTATTTCTTCTTCCAATTTCTTTACCTGAATGGTTAGGGTTGATTGCCCAACAAAGCAGCTTTCAGCTGCATTAACAAAATGTCTGTGCGAGTCTAACGCAAGAACATATTTAATCTGTTGCAGAGTCATATTGATATTTTAAATAAGGATTACAAAAATATCAATTTGTTTGATAAGCAAACCTTTTTTTTCTTTGTCACGAATCAAAACGTAAAAAAATATGAAGTCTAAAATTTTAATCATTGCAATAAGCCTTGCGGCTATGCCCGCTTTGGCTCAAAAGATGACAACCAACTATGGGGCACCAGTTGGCGACAATCAAAATTCTAAAACTGTAGGTACACAAGGACCTGTATTGTTAGAGGACATCCACTTAATTGAAAAGCTGGCAGCATTTGACAGGGAGAGAATTCCAGAACGGGTAGTACATGCGAGGGGGGCAGGAGCATTTGGTGTTTTTGAATCGTCAGCTGACATGTCTGCTTACACGATGGCTGTACCTTTTCAAAGTATCGGTAAAAAAACTGATGTTGCTGTTAGGTTTTCAACAGTAATTCATGGTACGGGTTCCCCTGAAACAGTAAGAGATCCAAGGGGCTTTGCCGTTAAATTTTATACTGAACAGGGTAATTATGATATAGTGGGCAATAATTTGCCCGTATTCTTCATCAGAGATGCAATGAAGTTCCCTGATATGGTTCATTCATTAAAGCCATCTCCAATAACGAACAAACAAGACCCTAACAGATTTTTCGACTTTTTCTCACATGTACCAGAAGCAACACATATGCTTACACGTCTTTATACAGATTATGGTATTCCTCAAGGATATCAATATATGATAGGAAGTAGTGTACATGCTTTTAAATGGATAAACAGTAAGAGAGAAGTTCATTATGTAAAGTACCATTGGGAACCTAAACAAGGTGAGAGGAACTTGACTGTAAAAGAAGCTGCCATACAACAAGGACAAGATTGGCAACATGCTACTGTTTCGTTGTACAATGATATCAAAGAAGGGAAATATCCCCAATGGGATTTGTATGTGCAGATTCTAAAGCCATCAGAACTTAATAATTTTGATTTTTGGCCATTAGATGCAACTAAAATATGGCCAACGGATAAGGTTAAAAGAATTAAAGTTGGTACGATGACTTTAAATAGAAACCCTGTAAATTATTTTCAAGAGATTGAACAAATGGCAGTTTCACCTGGTTCATTGATTCCAGGGGTTGAGCCATCTGAAGACAAGCTGCTTCAAGGAAGATTATTTTCTTATTTTGACACGCACAGACACAGACTTGGGCCAAATTATCTTCAACTCGATGTTAATAAGCCCAAAAACAAAGTTGTAAATTATAATGCAGATAGCTACGCAAGTACTGGAAATGACAGATTTGAAAATCCAGATGTAAATTATCAACCAAGCAGAAAGGTTGCTGTTAATCAAAGCAGCGAATACAAATACTTTGAAACTCCAGTTAATAATGTGGTACTAACGCAAAACAACATTTCAAAAACTAATGATTTTGGTCAAGCTGGGGATTATTATCGCTCTCTTACAAAAGCAGAGAAAGATAATCTAATTAGCAATTTGGTAGGCGACTTGGGACAAGTTAAAGACAAAGAAGTTCAAAAAACTATGATAACATACTTCTACCGTGCAGACAATGATTTTGGTACTCGACTCGCCAAGGGTCTTGGATTTAATGAAAAAGATTTTAGATAAAGAATAATTATTTCGTTCGGGTCTTAGAACTGGCCCGAACGAAATAAATTTAAAATGCGATAAATATGAAATTACTTCTTCTTTTATTTACACTAACAGGATGTTTACAAGGAGCTGTAGCTCAACAAAGTTCAATATTATTAGATGAATGTAGAAAAGGAAACATTGATGGTGTAAAAAAATTAGTAGCATCAGACTCATCGTTAATTAACACCAAAGATGAAAAGGGATTTACGCCATTAATATTGGCAGTCTATAACAATCATGTTTCACTATCGCAATATTTGATTTCTAAAGGGGCAAATGTAAATGCTCAAGATAATTCTGGAAATACGGCACTAATGGGGGCTATTTTTAAAGGTTATTCCAGTCAAATTAATTTACTAGTCAAGTCAGGTGCTGACTTAAATATTCAAAATTTCAATGGAGCAACTGCCCTTATCTTTGTTGCAAATTTTGGAACTTATGAAATGGGAAAATTACTTTTAGAATCAGGAGCTAATAAATCAATAAAAGACGATAGAGGTAAAACACCTCTTGACCATGCTGTAATCCAAGATAATAAACGAATAATTGAATTACTAACGAAGTGACAAAAAGGGTGTACATCTACTGTCGCCTAACTGAGTTGTCGTTTTACGCTTGCTGCCAACTTATTTATTGCTGTACCTTTTTTAAATATACTTGCCCAATGAGGTCAAGTATATGCACCTTTGGTAACTTTTATTTTTTATAGACTGTCGAAGGGACTTTGAATTTTTTGAAGGCTTCTTTGACTTACATGGGTGTAGATCTCCGTTGTTTTACTGGAATTATGTCCGAGTAATTCCTGAATATATCGTAGGTCAGTCCCACTTTCCAATAAGTGAGTGGCATAAGAGTGACGCAACCAATGCAAGGTAACCGGCCTTTTGATACCTGATTTGTCTAAAGCTGATTTCAAAACTTTTTGGAGACTCCCTTCACTATATTTTTCTCCAGCCACTTGCCCTTCAAATAAATATACTTTAGGTTTTTCATTTTTGTAACACTCGCGTAGCAGTTCTAGAATTTTCTCACTGATTGGCACCAAACGGTCTTTCTTGCCTTTTCCTTGATTAATTCGTAGCATGCCCCGTTTTGAATCTATGTCCTGTGGTTTTAGATTCAAGAGCTCGGACCTTCTAAGACCACAAGCGTAAATTAAACTCAGCATCGTACGGTGCTTGATATTTTGATGAGCTCCTAGGATGGCTTTTACTTCTTCTTTGCTCAGGACGTGAGGCAATAATCTTGGGGTTTTGGGTCTTTCAATTTCGATCGGTTCCAGTTTTCGTTTGAGCCTGTTTGAAAAATATAACTTCACGGCATTGATGACCAAGGATTGGAAGGCAGCAGAATAGTTTCTACTTAGGATATAATCTTTGTGAAATAATTCCAAATCAGCATTAGTAATTTCTTCCGGGTTTTTGTTCCCTGTAAATCTGAAAAATAAACTGAGGCTTTGTGTGTAATTTTTAATGGTAGACTCAGAGTATCTTCTATTTCGCATCCAGTCCGTAAATCTTTCGAGCTCAGCAAGTGAGCGCGCACTGCTTGGCGCCAGCTTGATGTGTTGAGATTCCTCCGGCTCCACCAATTTTTTAAAGTTGCTATAGTCCAGCCAAGCTTTGCCCTTAAATAAGTTTAAAAGATTAGATATAATATCATCAGAGTAGGGGACTGCCCAAACCTTTAAATCCGTCTTCCACCTTGCTCCTGGAATAGTCTTGACTAGTTCTTTCAACTCATGATCAAAAGCAAATTCCAACAGAACTGCCGCCTTTTTCTGAATGATAGCGCTCTTGATAAAAATTGTTTTCATCGGAAAAAAATAAACGATAAAACAAGTTAAAATAAATTTTAAAAACCACTTCCTTTCTTCTTAGGTTTTAATGAAGATTATCATGATTTTTTGTCCACCTGCCAATATAGCAATAGGTATAGCTTTGAAGATCAATCAATAAACCGTCGTCAAAACCACCAATAATACCTCAGAACTGATCTCTAGATTTCTATTTTTTTCAGGATTGAGAATCAGTTGCTGCTCCTTTTTTAAGGAATTGGGCTTATATATTCCCAGAGCAATTTCTCCAAATTCAGATGCCTTGTCTTCTAATTGTCTAAAAGGAATCTGCCCAGGATTCAAGCCATATTCTTGTATGCTTCTGAAAATGATTTCTGCTCCTCCCGCAGTAAATAGCTCTTTAAAAATGCTGTTTACCTCTCTTTGCAAAGCAGTACCAGCTAAGAGATTACTTAGGATTAAAGGGCTAATAATCACTTCTGCCTTGTATTTCCTCAATAAGGTCTCATTGTGCGGATCTGAAAGTTCTAATAGGACATTGGGCTTTTTATCGAGTTTTTCTAGAAGTTCTTCCAGCAAGACATAGCCCACAATGGTTCGGGCATCGGCTTCTTCTTTTTCTAGAATTCTCCCACTACTGACCAAGATAATATTATCGAATGCAGAAATATCAATCTTTTGCAGGATGTTATCGTTGACAAAGTCTTCTTCTAGATGCTGAATTCTTATCCGCTCTGAAATGCTTTTTATTTTTTCCAGTCTAGCCTCTCTTTTTTCTTTGGGATAAACTGCCACGATGGTAATATCATAGTACTCATCTTCATAGGTGCTCAGCTCCCGAACCAAAGCTGGAATGTGGAAATTCCATCCCAATATCAGGATTTTTACAACTCCTGACTGCTCTTCTACTTTCAACTTTTCTTTGATCTGAATAGGGGGCTCTGGATTGTTGGCTATATTGGTTTTCAGTTCAATATCCGAGGAACTTCTGGCCATAAGCACCAGCCTGTCATTTTCTTCCAGTACAAATTCCGGTGCTACATTGAGCATGGGAGTAGGTTCCTCTCCATTATGCCTCACAAGACCTAAGATGACAGCCTTTGGAAATGCCGACCTGAGATCATGAATTGTTTTCCCCTTGACTTCAGGGTATTCTCTGCAATATAGATTGTTGTGTACACTATGACTTAAAAGCTCATTGTATACCACAGATAAGCCTTGAAGTCGTATGTTTTGAGCAATCAGCCTGCTGATAATGGTGTTGCTCCCAATTACCTCCATCGGTCCGGAGTAGGCCCGATAGGCGGCGTCTATTTTATTGTCATCTTGGATTTCAGCCACCACATAAGGGAAATTTTGATTTCCGGAAGATTCCTCTGCGGCGGCATTGAGTGACAATAAAGTTTTAATAGTTTCTACATCAGGGGTAACTAGTTCTTGATCTGTATAGGAAGAGCTTGGAATAATGATAGCAGCCGCATTGAGACTGTCGACTCGTTTGAGGTCTTCAGGGTCAATGGGTATCCCGGAGCGAAGTACTATGTCATCAGCAGCTTTTCCAATCAGAGGATTGCTTCGAAGTTCCTGAACATGCTCTGGTGTCACATCTTCTGCAAGAATGATCAAGTTCAGTCTTCTGGCTCCATAAAACTTCAAAAATCTTCTTAATCTGCCAACAGACTGAATAATTTCTCCTACAGTATAGCTTGTCTTGGAGTTCCAGCCTAAAATCAAGATGTGATTCTTTGCAGCAACCGGCGTAAAACCTTGTTCCAGGCTTCGGATTTTGGTATTCATCCAAGTGGTAATAATGGCCACCATCGAACCCAAGAATACCACGTATCCTAGCACCGTAAGTATTGTCGATACAAAGCGTCTCCAGTTGCCCTCATCATCCCCTAGATATCCAGGATCAGACAATCGTAAAAAGGCCCACCAAACCGCTTCTCCAAGATTCCCTGTGGGTTCTCCTGATGGCAAGACAAGCAGCCCCCCAATTAGTGATATCAATCCAATCAATAATGCTACATACAGCAATTGAACGTAAGCTCCTTTGACAAACTGGCGTTCAAGAAAAAATTTAATACTCTCTTTTATTCTAAGTCTTTTCATGCATTAACATTTATAGCCAATTCATTTTCCTGCGAAAGAATGGGAAGCTCTTTTAAAAACTGACCGTTCTTTAATTATACAAAAAAGAAAGCTTAGTATACTAATTGAAGATTGTTTGAGGAGGTTTTATTACTCTGCAAGTAATCTTCCTTCAGTTTAAAAACAGGAATTTTCATTTTGCGGTATGAGAAGGTGGAATCGAAAATGATACTGCTTGCTAAAAATCTAAATTTAATGGAATCGGATATCCATTTTATAAAATATTTTTTCCGATTATTCCCTGCTCTGCATTCTTTTACTTAGAACAATAAATTCTTTCTGAGGGGTTGTTTTTAGTTCACTGAATTTTATCGATTTATTTCCAAAATCGATTTTTCTTTGGATTCCAAAAAATGTTGAACGTTACTGGAATTGTTTAAAAGAAGTCTGGAAATATTAGTGGTTGTCAAATTACCAGATCTGAGCCAAATAATTTTGGGTGGAGAGTCTTTTACTAGACTCAAATCAACAAAGTCTGAATCGAAGGTGACAATTGCATATCCATTTTTCTTTGCAAAATTAAAGATTTTCAAGTCTGGAGCATTCTCTAACCCTTCAAAAAGAACATGTGTGGAACCTGGAAATTTTTCCTCTAAAAGTCTAACAATCTTAGATGATATGTTCTGATCAAAAAGTAGTTTCAAGTGGTGAACTGAAGTTTATGTTCTTTATCTGCTGCAAAAGCTAAACACGCATGTATCATTTCTTCATTTAACTCTTCAAAATCAGCAAGAATTTCCTCCTTTGACATTCCATTGGATAACCAGTTTAGTACATCATAAACAGAAATTCGGGTTCCTTTAATACAAGGCCTTCCAAACCTCCTATCTGCTCTGATTTCGATATATTTTTGATAATCCATAGCTAAATATACTGAATTATAAGATCATTTGTTTCCCCAATTAACCTTTGGATATTGATAATATCATTGATTTTGCTTCTGATTTTATCAAATCAAAAGGGGATCATTTTCCTGGATTATTAAAATCTTTTACGATTTATTACTTGATGATAATAAACCCTCCAAGGGATTTAAAACCCTTGGAGGGTACAAAAAAATCCTGCCTCTTTGGAAGCAGGATTTTTAAAAATTGGTCGGTGGGTGTAAACTTAACTTTCCGTAATTGTATTCAACTTGGCTAAGAAGCTATTGTAATATTGTCTTCCAACTTGTACTACCGATCCTTTCTTCAGAGTAATTTCTTTGGTATTAAAGCTTTCAATTTGTCCCAAATGAACGATGAAAGACTTCTGAACCCGTAGGAAAAACTGGGAAGGTAAAATTTCCTCAATTTCTTTCATGGACTTGCGGATGCTATAATCTCTATTTTTAGTGAAAATAGTCACCATATTTCCATTTGCCTCTACATAGTAAATCTCATCGTACGGCACTCTTTCAAAAGCATTGTCTGCTTTGATAAATACCGCATCGGTGACCAAATAAGGGCTTTCTTTTGGAGCAACTACGGCAGCTGTTTCCGTAGCAGGCTTGGTTCTTTTATTATAAAGCACGATTTCCACGATAGCGTGGATATCATTGGTGTTGAAAGGCTTTACAATAAACCCTGCAGGGGCAATTCTTTTTGCACGCTCAATGATGGTAGGATCTGAGTAAGATGTCACAAACACCAAAGGTGCATCCACCATCTGCTTTACAATTTCCCCCAGTTCAATTCCATCTTTATCACCCTTCAATTTGATATCCATAAATATCAAATCCGGACGATATTTTTTGATGACCTTGATACACTGATTGGCCGAGTTGGCAATGTCTATATTGACATAGCCAAGGAGCTCTAAGATTTCCTGAATATTCTCTGCAATACTTGGGTCGTCTTCGACTATTAAAATCCGCTCTTCTTTCATGGGTTTGGCAGATAATGCGTTTTAGTGGATGTATCGGGTTAAAAAAGCGATATAAAATTACTTTTCCACTAATTACAGAATTTAATTCGGGAAATCAAATGCTTTTTTTTGGTTATGAAAGTTATAAGCTCATCATTTCCTTGAATCGTGCTGCCTGTCTGCGACTTACCTCAATTCTGTCTCCTCCTTTTAGTGTGACAACCAAGCCTCCATTAAACCAAGGTTCTATACCTTCGACCCAACCTAAGTTGATAATATGCTTTCTGCTGGCACGGAAAAAGGACTTCTCATCCAGTCTTTCATCCAAGGCATTCAGGGACTTATGGATCATTGGCTTGAAATTATCGAAGTAGACTTTAATATAATTTCCGTCGGATTCGAATAGCCTTACATTGGACAACCTAACAAACCAGCATCTGTCTCCATCTTTGACAAATACCTGATCATCCAAGGTCAATTTTTTATTATTAGTCGAAGCAGCTTCTTCTTCACGCTTGATTTGATTTTCAATCTTGCCTGAAAGTCTCTGAATAGCTTCTTCTAATCTTTTGGGCTCGATAGGCTTCAGCAAATAATCCAAAGCATTTACCTGGAATGCCTTCAGTGCATATTCGTCATAAGCTGTGGTGAAAATTACGTGAGGAACATTGTCCAGCTCCTCCAACAAATCGAAACCTGTTTTCTCCGGCATTTGAATATCCAGAAAAATCACATCGGGATTGAGTTGATCTATCTTCTCCTTGGCATCCTCCACATTCACTGCTTCTCCGACTACTTCGACGGTTTCCAGCTGATTTAATAAGTTGATCAGCTCTTTTCTTGCCAATCTTTCGTCATCAATAACTATGGCTCGCATATTTTTTCAGTTTATTGTTCTAAAGTTACTCTTTGTTTGGGGATTTTGATTTCGGTGATAACAAATTGATTCCCGGAATTGAATATACGGAACCTAGCTTTATCCCCATAAATTAACTTAAGCCTTTGTACCGTATTACTCAAACCATGGCCTCCATCGGCTTTGGGCTTCAAGCTCGGAGGAGTTTTGAGATAGCCGCTGTTTTTAACTTGGATATACAAATCATCCTCCAGTCCTTCCCGGCATTTGATCTCAATAATACCCCCCTTCACCAAATTAGAAATTCCATGCTTGATGGCATTTTCCACAATGGTCTGAAGCATCATAGGGGGGATTTTGTAATTGAAAGCCTCATCTTCGATTTGATATTCTACCTGTAGTCTTTCTTCAAATCGGATGGATTCCAGCATGAGATAATCTTTTACTGTATTCAGCTCGTCCTCAAAGTCAATGGTCTGTTTTTTATCCATCATCAGTGAGAAGCGAAGTATATTCGAAATTCTCGTGATCGCATTTTTAGCTTTATCTGGATCCTCATCCACCAAAGCTCTCACGCTGTTCAAAGCGTTGAAAATAAAATGTGGATTGAGCTGGCTTTTCAGATGGTTGAGGCGGATTTGGTTGATTTTCGCCTCATATTTTAGGGTATTGTTGTAGTTGTCCAGAAAGTGAAAAAGGAAATACAGCAAAAACCACATAGCGTAAAAAAGAAAAGCTATAAAGAGGTTGGCTGAAATAACCAGCAGCTGAAAATCATTCTGGGGGTTTAAAATCCCAAAAGCAATGTTGATTAAAATCTGTACAACCACATTGACTAAACTCAAAGCCAACATGGCCAGGACCGACTGAAGTAAAAGTTGAGGAATGCTCAACTTGAACCAATCGTATGTCTTGATTATGTAGCGAATAAAATGGGTTGAGAGCAGGTAAAATACCGCAAGAACAATAAAGCCCCAAACCTGAACTTGATTGATTCCGGTGGAGGAAAGGGATGCAAAAAGTATCTGGACAAATGCAATGCTTCCCCAGCCCAGAATTTGTAGCAACCAGTATAGACGAATTCTATTCATAGAACCTCAAATATACTGAAGCTATGAAAAGGAATCAGTGGATTGTGATAAAAGGAATATAGCACTGATTTGGCCCTGAATCAGCTATTTAATTCAATTTTAAGAAACTTGCCTGTATGGCTTTTAGCATTCTTCGCAATCTGCTCAGGTGTGCCTTTTGCGATTATAGTCCCCCCTTTGTTTCCTCCTTCAGGTCCCAAATCCACCACATAATCAGCTACTTTGATGACATCCAGATTGTGTTCAATAATCAATACTGTATTGCCTTTATCTACCAGCTTTTGCAAAACTTTCATCAGCATCTCAATATCCTGAAAGTGCAGTCCCGTAGTAGGTTCATCCAGAATATAGAAGGTTTTTCCAGTGTCTTTTTTGGAAAGCTCAGTTGCCAATTTCACCCGCTGCGCTTCACCTCCGGATAGAGTAGTAGCGTGCTGTCCAAGCGTGATGTAACCTAAACCCACATCATTCAAAGTCTTGATCTTTCTTAGGATTTTTGGTTGGTTATGGAAAAATTCCACTGCCTGCTCTACCGTCATATCCAAAACATCGGAAATGGATTTTCCTTTAAATCTTACTTCCAAAGTTTCCCGATTATAGCGCTTTCCTTTGCAAGTTTCGCATGGGATATGGACATCAGGTAAGAAGTCCATCTCAATCAATTTCATTCCGGCACCTTCACAGTCCTCACATCTTCCTCCTTTGACATTGAAGGAAAATCTTCCCGGTTTGTATCCCCTGATTTTAGCTTCTGGGAGTTCTGTGAAAAGTGTTCTGATATCTGAAAATACTCCCGTGTACGTGGCGGGGTTTGATCTTGGTGTTCTACCAATCGGAGACTGATCCACCTCAATTACTTTATCCAGATGCTCCAAGCCTTTGAAGCTTTCATAAGGCATGGGGTCTTTTTTGGATCCATAAATATGTTGCCTCAAAATGGGGTACAATGTCTCATGAATCAATGTACTTTTCCCTGATCCCGAAACGCCGGTGATCAAAGTCAGAGTGCCCAGTGGAATTTCTAAATCTACATTCTTCAGATTATTTCCACTTGCACCTTTGAGGATTAAGCTTTCGCCTTTTCCTTTTTTGCGCTCTTTGGGAATTGGTAGCCCAAGTTTCCCTTTCAGATAATCGGCAGTTACTCCCCCTTGCTTCAGAATTTCCTCGGGCTTGCCTGATGCAACAATATGTCCGCCATGTCTTCCTGCTCCCGGTCCCATATCCAACACAAAATCGGATTCGAGCATCATGTCTTTATCATGCTCCACCACCAGCACCGAATTACCAAGATCTCTTAGGCTTTGTAGCGCTTTGATCAATTTGACATTGTCCCGCTGATGCAGACCAATACTGGGTTCATCCAGAATGTAAAGCACTCCCACAAGCTGAGTACCTATCTGGGTTGCCAGACGTATTCGCTGAGCTTCTCCTCCGGAAAGCGTTCTCAATGGTCTGTTGAGCGTCAAATAATCCAAGCCAATATCTAGGAGAAAACCTATCCTCTTTCTGATTTCTTTCAACACTTCCTGACCGATGATCTGCTGCTTTTCAGTCATTCGGCTTTCCACGCCTTCAAACCAATCTCCTAAAGCTCGAATGTCTTTATGTGCTAATTCTCCGATATGCGTATCGTCGATTTTAAAGTGTAGTGCTTCTTTCTTCAGGCGATATCCATTACAATCCGGACAGGTCTGAGTGATGGTAAACTCTGAAACCCAGTCCTGAATTTTTTCAGAACTGCCTTCCTGATACTTTTGGAGGAAGTTGACAATTCCCTCAAAGGTTGTATGCCACTTTGTTCCCGGATATTTCACCGAGTCTACAGCTACTTCAACCTTATCTCCGTAGAGCAGGACATCCACCACATTTTCAGGTAGCTTATTTATAGGCGTACTCATGCTGCATTTGTAATGCTTCAGGATCGCCTCAATTTTCTTAAATATCCAGATGTCTCTGTATTCGCCCAAAGGAGCAATTCCCCCTCTGGTAATACTCAGACTGGGATCGGGAATGATGCTCTCTTTGGTAATTTCCTCAGTAATCCCCAATCCATTACAGGTAGGGCAGGCTCCATATGGACTATTGAATGAAAAAGTGTTAGGGGCAGGCTCATCGTAAGAAAGGCCTGTTTCCGGATCCATCAAGTACTTAGAGAAATGGTGGATTTCTCCCTCCTCATCCCGAATCATAATCACCCCTTTGCCATGTTGCAAGGCAGATTTGAGGGATTGAGTGATTCTAAATCTATCGGACTCATCAGCGACAATACGGTCGATGACAATTTCAATGTCGTGAATTTTATAACGGTCCACCTGCATTTTGGGAACCATATCCATCACTACACCATCAACCCGAACTTTGGAGAACCCCATTTTTCTGATTTGCTCAAAAAGCTCTCTGTAATGCCCTTTCCTTCCTTTGACTACCGGAGCAAGGATGTAGAGTTTTTTTCCTCCAAACTTTGAAAAAAGTTGCTCGATAATCTGGTCTTCGGTTTGTCTCACCATCTTTTTCCCGGTTTCATAGGAAAAAGCTTCTCCTGCTCTTGCAAAAAGCAAACGCATGAAGTCATAGATTTCGGTAACAGTACCTACCGTGGAGCGAGGATTTTTCGAGGTGGTTTTTTGCTCTATGGCAATTACCGGTGAAAGCCCATTGATCTTATCCACATCGGGTCTTTCCATCCCACCCAAAAAAGATCGGGCATAAGCTGAAAAGCTCTCCAAATATCTTCTTTGTCCTTCCGAATAAATCGTGTCAAAAGCGAGGGAGCTTTTTCCGCTTCCGCTCAGACCTGTCACCACCACCAGTTGGTTGCGGGGAATTCTGACATCCAGATTTTTCAGATTATGCTCTCGGGCACCAAAAATTTCAATAAATTCTTCCTGAGAAGCAGTGGATTGACTCATAAATCGATGGGCAATTTTAAACGGCGAAGGTACTCAATTAAAGCCTGAAGTACCAGAACTACTCCAATAACCTGAGGACTCACTGTCTGGTTTCCAGAATTGGATATTTTCCTGAATTAAACTGTCAATTCCAATAAATTTCCTTCAGGATCTGATATTACAGACTCATAATATCCATCGCCTGTAGTTCTGGGTCCATCCAAAATCGGAATGCCTTCAGATTTGAAAAATTGGGTCATATCATCCACCTTTTCCTTGGAGCCTAAAGAAATTGCTATATGGGCATAGCCTGAATGTATTTTTGATCCTTCTGCTCTGCTTTCCAGATCTTTTCTATTCATCAGCTCCAGTCTTGCACCATTGGGGAATTTCAAAAAATAAGAACTGAACCCTTTTTTTGGATTGAAATAAAGCTCTCCTGCTTCAAGGCTCAGGTAATGGCAATACCAATTTTTCATACTCTCCAGATTCTCTACCCAAATGGCTATATGCTCTATTTTCATCTGGTTAAAATTTGTTTTTTAGAGGTCATCCCGATGACTTTAGGGAGGAATGCCCAGAATAATTATCCCCCTCCCGAAACAAGTTCGGGACAAGTTGTGTGAGTTTTTTCCTAATTGGCATTTCATATCATTTACCATTCTCTTCCAACTGGAATCACTTTCCAGTTTTGATCAAAATAAGGGGTCTTTTCATAAAACCAACGATAGATTCTTCTCGCATTTTTAGCGAAGTCAGGGTCTTCTGATTTTTTCGTCTCAAATTCGGTTTTGAGCTTTGGATCTTTTGCTAGCATTTGAGCAATCATAGGCTCCATGATGTAAGTCTCCATATATTCTGTTTGGCTGAATACGGAATTGAAATACCCCCATTGAAAAAAGCTGTCCACGGATTCCTCTTCCAATAATATTACTGCCAGTTCCCCCAAAGCTTGGTCAGTTTTAACTCTTGCCGAACCTGAAAGGAAAGTTTGCGTTCGGTAGATTTTTTCTGAAGAAAATTCCTGTACTCTCATTAAGCCTTCATAGGGCTGACTTCCCATTTTAAAGTCCATTACTTTGGAGTATTCTAGCCTGATATCTTTTGGCTCACTCAAGATTTCCATTTCAATCCCGTGTAGCTGCAATTTTTCAATGACCTCTGACCACTCTGAGGAAATCCAATAAGCTTTGGGAATAGGGACGGTTTGCACAGGTACGTCCATCAAAAGGGTAGGAACTTCCTGAGTGATAGCCTTACCTTCCCATACCACATATTCGGATCCAGTAAGGGTAGATTTTTCTTTTCTGGACGCTATCCCTTTGAATTGCATGGTGTCGGCTGGGTTCTCCCTAAATTTGAATTTCACATCAAGGGATTCCTTTGCCTGATTTTGATCCAAGGTAACCGCTTTTTTAACTGCGTCATAATGCTTAGCCATGGTCAAAATCGCTTGTTCCATGAATACATATGTTCCCAAAACCCGTTGTCTGAATGGCTTTAGAGAATGGTTTTCTATCAAAATAGAAGGAAGATGACGAGCATCACCATATGTGTGAGAAAATCTGGGGCTGAAAGAAAAGGCTACATTTCCGGAGGAAAAATCATCCCCATTCGCAGCGAATAGAAGAGGGCCTGGAATATGACCCTTGCTACTCAAAGCAGCATCGACTTCTTTCTGAAAAGTATTAGCTAAAAACTGACTGATAGCAGGAGAATACCCTCCTGTCTTTACGAAACCGTAAGTGATGTCATATTGATAGTCTGCTCCATCAGTGACATGCACGTCCACATATAAGTCCGGCTCATATTCATTGATCACTTCTATGACGGCCTTAACTCCAGCAGTTTCGATTTTGGTAAAATCCCTATTGAGGTTGAGGTTTTTGGCATTGGTTCTCCATCCCATTTCTACCGGCCCTCTTTGATTGACACGGCCATAGGGACTTCTTCTTTCATGCCCATCCACATTGAGAATGGGTATAAAAAGAATATTGGCCTGATCCAATAAGTGACCCTTTTCTCCATGGATGATATCCCGAAGCAACATCATGCCTGCATCTTTTCCATCGATCTCTCCAGCATGGATTCCCCCGTGGAAAAATATCAGTGGTTTCTCTTCCTTTTTTAACCTTTCTCCGTCAAAAAATTGATTTTTGGAAGCGATGAGTATCCAAATATCTCTTCCCTGTTCACTTTTGCCCAGGCTTTTAAGTTGGAGATAAGGACTGGAGTCAGCTAATTTTTTGATCCAAAGGTAGGTTACTTCATAAGTTGGAGATTCTTTCAAGTCGCTTGCTTCTCCTGGAGTGATCCAAGGATGATCTTTTGCTACAATCAGGGCTTCCGATTTTCCTTTCCAGGGCAAAAGTGGAGGCATTACATCTTGAGCGTAAGTGAAAATTGGTAAAAGGATCAGAAGGAGTAGGGCTTTTTTCATCATTACATACAATATAGAGGCAAAATAAAAGCTCAAATCGAATTATCCGATTTGAGCTTTACCTAATGGTCTAAATATCTTTTGAATCAGGATTTGTACATCAAATCATAGTATTCTTTTGCCATTCTATTACTTTCAAAAAAGCCGATGACATCTTTCATGCCTTTTTGAACTAAAGCTCTCCAGCCTTCTGGATTATCGTAATAAAGCGGAAGAATTTCTTTTTCCAGCACTTCATAGAGTTTATTCAAATCGTATTCGTCTTGTTCTTCCACATGCATGGATGCATAGTTAGCAGGAGGAACGATGAAGCTGTTTTTCCCATGCTCTGCAAATTCACAGATCCATCCGTCAAAAGTGGAAAGATTTACTCCTCCATTCATGGATGCGGTCATTCCTGAAGTGCCGGAAGCTTCTCTCGGCACTCGTGGATTATTCAGCCAGATATCAGATGCCTGTTTGAGACGCTTGCTAAGAGTCAACTCATAGCCTGTGCACACCGCCATATTAGGATATTGCTTGCTCAAATGAACCAGCTGGTTGAAAACAGAAATGGCATTGTAATCTAATGGATAAGGTTTACCTGCCCAGATTATCTGAATTGGATATTTCGAATTGCGCATCAATGCATCAAATCGGCGGATATCTCTGGTGATCAATTCGGCTCTCTTATAGCTTGCAAATCTTCTGGCCCAAACGATAGTCAGTACTTTCGGGTTCATGAGTTTACCTGTCTGATCTGCTACGATATCGAATGCTCTTTTCTTCAAATACTGTTTTCTGTCTTCAAAAAGAGCCACATCGTCCTGCTCCATGTAATGATAGAGTTGCTTATCCGCCCAGTATTTGAAGTTTTGGGAATTGGTGATGTGGGTGATTTCCGGAATGTTTTTGTAGGATTTCCACATTTGCCTACTGACTTTTCCATGGAGTTCGGAGACTCCATTGGCTTTTCTGGCGAATCGAAGTGCTGCCAAGGAGTGATTGAAAACATCACCTTCCATACCGGTGAGTTTTTTCACTTCATCCACAGAGTATCCGTTGAAAAAGCTCATTTTATTCAGTAGATGAATATCGTGTTTTTCATTTCCGGCCTCCTCTGGGGTATGCGTGGTGAAGACCAGACGTTTTTGAACTTCCTTCTTGCTACCGAATTTTCTCATTAGATGAAATACGGCACTGACTCCGTGAGCTTCATTCAAATGGTATACATCCGGATTGAAATTGAGAATATCCAACAATTTGGCTCCGCCGATACCCAGAAGCAAACATTGCGCAATCTTGGCCGCAGTGTCGGAGTCATATAATTTATGAGTGATGGTCTGACTGAGATAGTCATTTTCAGGAAGGTCTGTGCTCAAAAGAAATAAGGGGGCAGACTTGAAAGTGTCCGGAGCCAAATAGAAAGCCTTGACCCAAACTGGCACATCATGAACTGTTACCTGAAACTTGATTCCTGTATCCTCCAAGAAGCTGTAGGTCTTCTCGTACCACTCCGGCTTAAGTGTTTGGTCATGATGCCTCGTCTGATCGTAATAGCCGTATTTCCAGAGGATACCAATCCCAATCAAATTTTGTCCCAGTTCATAGGCACTTCTAAGATGTGAGCCTGAAAGGAATCCCAAGCCACCTGAATAGATTTTTAAAGGTTGGTGAATGGCAAATTCCATGGAGAAATAGGCCACTTTTTCAGAATAATCTGAGGATATCGAATAGGGTACTTTATAGTTTTTAAAATCTGTCATAGTTGTCTGAATAAGAGCGCCTAATTTATGGGAAAAGAAATCGCTTTTAAGCAGAATTTTGAGGAATGTATCAGGAAAATTTAATGCAACCGGTTGAAATCTAGCTTGAAGGTGATATTAAAAAATCAAGTCGATTATCATGGGCTTAGTTGTTATGCAAAGCAAGATTCTCTGATCATTTCCTTGATTTTAACCGAGGAGCTGGTTTGCTCTTAATTGAAAGCCGATATTATTTTCATCATTCTAAAGCCAAAAACTTTTAGCTGAGTTCACGAAATTATTAAGAGGCGAAAACATTGAAGTAAGATATAAATACTGTCTTACTGATTTTTCTAAAATAAAATAACGTAATAGATGCAAAATACATCCCAAACAGTATAAAGAATAACTTAGCTATTTTATTATAGATTCTTTAAAAGCTGATTAAAGTCATCTTTTTAGCCAATTCTCGTCAAGTTTTAATCCAATCGCTGAACCTACTTTTGGATCAACAAACAAGTTCACTAACCCTTTAATGCGATGGAAAGGCTTACAAAATACATACTGTTGACGCTGATCGTGGGAGTACTCCAAATACAAGTTGGATACGCTCAGCAACAGTTGTTTACAATCAAAAATTCAGCAGAGGTAAAAGTTTCCGGCACTTCTACAATTCATGATTGGGATATGGTAACCGAAGGTCCTTTACAAGGCCAAGCATCCATAAACCTATTGAGTGGAAAGCTGGAAGGAATTCAAAGTTTGACGATAAAAGTTCCTGTCAAATGCTTGAAAAGCGGCAAGAGCTCTATGGATAAAAATGCTTATGAGGCTCTAAAGGCGGAGCAGTTTCAGTCAATTGATTTTCAATTAATCAGTCTGGACGAAATTCAGAGCAACTACCTGATGGCCACTGGAAAACTCAGTATAGCAGGAGTTAGTCAGACTGTAAAAATGAAGGTCAATTACCAGGTGAATGGAAATTCTGTCCTTTTCTCCGGTAATCTTCCGATCACCTTTTCTCAATTCAAACTTAGTCCACCGACTGCTGTATTCAACACCATCAAAACCGGTAACGATTTACAGATTTCTTACAAAGCGATTTACGAACAAAAAAATTAACCCTTATCTCAATTGATTATGAAAAAGCACTTAACCTGGTTTGGCACATTGGCGATAATTCTCATGGCGCTGAGCCCTTTGGCAACAAATGCACAAGAAAAAACCGAGTTGCAATATTTTAGATCCAATGATAAAGAAGGTCTAAATGTATTTGAAACTCCAAAAGAAGCGAAAGGTACCTTTGATAAGGTAAAAGTATTCGTTGGAGGTGATTTTGCACTCCAATTTCAGACCATTAATAACTACAACAATCTCAATAATTTGGTGGAATTAGGTTCCAATTTCAACCTTCCTTCTGCTAATCTTAACATCAACACCCAATTAGCTGATGGTATGAGATTGCATTTGAGAACTTATCTTTCTTCTAAGCACCATGTAGAAGCTTGGGTAAAAGGTGGTCACCTTCAAATTGATAAGTTGGACTTTATCAGACCTGGTTTTATGGAAGGTTTTATGAGTGTTGCAACCATAACTGTTGGTTTGGATGAATTCAACTACGGGGATGCTCACTTTAGAAGATCTGATAATGCCCGAGTGATTTACAATCCTTTCATCGGAAACTATATAATGGACTCATTTTCTACTGAGGCATTCGGAGAATTAACCATTCAAAATAATGGGTTTATCGGAGTCATTGGTCTTACCAATGGTAAACTCAATCAAAATGTAATTGTCAATGATAACTCTGACAATAAGGCTTCTTTCTACGGAAAACTGGGTTTTGATAAGCAATTGAGTGATGATTTACGCCTAAGATTAACAGGTTCTTGGTACTTGAATAATGGTACTACCACAGGTACTTGGTTGTACGGAGGAGACAGAGCTGGTTCTAGATACTACGGAGTGATGCAGGCTTTGGAGGGAAATGCAAGTGATTTCGAGGGAAGATTTAATCCAAGATTCAAGCAAATGACCGCGATGCAGTTCAACCCTTTCATCAAATATAGAGGCTTGGAATTCTTCGGGATCTATGAAGTGGTTAACAACTCTCCAGACCAAGGAGATGGTCAATTCACTCAAGTAGCGGCAGAAACACTTTACAGATTTGGTACCACCGAGCAGTTTTACCTAGGACTCAGATGGAACTCAGTGAATGGTAATGCAAATAGCACTGCTCCTGATACCAAGATTACAAGATTGAATTTAGGCGGAGGTTGGTTTATGACTAAGAATGTGCTTCTAAAATTAGAATATGTAAATCAAGAGTATAAGGACGGTTTTGCTCCGGATAGCAAATACTTTGAAGGTCGCTTCAAAGGTGTGAACTTGGAAGCTGCGATTAGTTTCTAATCCAGAAACTAAACCACCCCAATCGGCCCTGTAAACGGGGCCGATTTTAAAGTTTTACAGCTATGGAAAAGATATTGATCTCTCTTATTATTGTAATACTGTCATTCAGTTTCAGCTTAGAGCGTAAAGTAGAGATTACGCATTGGAAGGTATCTAAGGAAAGTGTGGTTGAAATTTTAGGTAAAACCAATGTCAATCAATTCGAATGTGCAGCTTTAGGTTATCAGGGGAATGATATATTAATTGAAACGCTTTCTCCCGAAAAGCACATTGCTCACTGGTCTGGAGAAATTGTGTTGAATTCAACCAATTTCAATTGCTACAACAAGTTGATGACCAAAGATTTTCATGAAACTGTCAGAGCAGAAGAACATCCTGAAATAAGAGTAAGGTTTTTAGATCTTGTCCGAACCAACCCCAACACCCCCTCTGAAAGTCTCAAAGGGAATGTTGAAATTACTCTTGCTGGTGTGTGTAGAAGATTTCCGATTTCCTGTCAATTGCAAATCAAGCAAAACGGAAAAACTACACTCAGCGGAAAGCAAACAGTTACTTTTTCAGACTTCTCAATTAATCCGCCTGTTAAGTTTTTTGGTACTGTGAAGGTTCAGAACGAAATCCAAGTCCAGTTCGGGTTAGTATTGGAGCAAATTTAAATTAAGCTATCAAAGCTGCTAATCCATTGGCATCCGGCTTATTTTTCACTTGACAGGTATCATCAAGAATCATGGTTTCTCCATTTGCAACCTGATATGCTGGCCAATTTGGAAGGCCTCCTCCATTCGGATTCCCTGTTTTCATAAAGGCCAGCAATGCAGAAGACATCTTATCAGACAAGGCTCTTGGTCTGGCTCCTCCTCCAGTATGCGTGTACATGCGGTCGGTATTCTGATACCAGAAACAGATATCTATGCAGTGAAATGCTTTCATGCGTCCATCATAAAGATTGGGTTCCCAACCAAACCAGGCTAAATAAACAGGCGCAGATTGGGAGGCTTTCGCAGTAGAAGTGTTGATAGCACCCTGACGGTTGGATAGGATCATTGCCCATAGATCTGCCGGAGATGCATTTGGAAAGTCCTTTGCATAAGCGGCATAAATAGCATCAGATTGTTCACCAAATCTACCTTTTAGCTGCTCCACTACCCCGGCTTTATCTATTTTTTCCAGTTCGGCATTGGTTCGGGTTGGGTTCCATTCATGGAATGTGGTACAAACCATCAAAGGCATATTGGCTGCATGGTCTGAAGTTTCTGAAAAGAACTCACCTTTCGGAATATGCACTCCATCAGCAACAGGACCAAAACCGCCTCGGAAGCCTGGTTGAGGGTTATCTTTCCGCATTCGAACTAAAGCACGATTTGCGATATCTAAATACTCTCTCCACGAAATTTCCTGAATTTGATCCAGCGTAGCAGGCGTTAGTTTTGCCTCCTCCATGACATAGCGACCCAAAGTCTGCGCATATTCTTTGTCATTAGCTTGAAGCATGCTGCCACTCAGCGCAACACCTTTATGCACCTTACCTTCTGAAGCGGGCATGGCCATGGTGCAGGTTACTTTCGCACCTCCTCCGGATTGCCCCATGATGGTGACATTTCCAGGATCTCCACCAAAATTTGAAATATTAGTTTTTACCCAGTTCAAAGCCGCAATGATATCCAACATGCCAACATTTCCTGAGTCTTTATATTTATCGCCTCCAACACCGGATAAATCAGTGAAGCCAATTGGTCCCAATCGATGATTAATAGATACGAAGACGATATCTCCATTTTTGGCAATATTTTCCCCATGATAGCCATCCTGCTCAATTCCATTTCCATTGGTAAATCCACCTCCGTGAAGCCAAACCATCACTGGGCGCTTTTTCCCATCAGCGATTCCGTTGGTCCATACGTTTAGGCGCAAACAGTCTTCACTGACATCGTCATAGTTCCAATGATCCGCAAAAGAGTAGTGGACATTTGCATACCGATTATCCATAATCTGGGGAGCGGTGTTTCCCCACCAAATAGTAGGTTTGACATCAGTCCAGGGCTCAGGTTTTTTGGGTGCCATAAATCGGTTTTTTCCAGCAGTGTCTGCTCCATAGGGTATCCCCAAGTAGGTAAATACGCCATTCAGGATATAGCCTCGTACTTTTCCTGAGTCGGTATTGGCGATTGCTAAATTATCTCCGATTTGGAGAAACTGATCCTCCGAAGCCGCTTTCGGTGCGGAGGAAAGTGCATGTGCTTGTGAAGCGAATGGGATGGAAGCGGCGAGTGTTCCGGCGCCAACTTTCTTAAAAAAATCTCTTCTGTTGGTTTTCATAGGTAAGGGAATTTATGGTTTATTGTTTCATTATGACAAAATAGAAAAAGAAATTGAAAATCAATACATAAAGCCAAAAATCCAGAGAGGTAGACTTTTTCCAGCAGGGAATTCCAAATCGTCTTTTACCAGAAAATGTTTATCACTGAGCAGTTGATTTCGAGTTTTACTTTTTCCACCGACTTCAAAATGATATTCTTGATTTACCAAAAAATCAACTGAAGGTGAATAATTTAATCGATGATTTACTTTTACCTGACTTTGAAAAAATATTTCCCTAACTGTCCCTTTTTCAGGTTTAATTTCAGCCAAGGCATAGAGATAGTTGGTGTTGTTTAAAAAAATTTTTTCAGGCTTCTGAAGCGTTGATATACTGATTCCTGCGGGATATTGGAGATCAATTAAGCGTGCTTCTGCTAAATAGCTAAGATATAGTGAAAGTGAATTTCGATGTATGGCGGTCTTCTCGGCAAGCGAACTTAAGTTAGGTTTGAAGGGTACCCGTTGTGAAATAATATAAAGCAGTTGAAGCAATTTTTTACCGTTTCTGATGTCAAAGCCTTTTATTTCTGCCATGTCATATTCCACAATTGTTCTGATCATTTGCCTCAATTTCTGAAAATAAAGCTCCTTATTTTCTCCTGAAAAAGGGAAATAGCCAGTAGTCAAATAATCATTAAAATAGGAGAGAGGTTTAAAATCGTTGGGAAATAGCTGTCTAATATCTCCTTCTGGGAAAAGTATTTGATCCATTTTGAGGAGAGGAAGAGCTAGCTTATGTTTAATTTTCAAGTATTCACGAAAGGAAAGTCCATGTAGCTCATACATGATCGCTCGCCTGCTAATATCCCCTTCCTGTTTGCTGATATCAATAATCGAAGATCCAGAGAAAATAATCTGAAGGTCTGGGTAGCGATCATGTAAATTTTTAAGCTCTCGAGACCAACTTGGATATTTATGAACCTCATCCAATGCCAATACTTTACCACCTGTTTGGTAAAAAGTCTTTGCAGTTTGAAGAAGGTTATTTTCCAAAAAATACAATTCGTCCAATGAAAAATAAGCAACGAGCAGTCCTTCGCTTTTTTTCTTTTTAAGGTATTGGAGAATTAAAGTAGTTTTTCCTGTTCCTCTAGCCCCTTTGATACCAATCAGTTTTTCATCCCAAGCAATCTGGTCTTTTAAATATCGCTCAAATTCAAGGCTTGTATTATTGATTAGTGAATGGGAGATTTCAAGTAATTCGTCCATTTTGCACATTCATTTGTGCAAAAATACAAAAAAATGCACAATCAAATGTGTAAAAATGCTTTTTTCACTTCTCCGCTCCTGAGTAAAAAAGCCGACCCCATTTTAAGGAGTCGGCTTTCAGCTTTCTTACTTTAGCTTTTGATTTCAGCCTTCAGAATTTATATTTCATCCTTTCCCTACTGTCCAACCAAGAAAATTGCATTGCTCAGTACTAATTTTCCGGATTCCCAGAAACCACGGAAAATAGGATTATCCACGAAGTAAACAATCTCTCCACGACCTTGTCTTTCCGAACCGATAGCTAAGGATCCTCCCATTGTGGATTTGATTTTATAGCCTATGTAGCCAGTTCTGTAGGAGTCATTGGAGCTGATTTTCCCTGCATTGACTCCGTCGATCAGGTAGGCAAATTTGCTGGAGTTGTTTTTCAGCGTATAGAATTTACCTTGGGTTCCGTAGCCCAAAGGATGTGTTTCATCCATATCAACTTGGTAAATGGCTCCTGCAGCTCCGCCTGAAATTGCTAAACGTTCTCCCTCCTGATAAGGCTCTAATCGTTCTTTTCTAGCCAAGGTGTCAGCTGTTTTTTCAGCAGATTTTTTCTCCTCATCGGTATCGAAAGTTTTCAGAGAAAAGCCCTCCTTGTTTGCAAAAAGATTTACTGCACCATCAATGGCAATAACCTTTCCACCTGCGCGAACCCATTCCATGACTTTATCCTGAGCTGCTTTATTCAGTCCTCCGCCCCACATGGATGGGAGAATGATTACATCGTATTTGCTTAGGTCATATCTGGCCATGTTGTCCAATTCCAAGTTTGAAAGTGGATAATTCAAGTCCTTTTCGAAGAAATGCCAAAGCTCACCGTAATTCAGAGAAGAAGTTCCAGCTCCTCCCACCAATGCAACTTTTGGGGCCTGGATAATTCGGATATTAGGTGAACCAAAGTCCTTGCCTTCTTCCATGTAACCAGTCATGGTTGTTTCAAGGGAGATACCAAATTGATTGGCAATTTCCGTAACTTTTTTATCGAAGTCAGCGACATATTCATTACCTCCTTTAGTGATTAGCAGAGTGCCGGCTGGGAAGCTTTTCCCTTCTGTTTTGAAAGGGAATTCAGGATATTTTACTCGTATGCCTTCTCTTAAAAGTGCTGCAAGAAAAGCTGCATCTCTTGTTCCTTCCCATTTAGCGATATAAGCTACTGGCGTTTTTCCAGGAATATTTTCCGCAAAACTTACTTTCTCATAAGCTCCGGCTGGGTCAAGTCTGCTTTCTAAAGCGTAGGCTTTCAAATTATAGGCATATGGTAAGGCCCATGAAGTAATATCGTAAGTGATGCTATCATTCAGTTGAGGATTGGGCTCGAAAAATACCTGTGCCAAAACTGATTTAGGTTGATAGGCCGAGATAACAATGTCTTTATCTGTGGTGCTGAAAGCTGCACTTTTTCCGCTTTGATATTCGAAACCTCTCAAACCTGATTTACTTCCTGCCTTTCCATACCGGATTCCATTTTTATCCAATAGCTCCAATAACTTGGCAATTTGTGCCGGGTTGCTTTCTCCTTTGATAACAAAGCTTTTGTATTTCCCCTTCGGATTGGTTGAGTTCTCTTTGTAAAACTTCGCAAACTGCTCCAGAAGTTTTGATGCATTCTGGCTGGTTACTTCGGCAGCAGACATAGCAGCGGTATAGTGTCCTTCAATTCTGTAACTCAGCGTTACTGTATCTCCTACGGCATTGAAACCGCCTCGGCCAGCCTGACCTCCTCCACCTTGCTCTATGGTCATTCCGATTGCTCCGTTAAACATAGGGTAAGAATCTCCATAAGAAGGATAGAGTAAATCAAATCGCTCTTTGGTAAAATAAAATCTACCCATATCATCGAAATACTTGGCTGTATTTCTTCCAAAAATATCCTGGAACTCATGTTGCCAAGCAGTCAATTGCTCATGTAAAGGTTCAGCGGCAGGAGCCATGTAGAAAGGATTATTGATGCCTTGCTCATGAAAGTCCAAATGCAATTGCGGCATCCACTGCTGATACACTTTTAATCGGGCCTGAGACTCTACTTGCACCTGCCATGCCCAGTCTCTGTTGAGATCAAAAAGGTAATGGTTGGCGCGACCTCCGGGCCAAGGCTCATTGTGCTCCACAGACTGAAGATCGGGCTGGAGGATGGTATTCATCTTTTGGTTGTACCACATGGCATAACGATCACGACCGTCAGGATTGATGGCTGGATCGATGATGATAACCTGATTTTTCAGCCATTCCTGGGATTTTGCATTAGTAGGATTAGCAAGTGTATGAAAAGCTGAAATAGCCGCTTCCATCCCTACAGATTCATTTCCATGCACATTGAAAGACATCCAATTAATTGGGATAGCTGTAGAGGGGGTTCCTTCCATCAAACCTGCTCTTTTGAGGTTGTCGGTCCGGATTTGCTCCAGGTTAGCCATGTTTTCAGGGCTGGAAAGGATAGCCATGATCAGCGGACGCTTTTCATTGGTTTCTCCATATTGGATGAGTTTGACATTAGGATTATTAGCGGCAACGTGTTCGAAGTAGTCCACCATGCGGTGATGAGGAGTGAATCGGTCACCGGGCTTGTAGCCTAGAAACTGCTCAGGTGTTTGGATTTGCGCTTGCGCGAAAGTCCAGCATACCAAGCTGAAAAGGGTGAAGAGTAGTCGTTTTTGCATAAGAGAAAATTTCATTGAATGCCGAATTTAAGGCTTAAAGCCAAAGAGATAAAACCAGCAATGGAAAAGCGAAAAAAAAGCTACTTGGAAAAGTATTCCAAATGGTCAAGTACTATGAAAATCGTAAATTATACTTTCGATTTTCATGGTAAAATGCCTTCATAAAGAAATAAAAAAAGCACATTATCGAATCGACATTGTGCTTTGTGAGTGGGATCTAAGGGTTCCGATAGCTACCTTAGGTTTGTCAGATAGTAAACTAGAAGGATTTGGAGTATAATTGAAGCCCTGTCAGCGACCCAGCGATAGCTTTAGGTGTAAGAGGCCTAACTCGATATTTGGGACTGACAGGATTCAAGAACCAAGACCTGTATAAGATATCAGTCAAACCTGTTAAGGTTATTAGGTAAAGGTTCTTTTTACTTCAATTATCTAATTTCAAAAGTATGCAATTCGAAACAGTTATCGGAATTGACGTTAGCAAATTATCTCTTGATCTTGCCCTGATTAGCCGTGATGGAGAAGTGGAAAGTTTCAAGGTTGAAAACAAACCACTATCCATTAAACGATTCTTTAGAAAGATTTCCAAGACCTTCGACATGAGTAAAGCATTGATATGTGCTGAACATACCGGACACTATGGCTATCCTCTGCGAAAAGTTTGTTTGGAACATAATATAGCACTCTGGCTGGAAGGAGGTGCAGAGATCAAACAGCGGTCAGGAGTCACCCGATATAAAAACGACCGAGTGGATGCCATCCGAATAGCCGATTATGCCAAAAGGCATCAAGACAAAGCCAAAATCCAAACCGTAGAAGACACTACTTTGGAAGCGATTCGTTCCCTATCCAGTGAAAGAGAGTTGTTTATAAAAGAAAGAGCCAAGTACAAAACCCATATTAAAGATCTGAAAGGCTTTATGGATGAAGAGCTTTATAAAGCAAGAAGTAGGAGACTCAAAAAGCAAGTCGAGTCATTGAGCAAACTTATCAAGGATATAGACCAACAAATCAAAACCTTACTTGAAGCCAATGAAACCCTTTCTGAGCAAAAAGCCATATTGACTTCTATTGATGGGATCGGGGAACAAGTAGCTTTACACACCATTATCGCAACTGGAGCATTTACCAAGTTCGGTTCTGGGAGGAAGTTTGCCTGTCATGTGGGAGTTGCTCCGTTTGCCTTCGAATCCGGGACAAGCCAAAAGTCTAGGAGAAAGGTCTCCTACAGAGCCAATATTCATCTCAAGACATTGTTCCATATGGCAGCTCTTTCAGCAGTTAAAATGAAAGGAGAGTTTAGAGACTATTTTGAGCGGAAAGTAGCTGAAGGGAAGAATAAAATGACTGTAATCAATGCGGTGAGAGCAAAACTCATCAACAGGATTTTTGCTCTTATCCGAGACAACAGAAAACATGAAATAAATTATAATTTACCCCTTGCCTAATCCATAAGAATATCGAGGACGAACCCATGACCTTTGCTCTGTCAAAGGATCGCTATAAACTAACTGAGCTAAGATCCCAAATTATTATGCGAGGATAGGAAACCTTCGAGGTTTTTTAAACCTCAAAGGTTTAAGCGAACCCCTCCCTCAAATACTTCGCGGTGTAATTTTCATCTTCTTTCGCCAAATCCTCTGGAGTTCCTGCAAAGGTCAGATGTCCTCCTTTATTCCCTCCTTCTGGGCCCAAATCAATTACCCAATCGGCAGAACGGATGACCTCGGTATTATGCTCAATGATGATCACAGAGTGACCCTGATCGATTAAGGCGTTAATAGAGTGCAAGAGTTTGCTGATATCGTGGAAATGAAGCCCGGTGGTGGGTTCGTCGAAAATGAACAGCACATGATCTCCTGACTTGGTGCCTCCTTTCCCTAAGAATGAGGCTAGTTTCACTCGCTGAGCTTCACCACCAGAAAGGGTGTTGGAGCTTTGGCCCATCCCGATATAGCCCAGGCCGACTTCTTGTAAAGGTTGTAGTCGATTGATGATCTGAGTTTTTCCTTTGAAAAATTCCAAGGCTTCATCGATGGTCATATCCAAGACTTCTGAAATATCCTTGTCTTTGTATTTGACGTCGAGAATCTCATTTTTGAAACGCTTGCCTTTACAGGATTCGCAAGTAAGATGGATGTCCGCCATAAACTGCATCTCTACTGTAGTGACCCCTTCACCTGCACAGTTTTCACATCTTCCTCCGTCCACATTGAAGGAGAAAAATGCCGGTTTGTAGCCCCGTTGCTTAGATATAGGCTGCTCCGAAAATAAGGTTCGGATGGCATCATAGGCCTTGACATAGGTCACTGGGTTGGAGCGGGAGGATTTTCCTATCGGGTTTTGATCCACAAACTCCACTTGGGTGATTTTTTTAAAATCCCCTTCAATCTTGTCGTATTTTCCGCTTTCATCTATGACTGTTCCCAGCATTTTACCCAAAGCTGGATAGAGTACCTTTTTGATCAACGTAGATTTTCCTGAGCCGGAAACCCCCGTGACCACTGTCAGGGTATTCAGCGGAAACTTTACCGTCAGGTTTTTCAGGTTGTTTTCCCGGGCGCCTTTGACGATGATGGAATCTTTCCACTTCCGATTTCCATTTTTCTGAAAGATTTTTTCTTCCCCTCTCAGGTACCGGGCGGTATGAGTTTGACCGGAAGAGATTAATTCTTCGATGGGGCCTTGAAATAACAATTCACCTCCATTGACTCCCGCGTCCGGGCCAATATCTATGATTTGATCCGCGGCTTTCATCACTTTGTCTTCATGCTCCACTACGATCACCGTATTTCCCATATCCCTAAGCGATTTTAAAACCCCAACCAGGCGATCCGTGTCTCGGGGATGAAGTCCAATGCTAGGCTCATCCAAGATATACATGGAACCGACTAAAGCTGAACCCAGTGATGTGGCCAGCTTGATCCGTTGGTATTCCCCACCTGATAGTGTGGAGGTCAGTCGGTTCAATGTCAAATAGCCTAAACCTACCTGATCCATAAACTCCAAGCGGCTTACAATTTCCTTGAGCAGTCTATTCGCAACCTTCGCTTCATGTGGAGCTAATTCCAATTGATTGAAAAATCCTAAAGCCTCGTCAATTGGCATTAATACCAAATCGGTAATGGATTTTTCATTGATTTTCACATAGGATGCATCCTTCCGAAGTCTGGTTCCACGGCATTCAGGACAGGTAGTTCTTCCCCTGAACCTGGAAAGCATCACCCTATATTGGATCTTGTGAGTTTTGGTTTCTAAGTCTTTGAAAAATGCGTCTAAGCCTTTGAAATACTTATTTCCAGTCCATAGCAAAGCCTGCTCTTTTTCGGTCAAGTCCTCAAAGGCTCTATGGATGGGAAAATCAAACTCAATTCCTTTTTTCAAGAGTGGTTCTAACCATGAGCGGGAGGATTCTCCTCTCCAAGGTGCAATAGCTCCTTCGTAAACAGACATGGTTTTATCTGGAATTACGAGGTCCGGATCTATCCCTAATACATTTCCAAAGCCTTCGCAGCGTTTACATGCTCCATAAGGATTATTGAAAGAGAAAAAATTAACAGAAGGCAATTCGAAGCTCATTCCGTCCAATTCGAAGCGGTCTGAAAATGCTTTGGTTTCTTTGCCGGGAATCGTGATTTTACAGTCGCCATGGCCTTCGAAAAGTGCGGTTTGGATGGAGTCTGCAATTCTGAACTGGTTGTCTTCGTCATCCTTTCGCACAGCTGCACGATCTATCAGGATTTCATAATCGCCTTTGGGTACTTTCTTTTCTTCTAAAAGTTCTTCTACAAAATAGGCTTCCCCGTCAATCAGAATTCGGGTATAGCCTTTTTGTAACAAAAGTTCCAACTCTTGCTCAACCTTTCTACCTCTCGCTACTTGCAGAGGGCAGGAGATCATCACTTTCTCTCCCTCCTCGAAGGATAGAATGTAATCTACAATATCAGTGACTGTATGATGTTTGACTTCCTTTCCAGAGATCGGAGAGAAAGTCTTCCCAACTCGCGCAAATAATAATTTAAGGTAATCGTAGATTTCAGTGGTTGTCCCTACAGTGGAGCGAGGGTTTTTGGTACTTACTTTTTGTTGTATTGCAATGGCCGGAGCTACACCTTTTATGTATTCTACTTCCGGTTTTTCCATTCTGCCCAAAAACTGCCTTGCATAAGAGCTCAAACTCTCTACATACATGCGTTGGCCTTCGGCAAAAAGAGTGTCAAAGGCGAGAGAGGATTTACCGGAGCCCGAAAGGCCGGTAACGACAACAAATTTATTTCTGGGGATGGCTACGCTCAGGTTTTTTAGATTATTGACCCTCGCGTTTTTGATAATGATGTATTCTTTGGGATCGAGTGAATCGATGTCTTTTTTCTCAGTCAAGGTGCTCAAAGTCATAGGGGACAAAGTTAATCATCTAACCCTAGAAGTCATGGGAAAGTTTATTTCATTGCAATGAGGGCTTAACATACCAAACGTAAGTAAGACTGTCTTAAAATTTCACATAGCGCCGCATCTGTGTAATTTTTTTTACCTAGATATTTAAAATTTTCACCGCTGAGGCGCAAAAAGCGCAGAGAAAACTTACAAGTTATTTACAACTCGCTTAATCCCATCAGTTAATCTCACAACATTAAAATTCAATAATAATCCTAATTTCAGATTGGAAAGTTTTAAATATGTCAATACTTGAGCTAAATGGATCGGATTAAATTCTTCGATAGATTTCATTTCTACAATCACTTTTTCTTCCACAAGAAGGTCAATTCTATATCCTGTATCAAGTTTCATTTCTTTATAAGTAACTGGCAATAAAACCTGCCGTCGAAAAAATAAACCCTGATCCTCAAGCTCAAATGCAAGACATGCCTCATAACTGCTCTCTAAAAGACCTGGTCCTAATTGTTTATGCACATTGATTGCAGCTCCAATTATCTTAGAAGAAATTTCATTTTCTGTCATTGCTAAAAAAAATTTTGATTAATTAACTATATTTTATTTATAAAATCAACTAAACCTATTTAATACCTGCGATCTTCTTTGCGATCCCTGCGCCTTTGCGGTTTAAAAATGGATTTTCTACCGGCCTATGCTTTTATCACCGGTAAAGAAGGTAGGAGAAGGGGCTTCGTGACTTTATGGGGGATAACTTTTTGGAGAATACCAAAATCTGGAAAATAGATTTTAAATTAAGCTCCACTTTAGTAGCACTGAACATTTAATAAAATATATAATCGAAAGATCCTAATACCTCAAAAATGTCGTTTAACAGGTGTTCTAACTTACACATAATTACACCTTATCTTTTGTCGTCTCTTTTCACTTCACACAAAGATTGCCTCTTGAAAGGTTGAGCACTCACTTTAAAAGCAGTAGGATATCTTGAATTGTTGAAAAACTCAAGATATGGTTGCTTTGGGATTATAAGATTTTAAATATCCATGAAAGGATATTTTGCCCCTCGCAGAGTCGAGGTACTTCCAACTTTTTCCCTTATTTCGTGGCATGGATATTCAGTTTTTGGTGGATGGATTTGCGGAAGGTTTGAAGGCCATGACTTGGCTCGAAGCTATAGCCGTATTTTTTGGAATCGCTTCCGTGTTTTACTCCATGCGCGAGCATATCTGGGTTTATCCCACTGGGATCATTTCTACCCTGATTTATGTATGGATTTGTTTCCAATATAAGCTCTATGCAGATATGGGGATCAATGCCTATTATTTCAGCATGTCCATTTACGGCTGGTATGTCTGGACGCATCCAAAACCTAATCAAGCTGTTGTGCCCGTCACTTGGCTTAAGCCTAAAGGTTGGATTATTTCCGGCTTTATATTTTTAGCTTCTTACGGAATCCTTTCCTTTGTATTGACTCAATTTACAGATTCTGATGTTCCATATTGGGATTCATTTACCACATCTTCTGCATTTGTAGGCATGTGGTTGATGGCCAAAAAGAAAGTTGAAAATTGGATTTGTTGGATTATTACTGATTTAGTCTCAGTTCCTTTGTACTTTTACAAAGGGTTGATTTTAACTTCTTTTCAATTTCTATTTTTCACAGTCCTAGCATTTATGGGCTTATTTGCCTGGATAAAATCTGCAAAAAATTATGCAAAATCCTAAAAGGATCTTGATTTTGGGCCCTGAATCTACGGGCAAAAGTACTTTAGCATCGGATTTGGCTGTTCATTACGATGAACCTTGGGTTCCGGAGTTTGCTAGAGAATACCTAGAAATGCTGGACCGTAATTATTCTTATTCCGACCTTTTGAAAATCGCCAAAGGTCAGATGGCTTTGGAAGATGAGAAATTTCAACAGGCACGGAAGTTACTTTTTTGTGATACTGATCTTAGGGTGATTCATGTTTGGTCTCAGCACAAGTTTGGTAAAGTGCATGATTGGGTGACTCAGGAAATAGGAAGGAGAGCTTACGATTTAATTCTATTGACGGATATTGACTTACCTTGGGAGCCAGATCCTCAAAGAGAGCATCCAGAGCCGGAAATGAGGCAGTTTTTTATGGATTGGTATGAGCATCTTGCTATAGAAAGCAAGTTTCCATGGGAAAAAATCAATGGTGATCCCAAAACAAGGTTAAATAGAGCTATCGAATTAATTGAGTCTCTGTAAACTTCTTTCGTCATTTTCTACCAAAAGATAGTGTAGCCGCTTCTACCAAACGCATCATGGCAGGATGGACATTATTATTTAAAATAATGATGGTTTTATTTTCTTCGATAAATCGAACAATGATGGTCTGATAGCCCGGATTGTCACCATTGTGCTTGACCATTTTACCAAATGGACTTTTGGGCTCTAAATCCCATCCAAAACCATAATAACTTCTGGTGCCGTCCTTGAGTCGATATGGGCTAAATGCCTCCTCTAGAGTTTTGGGGGAAATTAGTTTGTTGGTATACAAAGCCTGATCCCATTTCAAAAGATCCTGGGCAGTGGAACTCACTCTCCCAGGTCCTTTTCTATTTCCTAGCCATAAAGTATAATCCGATGCTCGAAATCGGTTGGCATTCACATAATTTCCATTCTCATCCTTTAAGTGGCCTGCAGCAAAATTGCGGACTTTGGATTTTTCATCTAAACTTCTGATTGCTGTATTTTTCATGCCCAATGGCTCGAAAATCCATTCTTTGGACAGAACCACAAAGTCCTTCCCGCTTACTTTTTCTACAATACTACCCAATAGTACATAGCCTGTGTTGCTATACTCATATCGTTCCCCTGGTTTAAAAAGAATAGGAGGGGCATAGATTCTTAAATACTCCAAAATATCAGGGTTGCCGGCAACTTTACTTTTATCCCAGTGCTCATCCATGATGGCCTGGTAGTCTGGGAGTCCTGAAGTGTGAGTTAATAAATGACGGATGCTGATGCCTTTATATGGGATTTCCAAATAATCCGAAACAGGATCATCAAAATCCAAAAGGCCTTTTTCCTTACATAGCATGATCATCATAGCTGTAAATTGCTTGGAAACGGAGGCCATTTCGAAGATGTCATCTTTTTGTAAAGGAGTGTTTGACTCATAGGACCTCATTCCACTCGCTTTTTCAAAAAGTATTTTTCCTTGGTCAGCTACCAGGACCACTCCGGAAAAGCCTTCATTACTTGCCCTGATAAATGCCTCTTCTAGTAATTTTTGTTGAGCGATCCCTTGCGAGGAGATAAAGAATAGTAGCAGAAAGACTTTAACAAGCTTCATAAGCTAATCAGATTTGTATTTACTTCAAGATAGCTAAGTCGCATTGCCTTTCAAAGCTTTAAAATTCATTGATTTCCCATTGATAAAATCTTTTGAGAATAAATTCTGAAAAGCTTTAGATTATAGGTGTAATGCTTAAACTTATGCCTAGATATTTCCTGATTTCAGAAATCATTCTTGCTTTTATAAATCAAGTTGAAGCCCAAACTTCTCAAACTGAAAGGGATTCAATTGCCAAGTTAAGCCATGCTGATCATCAACTGATGCTTCAAAAGTTAGGAATTGAAAGTCTCCGCCCAGGACCTTCAGGAAACCCCTCTGCTCCGAATGCTGCAAATTCAGACGAAAGTAAAGCCAAACAGTACAAGGAGGTTCCCGATCCTTTGGTTTTTGAAAATGGCTCTTCTGTCCAAAGTTTGGAGGATTGGGAGAGAAGAAAAAAGGAGCTTTACGGTTTATTCGACTTGGAAATGTACGGGAAAACTCCAGCCAACTTACTAAAGGTAAATTGGATAATTGTGGAGGAGAAGGATAGTCTTATTGGAAAGCAAGAATTCAGATATAGAAAGTTGAAAGGAAAGGTGGACAACTCTTTCTATCCTGCAATTGAAGTGGAAATAGATTTTGAATACGGGGTGCCCAAGAATACCGAGGAGGGAGTGCCATTGGTGATGGAGTTTGGTTGGAACTGGCCTGCAGGGATGAGGAGACCGGCTCAACAAGGTCCCAGCTGGCAGGAGCAGCTCTTGCAAGAAGGTTGGGCTTTCGGAGTAATTATTCCCACCAGCTACCAAGCTGATCATGGCGCAGGTTTAAGAGCTGGAATTATTGGCTTGGTGAATGAGGGGCAACCTAGGAAGTTGGATGATTGGGGTACACTCAAGGCTTGGGCTTGGGGTGCAAGTAAAGCTTTAGACTTTTTGGAATCTGATGATTTAATCAATCAGGAAAAGATTGCAATTGAGGGCTTATCCAGGTATGGAAAAGCGGCATTGGTAGCCTTGGCCTATGAGCCACGATTTTCACTCGGCCTGATTGGAAGTTCAGGTGCTGGAGGAGCAAAATTACTCAGGAGAATTTTTGGGGAGCAAATAGAAAATCTTGCGAGTTCAGCCGAATATCATTGGTTTGCTCCCAATTTTATCAAATATGCAGGTCCATTGAATCAGAATGATTTACCTATAGACGCGCATGAATTGATTGCCCTTTGTGCCCCGAGACCATTTTTTATCTCAGTGGGTTCACCAGAGGTGGAGGGGCAATGGATTGATGCAAAAGGGATGTTTGAGGCTGGCGTTTTAGCAAGCCCTGTATATCAATTTTTGGGTATGAAGGGACTGCCCACATCTGAGTTTCCGCCTCTTGGAACATTCCTTAAGTCAGGTGAAATAGCATTTCGTCAACATGAAGGAGGGCATACTGTGGGACCGAACTGGCCTTACTTTATCGAGTGGGCCAAAAAGTATTGGGAATAAAAAATAGGCTGTCTCATTATTAGCTCTATTGTCAGCCTGATCGGAGTCGAAGGCCATTTCTATCGTTTTGGCTTACATTTCGACTTCGCTCAATGTGACAAATTGCACTTTTGAGACAGCCTCTTTTAATAGATTGAAAAAAATTAATCCATTCCTCCCTTTCTGGTAGGAGATCTCATAGATGGCCATTCTGTGGGCTCACCATTTCTACCAAGTGGAATTCTTCTTTCGCGGGATACCATATCTGGTTCTTCGCAAGCCATATAAACCATGATGGCGGCCATAATCACATTGTTTTGCACATCGTCAAAAACAATCTTGTCATAGGTGTCCAAATTAGTATGCCAGGTGTAGTTATAATATGACCAGCTTAGTGAACTCAATGAAAAGGCAGGAACTCCTGCAGCTACAAAGGATGCATAGTCAGATCCACCGCCACCTGGATTTCCAGGGAAAGTGGTTTCCACATCTCTAGTGATTTCTTTAGGCACTTTATTCATCCAGCGACCCAAGTATTCGTAACTATCTACAAAGCCTTGACCTGATACATTGGCTACTCTTCCGGTTCCGTTATCCTGGTTGAACAATGCCTGAATCTTATCCATCATTTCAGGATGATCCTCTACAAATGCTCTTGAACCATTCAAGCCTTGTTCTTCTGAACCCCAATGTCCCACCAGAATAGTTCTTTTTGGGTTTGGATAAACTTGCTTCAACACTCTCATAACTTCCATCATCATGATGGTACCGGTTCCGTTATCTGTTGCTCCGGTTCCTCCATCCCAAGAATCGAAATGCGCGGATAGCATTACGTATTCATCTGGCTTTTCACTTCCTTTGATTTCGGCAATGGTATTGAATGTAGGAACTACGCCGGTTTCTTTGGACTGTGCGTTGATATGAATTTTTGGTTTTTTGCCACTTTCAGCAAGTCGATATAGCATTCCATAATCTTCCAATGAAACATCAACTGTTGGCACTTTTTTGGTGTAGGCAGAGAAGATTTTATTCGCTCCGAAACCCTGAGACCAATAGGAAGTGATAATACCTAACGCTCCAGCATCTTCCAAAGCTTGAGGTAGTTCCCTTCTTCCCTGTCCGGTTTTTTGAAGTCTTTCGTTCCAAGCCCTGTTAAGCTCAGTTCGTTCTTCTTTCATTTTCTCAAAAGATTCTTCCGTTGCCCATTCTTCCCAGTTATAATCCGGTCTACCGGTGATCTGCGGGGCTGAAATCATCACATATTTTCCTTTAACAGAAGGAAGCCAAGCTTTGAATGCAGCTTCGTCTGCTAAATCAGGGATGATAACCACTTCTCCCATAGCACCACCTTTAGGGGATGCAGGAGACCAGGCTAATTGCATTCCCGAAAGGGACTTCACCCAAGGTTCCATCATATCGATATGGGTAATCCCTCTTTCCCATCCTCTCCATTCGCCCCATTGCTCATTGCGGGCTTCTATGCCCCAGGATTGATATTTTTTTACTGCCCAGTCATGAGCTTTCTGCATTTGTGGAGAACCTACCAAACGAGGTCCAATTCCGTCCATCAGTTCATGACCGATTGATTTAAGCTGGGAGTTGTCCCGGGCTTCTTTGATAATATTATCAATAACTTGATCTTGGGCCTTTGCCTGTATGCCAAAAAGTAGCATCAGACCCATGCCAAAAAGGTATCGTTTTTTCATAGGTGTTTTGTTTAGGTTCTAAAAGTATAGGAAGTAGCCGAAAAATTCGAACCGCTGGTGGAATGTAAATTCAAAAAAATGAGGCTGTCTCAAAAGTAGATA
>NZ_DFMT01000048.1:0-62071 GCF_002376385.1 Algoriphagus sp. UBA3586 | reverse complement strand
CCTTACATCACTTCAAAGAACTTATTCTCTTGACATTTCAAGAGCTTGTGAGGACTAGCTTCCCCAAAAGCGAGTGCAAATATCGGGATTAATTTTTGGTTTCAAAACCGATTCGAATTTTTTTCAAAAAATTCTTTGCTGCTCTTTCAAATTTCTGTTTTTCCCGAGGCTTTTCCTCAATTGGGAGTGCAAACATAGGTCAGATTATGAGATTACGCAAGAGTTTTTACCACAAAAAAACTCAAGTTTTTTCAAAAAATTTCCAGAGTATTAAAAATCAATGTTTTGGCTTCTTATAAAGCGGCACCGTGCTGCATGGTTCACCAAACATCACTGATTTTGCCCTCGTCTTCAACAAGGAAATTAATCTTCCGTATGCATATAAAGGAATCGGTAAATCACTACAGCCTTTGACAACAACCGGCCTGTCGTCAAACATATCCAAATTCAAAGTCTCCAAATACTTTTCAGTAATGAAATTTTCAAGTTCAGAAAGACTTCCTACTACAAAACCTTTGACAACTCCTTCTAAATAAGTAGCGACTAACATATATGCCCAAGTAGGAACAATCGCATCAGCAGAACAATTAATTGCAACCCATTTATCTGAATAAGCAGACCAATCCAATTCCTTCAAGGAGGCTCTAAAGTCCTTTTCTTTTAAAATCAATTCCTGAAATAAGAAAGGCTTCAAATCAAACTCAAGTCGCTCCTCTCTCGGATAACTTTCTTCCAAGTTTAAAGATACAATGGCACTTTGGGCAACTCTATTGACTATTTCACTCATTGTAATAATGGATTTTTTTTGGATTGAAGCGCTTTAAATTCTTTCAGATAATTGGGAACAAAGTATGCTAAATCAGCGAACTCCTTATTCTGATACTTCTCCCATGCAATCCATCCAACAGATTCTGCACTGACTTGGTTCTCTAAAAAAACGGCATTTTCATGCAAAATAACTTGACTAGCCTTTCCTACAGCATCTCCTATGAAGCAAACTTTTCCTAAATCCAAATAAGATTGATAGATCCCCTCTGTTAAAACCTCTGCCTCTAATGCTCTTTTCACACTTCCTTCATTTGAAAAAACCTGACTATAAACTTCCATTCTCCTGGCGTCAAGCATTGCGATAATATGAAAGTCTTTATTTTCACCTTTGGCCTGATAAGCCAAAGCTTGAAGCGTATTCACAGTAATGAGGGGCAGGTTCAAAGCAAAAGCAATTCCTTTTGCAGTAGAAACTCCTATTCTCAAGCCAGTGTAGGAGCCGGGGCCCTCCGAAACGGCAACTGCGTTTAAATCTGATGATTGAAGCTTTACGGAGTCTAAAACCTCATCAATCAACTCCATGATTTTTTCAGCATGAACTCCTTTTTCGTTGAGCTCTTTCATAGAAAGCAATTGTCCTGATTGATGAAGGGCAATCGATAGTTTGTCCGTGGCTGTCTCTATAGAAAGAATATATGCCATGTAATTTATTTTGCAGATGCAGTCAGAATCTTGCCCAATTCAGAAGGTTGCTTAATCACTTCCAAAGCTTTCAGCACATCCTTATCCTTCAAAAGCCCGGCTTCGATCATTCCTTCCTGAAAATAATATCGGGATACAATTTCTTCAGAAATTACTTTTTTCACCTCGTCCTTATAAGTGATCAAGTCTTGCTCTTTACTATGATTCACCCTTTTTTCCAAAGCTTCAATTTGATCTTTGATCTCATTATAATAAGGCGCCTTTTCAGCATTCTTTTTCATATCCGACACAGACTTTTCTAAGTAAGTTGTGTAATCATACTCTTTACCTTCAAGCCACTTAATGAAATTCTGATATTCCTGATCCGTTATGCTGAACTCTCTAGGCTTACCTATGGATGGATGCTTATAAAAATATTCAGTGGCATAGTCAAAAACATGATTTCTCGCTACCAGACTATAAGTGATAGGAGCATATGTTTTAGATTCTATCATCTCATCAGGCTCAATTCCTGCTCCATCTCTGACTATTCTTCCATTTTTAGTCTTGAACTCTTTTCTCAAAGAGTCAGGAATGGAATATACCTCACCATTTTCTCTAGTTTGTGCATAATCTATCGCCTGAATACACCTGCCGCTTGGAATATAATATTTAGCGGTGGTAACTTTCATTTGAGCATTATATGTCAGTGGAATAGTGGTTTGTACCAATCCTTTTCCGAAAGACTTCCTTCCGATCAATACGGCTCGATCATAATCCTGCAGAGCCCCGGCCACAATTTCTGAGGCAGAAGCACTTCTTTCATTGATGAGTACGACTAGTGGAATATCTTTATCCAGAGGAGTTTTAGTCGTTTTATAGGTAAAATTCACATTTTCCAGCTTACCTATAGTTTTTACTACCTCTTTCCCCTTAGGAATAAAAAGGTTGACTATTTCCACTGCCTCACTCAAAAGACCTCCTGGGTTATCTCTTAGATCTAACACAAGCTTCTCAGCCCCTTGGTTTTTCAAAGCAATCAATGCATTTCTCACTTCTAGGGAAGCATTGGTAGTAAAGTCTCCCAACTTGATGTAACCTGTCTTTTCATCAAGCTTGCCATAATATGGTACGTTCTTAAGGGAAATCTTCTTTCTGACCAAGTTAAACTCCAATGTGTCTAGATTTCTTTTGACTTTTATTTTGACAGGGGTATTTGCAGGACCTTTCAGTAAATCAGAAACTTCTGAGGTATTCTTTTTTGAAACATCAACTGAGTCCACTTTCAAAAGCTGATCAGCGATTTTCAGCCCCGCAGATTGGGCAGGAAAACCAGTATAAGGCATTATAATAATATTCCCTTCACCTCTTCCTCCAATCAAAGCACCAATCCCTGCATATTCTCCTGTTGTTAACATCCTGAAATCAGCAGATTCTTCTTCTGGAACATACTCAGTGTAAGGATCCAATTCCTCAAGCATGGCATTAATTCCAATTGAAACCAATTCGTCAGGATCGATCTCATCCACATAATAGGAATCAAGTTCTCGAACTAAGGTTGCGAAAATATCTATGTTTTTGGCTAGAGCGAATAACTTGTCATTTTTCGCTTTGAATGCAAAAAATCCTGTCAAAAGCAATCCTCCACAAAGGATGATTACCATATATCGCTTTAATTGATTACTCATGGTGTTCGGAAACTTGGGTGGAAATTTGTTGTAAAATAGACACAACTTTCTTGGAAATAGTTGCAAAATCTATGGGCTCTGAAGCTACATATATCAGACCAATATGCAATCCTGACTCTGAAATTGTAAGTGAATGTTTGTTAAGACGGTAGGCTTCTTTCATCCTTCTCTTAATCAAATTTCTATCAACCGCCTTTTTGATTTTCTTTTTTGAAACGGAAAAAAGTACCTGAATAGTTTCCCCTTCCTGCTTTTTGGGTAAATACAGGACTTTAAAAGGGTATAAAAAAAAAGAGGAACCTTCGTTAAAAAGTTCCTTAATAGACTTTTGGGCATGAAGCCTTTCACTCTTGGGAAGTTTGTAATTCATCATCAGGTAAGGATTCGCATTAAAAATACGAAAACTACCTTGAAGAATTACTTCTTCAAGGTCTTTTCAGAGGATACAGATAGTTTCTTTCTACCTTTTGCTCTTCTGGCTTTAAGAACTCTTCTACCGTTGGCAGTGGACATTCTTTCTCTAAAGCCGTGCTTGTTTTTTCTTTTTCTGCGAGAAGGCTGGAATGTTCTTTTCATGATGGAATATCTTTAACTGATTGCTTTCTTTATGGTCTATTTGGAATTGGCCTTCCGGCTTACCCTCCAAAAAGGACTGCAAAGATATGCAGCCTTTTTTTAAATACAAACTGTACCTTTACAATTGTTGAAAGTCAATACCTTAATTCATGTACGAATTTCTATTTAAAAGCTCAAATCCACTATCACAGTTCCTCGAAATTGAACTTAAACTACCTATATCACAATCAGGGGAAGTACAATTACAGCTGCCATCATGGCGCGCAGGACGCTATCAATTTGCGAATTACGCTCAAAATATTCGAAAAATCAGTCTTTCTGACCAACAAGGGAAATCAATGCAGCTTAGGAAGAAGAGTAAAGACTGCTGGGCTTTCGATGCCAAAGTAAATCAGACATATTTTTTAAACTATGAATATTATGCTGGAAAAATGGATGCGGGATCTTGCTGGGTGGACGATCAGCAGCTTTATATCAACTTCGTCAATTGTTGCTTCGAAGTAAAATCCTCTGATGATTTTCCATATTCAATTGAAATACAAGATTCACGGTTTAAGGATTTTGTCTGCACCTTATCTAGAAAATCAGGTGGACAATTTCTAGCAGATAGTTTTCAGGAACTCGCAGACTCCACTTTTCTTACTTCAGAAAAATTAACCCATTGGGAATATGAGTCCAATCATGCCCAATTTCATATCTGGATAAATGGAGAAATAGCATTTTCAAAAACAGAATTACTTCAAGCTTTCAAGAACTTTACAGATAAATTAATTGCTGACTTTGGAGAGTTCCCAGAAAAAGAATACCACTTCATCTTTCAGCTATTGCCTTACAAGCATTTTCATGGAGTTGAGCATAAAAAAGGAACAGTCATCACATTTGGTCCAGCTCAGGAATTGTCCAACCCGGAACAATTTGGGGATTTGATGGGGGTGAGTTGTCATGAAATGTATCACGCATGGAATGTTTGCCGAATAAGGCCACAGGAATTATTGCCTTATGATTTTTCAAAAGAGAATTACAGCGAAGCTGGATGGATCTTGGAAGGAATCACCACATATATGGGTGACCTTTATTTGCTAAAATCCGGTTTTTTTAATCTGGATGAATATTTAAAAGAACTTGATAAAATAATTAGGCGAGTAAGTTCAAATTTTGGCTGGAGGAATAAAAACATACTGGACTCATCTCTGGAATTATGGCTAGACGGCTATCAAGAAGGCATTCCCGACCGGAAACAAAACATTTATGCAAATGGCTGTTTGGTTGCTTTCGCTATTGATTTGGAATTGCTTCAACAGGGTTCATCCTTAACAGAAGTCATGGGGGAGGCCTGGCAGCGATTCGGTAAACCTAATATCGGTTATGATTTACAGACGTTCTGGAAGCTGATCCAAAAGCGAGAAGGTCATTGGGACAGCCAAACTTTTTTTAGAAAATTTATTGCAGGGAATGAGGATATTCTCAAGTTGTTGGAGCAATTAATTCTGCCCTTTGGCATGAAAATTACAAAGAGTCCAAATGAAGAAATCCTAACCAAGCAGCTAGGAATCATTTTAAAGGAAGGTAAGATTCAGAAGATCCATCCTGAAAGTCCAGCCTACTTTAATTTGATGGTAGGCGATGAGATCGTTGAAAGCAAAATCAAATCTTCACAAATAACTCTGGAAGTAAAAAGGCTAAATGGAGGACAGCATCAATTGTCTTTTGATGAGGGTGGGAATTTCTTTCCTGTAGTTCAGGTGAAAAAAATGGAAGAAACATTACTGATGCAAAAATGGAGAAAATAAAAAAGCGGAGAACTATCTCCGCTTTTCTAATTTTTCTAAGAGAAGTACTCTTATTGAAAGTCTTCTGCTGTCAATTCAGGGTTTATCTCCAAAGAGGTAATCTTTGCTTCTAGAGGAACTGGAATCATCTGTGATTTGATAGTCCAAACCATAGGGAAAAGAACCCCTCCTTTTTCTTGATATTCTGAATAGAAAGTATCGCCTGATGCAGGATTTTCATTTTTGATTTTCAATCCGCTGTCAGCTGAGTAATAGTTGACCAACTGAGCTCCAGAAGGAGATTTGATAATTACTTTGTAAGCAGGAGTTCCCTCAACATCTTTTAACCCATCCAATTCAATAGAGTAACCTAATTCCTGATACCACGCCTCGGGGAATAGATAAGAATTGATTTTCGCCATTTCAAACTGCTCTCCTGTCAATTCCATTGTTTGGCCTTGGGCGCTGATAGATCCACTGTCTTCTAGGATAGTTGTGCTCTGCATCACATTTCCCATAATGAGCGTTTTTTGTCCATACTTTCCACCCTCAGCATCATAAACAGCCTGAAGAGTCAATTTATTCCCCATCACATCTGCTTCCATTGAAATAGAAGCTGTTTTGATCGCTCTGGCATTTTCTTTCCCGCCAATTGCAGAAAGATAATTTTCCATCACCATCTCTGCTGTCATATCTGCATCTGCGGTTAATTCCTTAGCCGGGAAGCCCATGTTATCATACATTTTCACTTCACCAAAACGAGCTAGTTTGTCTTTTATCTCTGAACCATTACCAACAGCAGTGATATAGAGTTTATCTGGCTCTATCAATTTTTTAGCAGTAGCATTAATATCAGCAACAGTAAGCGCATTGAGCTTCTGCAAATAAGTTTTATAATAGTCTGAAGGTAGATTATAGCGTTCGATGTTGAGTGCGAAGTTTGCAATGGTGGAAGGGCTTTCCAATGATCTACCGAAAGAACCGGAAAGGTTTGCTTTTGCTTTCTCCAATTCCTCTTCAGTCACTCCCTCATCCACAATCTTATTGAACTCATGTAGGAATTCAACTACTGCCGAATCCGTCACTTCAGTTCTGACAGAAGCATTGGCAGAGATTTGAGAAACCAATTTATCAGAACCGATGGAAGAATAAGCTCCATAGGTATAGCCTTTGTCCTCTCTAAGGTTTACAAATAGTCTTGAAGAAGATCCGCCTCCTAAAATTTGATTCAACAGCCTACTTGGAATATAGTCCTCATCTCCCAATTTCAATTGAACTGGTTGCGCAATATTGATTACGGTTTGAACTGAAGAGCTTCTATCTACCAAACCCACCACATTCTCAGATGATCTTGTTGGCATTTTGTATTCAAATGATGGGACTTTTCCAACTTTCCAATTGGAGAAATACTTCCTCACAACTGTTTGAGCCTCGGACTTATCCATATCACCAACAATCACCAAGTAAGCGATATTTGGTTTGAAAAAAGTATTGTAATATTCTTTAACATCCTCGACTGAAATATTTTTGACAGTTGCTTCAGTCGTTACCTCTCCATACGGATGATCTTTGCCATAAACCATTGCAGAACTTAGTCTGCTAGAAATGGCATTTGGATTATCCTTACTTGTGGCTAGGCCAGTCAATGTTTGCTTTCTCTGCTTTTCCAATTCATCTTCCGGAAACACAGGATTAAACAAAACATCAGTCATCAACTCCAAGGTTTTGTCCTGATGTTTTTTCAAGGAAGATGCAAAGATCGAAGTTGAGCCTGCTGAAAGGCTGGCTCCAATGAAGTCAATTTCTTCATCTAGCTGATCTTTTGTTCTATTTTTTGTCCCAGCCATCATCATTTGGCCGACAAAACCAGTCAAACCAGCTTTGTCTCCTTCCATTAGTGGATCTCGGTCCAATACAAGATTAAAAGTTACTCGAGGTAGTTTATCATTTTTTACCACAAAAACTTTCAGACCATTATCTAATTTGAAAGTTTCTGCATCGGCAATTTTTATCTCAGGAGCAGGTCCTGATTCTGGAAATTGACTTCGATCAACTTGTGCAAAGCCAATGGTGCTTGCCAAAAGAATGAAGATATATGTTGCAATTAGTTTTTTCATTTCATTGTTGATTTAAAGTTGAAACAATTATTCAGTAGCGTCTTTTGGTTTTGGCAAATAATACAATACCACTCTCCCATTGAGATTAAGATATTCATTAGCTACTCTTTTGATATCCTCTTGCGTCACTTTACTGTAATAATCCATGGTCTTATTGATATAATCTGTATCTCCATAAATCACATGAGCTTCTGCCAAATTTTGTCCAATACCTGATACTGAGGAATTACTGCTGACGATATTGTTCTCGATAATATTCTGCAATTTTTCAAAATCTCTATCTGAAATACCTTCCTGCTGTACCTGCTGAATCAACTTATCGATTTCCGACTCCAATGCTTGCGGCTCAACTCCCATATTGGTGATTCCATACATGATGAACAAACCTCCATCTTCCAATTCCAAAGGAATAGCAGCTATCGCCAAAGCTTTTTGTTGATTGTCAACCAGTTCTTTGGTCATCAAAGAAGAGTTACCACCAGTTAGGTAAGTTGAAAGCATGCTCAAAGCATAAGAATCCGGATGCGTCTGAGAAGGAAGGTTGTAGGCCTGAATTACTGCAGGAATCTGAATATTGTCATAGATAACATCTCTTATCTCCGCAGTCTTTTTAGGTTCAGCGACTTTTGGTCTATAGATTTCTTTATTGCTGCTTGGGATTTCTGCGAAATACTTTCTAACCCACTTTTCGGTCTGATCATAATCGATATCACCTGCAATTGTCAAAGTGGCATTATTTGGCACGTAAAAATCCTTATAGAATTGCTGGAATTCTTCAATTTTCGCAGCATTCAAATCATCCAAAGATCCAATTGGTGCCCATCTGTATGGGTGTACAGAATAAGCTCTTTTTAGCGTCTCAGGAAGAATGGTACCATAAGGCTGATTCTCATAGCGCTGACGATATTCTTCTTTAACTACCTCGCGCTGGGTCTCTACTCCTACCTGATCTACTTTGGAATGCAACATCCGCTCACTTTCCATATATAGAGTCAATTCCAGTTCGTTTGAAGGAACAGTCTCATAGTAGAAGGTGATATCATTACTGGTGAAGGCATTTAAAGTTCCCCCTCTTCCCTGGATGATATTCATATATTCTCCTCTTTCGATATTCTCTGTTCCTTCAAACATCAAATGCTCGAAGAAATGCGCAAAACCTGTTCGGTCTGGCTGTTCGTTTTTCGAACCAACATGGTACAATACTGAGGTGTTGACGATTGGAGTGGAATTATCTTTGTGCATAATGACGTGCAAGCCATTATCCAAAGTAAATTCCTTAAACTCAATCTTGTTTTGGGCTAAAACCGGGCTGCCTAGCAGTCCAACTACCAAGCCTAAAGCAGTTAGTTTTTTCATGGTAAAAATTAAGGGTTTGTTTTCTTACTAAAGTTAAATCTGTAAACTCTTGAGATTTGTTTAACATGTCCACTAATGGACAATATTTTTCAATATTGTTGATAAATATACCGTTAAACACAAATTCGCCCTTAAAAAATCATAAATAGCTGGAATAAAAAAATTTTCGTTGAAAAAATTATCTTAAATCAAAAACAGCCATTTTCCTATCAATAGCCATATTTTTCTCCCCACTTGGACTGAAGATATTTTCTCAACTCATTTTCTCTAGCGTTTTGACCAGGATCATACAGCTTCATTCCTTTTATCTCTTCTGGTAGAAACTCCTGATTCACAAAATTGCCCGGGAAATCATGGGAATATTTATAGGCTTTTCCATAATTCAAATCCTTCATCAATTTTGTGGGTGCATTTCTAAGGTGAAGTGGTACAGACAAGTCCCCCTTTTCCCGGACTAGGCTTTGAGCTTGATTGATCGCCATATAAGCGGCATTACTCTTAGGCGAGCTTGCCAAATAGGTCACGCATTGAGAAAGAATAATCCTAGCCTCAGGATAACCTATGATTTTGACTGCTTCAAAGCAATTGGTTGCCAAAAGTAAGGCGTTCGGATTAGCATTACCGATATCCTCAGAAGCTAAAATCACCAGTCTGCGTGCTATGAATTTGACATCTTCCCCTCCTTCGATCATTCTAGCCAACCAATACACGGCTGCATTGGGATCAGAGCCTCGGATGGATTTGATAAAAGCGGAAATAATATCATAATGCTGCTCACCGGATTTATCATAAAGCGCAACCTTTTGCTGAGCAATCTGCATCACTTTGTCATCCGTGATCACGCAGGGATTCTCGTTGATGCCATCAATTACTATTTCAAGAAGGTTCAGTAGTTTTCGTCCATCTCCCCCAGAAATTCGGAGTAAAGCGTCTGATTCTTTCAGTTCTACTTTTATTTTTTTGAGCTCGATATCTTGTTCTAAAGCTTGCTGAATCATAGCCTCCAGTTCTGCTTTTCCTAAGGAATTCAAGGTAAAAACTTGGCATCTGGATAGTAATGCGGCATTTACCTCAAAAGATGGGTTTTCAGTAGTTGCCCCAATCAATCGAATAATGCCTTTTTCCACTGCCCCTAAAAGTGCATCCTGTTGCGACTTGTTGAAGCGATGAATTTCATCGATAAAAAGAACCACCCCCATTTGAAACTTTGCCTTTTCAATCACTTCTCGAATGTCTTTTACACCTGAACTGATAGCCGACAGGGTATAAAAAGGAGCTTTGATCTCATTGGCGATGATATTAGCAATAGTTGTTTTTCCTACCCCAGGAGGTCCCCATAAAATCAAAGAAGGCACATTCCCAGACTTAATTGCCTTGTACAAAAAAGATTTTGGAGAGGACAAATGCTCTTGACCGATCAGATCATCCAATCTGGTGGGTCGCATGCGTTCGGCTAAGGGAGTAGAATTCATTTTTTCAGAAGCAAGAAATTAGAAGTATGAAACTATAAAGATTCACACATCATTTTTCACAGTATTATAAAGTTTCAAATTGAGTGTTTTTTCAATTTGAAATGGGAAAATAACATAAAAAAAGGCCTTTTCAGGCCTTATGAATTATTAAAGAAGGAAAATATCCTAGTCTGCCTTCACTTTGCTTTTTTTATCCTTTTCCCAAACTCCTCCAGTTGATCGTCTGTGAAATCCAAATGTGTAACAAAACGAACCAGATCTTTTCCAAATTTGACCGATTTGATATTTTGATCGGAAAGCTTTTTCATAAATTCCTCGGGAGTGGTTCCTTCCAACCTAGCAATGACAATATTGGTCGCTACGGGAAAAATTTCTGATACTACAGGCAAATCACCCAGCATTTCTCCCAAAGACTTTGCACGGGCATGATCCTCTTTTAGCCTATCTACTTGATGGTCCAATGCATAGATTCCTGCAGCAGCCAAAAAACCGGCTTGGCGCATGCCTCCACCAAAGGCTTTTCTTACTTTTCTGGCTCGTTTGATGTCCGATTTGCTTCCAACCAAAGCTGAACCCACCGGACAACCCAATCCTTTGCTAAGGCAAATAGAAATGGTATCAAAAGTAGCTCCCCAATCTTGAGTTTTCTCGCCGCTGGCTACCAATGCATTAAAAAGTCTCGCTCCGTCCAAATGAAGCTTAATCCCCTTTTCTTGACAGAGGGTTTGAATAGGCTTGATTTCATCCAAGGTGTAAATACTTCCCCCTCCTTTATTCATCGTATTTTCCAGGGAAACCAAAGTTGTCTCAGGAGCATGCACATCATCTGGATTGATGGATTCAGCGATTTGCGCTGCTGTGATTTTTCCCAAGTCTCCTTCCAATAATTTCACGGAAGCCAAAGAATTAGCCATAATCCCTCCACCTTCATATAAATAAATGTGTGAGTACTTGTGGCAAATGACCTCTGTCTGAATCTGGGTATGCAATCGAATCGCTATCTGATTTGTCATGGTTCCAGACGGACAAAACAGCGCTGCTTCCATGCCGAATAGTTTGGCTATTTTTTCCTCTAAAGCATTTACTGTGGGATCTTCTCCAAAGACATCATCTCCTACAGGGGCAGAAAACATTGCTTCTTTCATCCCTGGAGTAGGACGTGTTACTGTGTCGCTTCTTAAATCAATTAACATGGGTAAAATAGGGGGATTTTGAGCTTTTACTTGGGCTTAGGTTTTTGATAATTTGAGCTGCTTCTATCGGTCTATCGGTAGCTAAGATATCTGCCCCATTCTGAATAAATGAAGCATAGATTTCATCGCCTCGAGCCTCGGCTCTTCTATCCAGGTTTCCTATCACACCGAGAATAGTAAAAACTCCTTTTAGGTGAAGGGCCTGATTAAATTCCTTTGATCTTTCAGTTACCCCTGTGAAAGCAATAACTCGGTCCCAGGGTATATCTGTTTCTTCTAAGCGCTTGATTTCATTTTCATTTCGGATAGTCACTGAAAGCATTAAATCCGGGGCTAGCATATGAAGTTTTTTGGCAGCTGGAAAAGTATAAGAAATCAAAGCCGCGTAGGCTTCAGACTCTGTTTTTCTGACCGTTTCAATTACTTTTTCAAAAGGAACAGAACGTTTTATGTCCACAGTCAAAGGCGCTTTTCCTTTCGCCCAGACCAAAGCCTCCTCTAGGGTAGGAACTCGGAATTCAGTCAAATTACCATCCATATCCTCCAAGAATAATCCCTCGATGTATTCAAAAGTAACCTCATTGACTTTCCCAGTTCCATTGGTTGTCCGATCCAAGTCATCATCATGCATCAAAACAAGGACTGAATCTCTGGTCATAGCCACATCCAATTCGATTATTGCCGGAGTGTGCTTTAATACATTTTCAAAAGTTTCGATGGCATTTTCAGGAAAACCTGGGTAAGGTCCACCTCTATGTGCAGAAACCAAGGGAATTCGATCGGAAGTCCAGGAATAAAACTGTCGTGTTTCTTCTAAATTGATCAGCTTAATTTGATGAACTTCACTCTGATCGGAAGTTTCAACAGCCGATTCAACCGGTTTATTTTGACATGTGGTAAAAAGCAGTATCCAGCTTACTGCCATGAATAGTTTATTCATTCTTTTTGTTTTCTTTTCTGAAAAATACATCCAAGCTGCTTATACGCTTCTCGAAGACCTCTTCCATATCTGAAAGTTCCAAATTGAGAGCTTTGGTAGAAATTTGAATCTCAATCAGGGATAGCCCCAGAGAAACCAGCAAAGCTCCCATGCTACCTACAAACACCCAATTTGCGGCTACGGTATAGCCTTGGAAAAGCAAATACATACAAATGATGCATAATAAAAAGCTGAATACTCCGAAAAGCTGCATGTTTTTGATCAATGTCAGTCTTCTCCTAAGATTATGAATTTGCTCAACTATAATCTCTTGGTCCGGAGACTTCATGTAGTTTTTATGAAGTCCTCTTATAAGACTGGCTATGGCCAAAAATCGATTAGTAAAAGCAAGCATCAGCAATGTAATTGCCGAGAAAAGCAATGCCGGAGTAGAAAGTTGGAGTTCCATGGGTAAATAAATGATTTGCTAGTCCCTAAGTTCAGAAAAAACAATAAAAAAGCCCGTTCTTTTCAAAACGGGCTTCAATTTAATTCTAATTAGATTAGGCGACCTCACCCAATACCACCAACTTCTCTAAGGTTGGGGACTGCGAACCACCTTTAGGTTCTATGGTAATTGCGAAGGCTCCTGCTTCAGCTACAGCTTGCATTTGCTGCAAGGTAAATCGCTCACCTGGATTGACCAGACCGATTCCCACAGGACCATCCGGTCCAATAGCCCAAAGCTGATAATCATATTCTCCACCCAGAGAATTCAGCTTATTCACTGCAATGAATACTTCTTGCTGTCCTTGATCCCAAAAGACATCAACTTTAGCATCCTTTTGCATTTCAAATGCCTCACCTTTCATCTCAACTCTTTTAAAATCACCCGCTACTAGGCGATCGAGTCTTGAGTCGGTTTCCTCGTATTGGAGCTTAACCTGGTTGAGATTATCAGCCAATACTTCCTGTTCCTGAACTAAGGCAAGGAACTGTTCTTCTGTTTCGTAAAATTTACTCGCAAAATATATTGCGAGACCTGAGGCAATTACTGCCACAATGCTTGCCGCTACTGCAAATGGTTTCCAAGGAGAAATTTTCACAACCTTTCCGGTCTCTTCCGGAGCAACTGTAGGCTTCAACTCTTTTACAGGAGCAAAGTCCTTTTCAAGGTCGGCCATTATTTTCTCTTTCAACCCTGCAGAAGGTATAGGAGCGCTTGCTTGGTCAAAAGCTAACATTGCTTCCTCGATCTCATCTAACTCTTTCTGAATCTCGGGATGCTGTTTAGCTAAGGCCAGAACCTCTTCACGCTCGCGATCAGACAACTCTCCTAATAAGAAGAGCTCCAATTTACCTGATTCTATGTATGCTTGAATGTTCACTAGATTCTGTCTATGTTCTTTTTTAGTACTAATAACGCAGCCCGGACTCTGGATTTAACAGTGCCGAGGGGGATCTCAAATTCTTCGGAGATTTCAGAATGGGTGTATCCTTTGAAATAAATATACTCAATTACAAATTTTTGATCCTCATTGAGCTCATTCATCAGTTCTTTTACTCCTATGCCTTCGACATGTTCCTCAGTTCCTGACTGACTTTCAAGACCATATACGAAATCATCTATTCCATTGGTCTTACTGGATTGAGAAATTTCTTTAGATCGAAGTTTATCAATGGCAGAATTTCTGCAAATATTGGCCATCCAGGTATATAAGCGGCCTTTTGATTCTTCGTAGGAGTCGATTTTTCGAGTGATTTTGATAAATGCATCGTGAAAAACTTCCTCTGCAATATCCTGATCAGATATAATTCGAAAAATGACACCCAGCAGCGCACGGGAGTACTTTTCGTATAAGTAGTCTACCGTTTTTTTATCTCGGGCCCTAAGCCCTTGTATGAGTTGGTCTTCCTGCAAGAGTGAAACGCGGTTGGTTGAAATGGTTAAAAAGAAAACACCAGACTTTTGTTTAAGTCTGGTGCCAAAATACTAGATATTTTTTGCATTACAAGTGGATCACCTCATCATATGCAGCTGCTGCCGCTTCCATTACTGCCTCAGACATAGTAGGGTGAGGGTGAACGGTTTTGATCAATTCGTGACCAGTTGTCTCTAATTTGCGAATAGCAACGATTTCAGCAATCATTTCAGTCACATTGGCCCCGATCATATGGGCACCTAGAAGCTCTCCATATTTTTTATCAAAAACCAATTTCACAAATCCATCCTTAGCTCCTGCGGCAGAAGCTTTACCAGAAGCTGAGAATGGAAACTTGCCAATTCTTACTTCATAACCAGCTTCTTTTGCTTTTGCTTCGGTATAGCCAACTGAAGCAATCTCAGGAGAACAGTAGGTACAGCCTGGGATATTATTGTAATCCAATGGCTCTGGGTGATGTCCGGCAATTTTCTCAACACAGATAATTCCTTCAGCGGAAGCAACGTGAGCCAAAGCTGGCCCTGGAACAACATCTCCTATCGCATAGTAGCCTGGCATATTGGTTTTGTAGTACTCATCTACTTTGATTTTTCCTTTTTCCACCAAAATCCCAACATCTTCCAATCCACAATTTTCCAAATTGGAAACAACACCAGCTGCTGAAAGCACTACATCACATTCTAAGGTCTCTTCCCCTTTGGATGTTTTTACGGTCACTTTACAGCCAGATCCTTTAGTATCTACAGCAGTCACTTCAGAAGAAGTCATGATCTTCATTCCTGCTTTTTTGTAGGTTTTTTCCAATGCTTTGGAAACTTCAACATCTTCAACAGGCACAATTCTATCCATGTACTCAACGATAGTCACTTCTGTGCCGATGGAATTATAAAAATATGCAAACTCAACTCCGATAGCACCTGAACCAACTACCACCATTTTCTTAGGCTGCTTTTCCAAAGTCATGGCCTTTCTATAACCGATGATTTTTTTGTCATCAATTTTCATGGAAGGCAATTCTCTGGATCTTGCACCCGTTGCGATGATAATATTATCTGCAGAGTAAACCGTCTTTTTTCCGTCCTTATCTGCTACTTCGACCTTTTTACCTGGCTGGATTTTCCCCCAACCTGCGATGATTTCGATTTTGTTTTTTTTCATCAGGAACTGTACGCCCTTGCTCATTCCGTCTGCCACACCTCGGCTTCTTTTGACCATTCCTTCAAAATCAGCTTTGGCATCTTTTACCGTGATACCGTAATCAGCAGAGTGATTGATGTATTCAAAAACCTGTGCACTTTTCAATAAAGCTTTGGTAGGAATACAGCCCCAGTTCAAACAAATCCCTCCCAACTCTTCAGCCTCTACAATGGCAGTTTTCAGTCCTAACTGAGAAGCTCTAATAGCGGCAACGTAACCACCTGGCCCGCTTCCCAAAACAATTAAATCAAATTTGGTCGAAGACATATCTTATATACTTGTTTAATAACGATTTGAAACTATGCAAAAATAGGCCTTTTGGGTTCAGAAAAAAATTTGGATTATTTGGATCAAACAGGTTTAAAAAGACTTCTTTTAGAATCCAAAAGAAGATTTCCAAATGAAATCCTGCTCTTACCCTATTCTCATTTATAAAATTTTTAAATCCTTAGAAATGTCAGTTTTATTCCTTGAAAATCAGCGAAAATTTAATTGTCGCTTTCCGGAGAAACGATTCTTACAGCTTTTTTTCTAATTTTGACAAAACAAAATTTTACTATTCATGGGTTTACTTTCAGGAAAAACAGCTTTGATCACCGGAGCTTCCAAAGGAATTGGAAGAGCAATTGCCATTAGATTTGCACAAGAAGGCGCTAATGTGGCTTTTACATTTTTATCCTCTGTTGAAAAAGGACAGGCTTTAGAATCAGAATTGGCAGGCTTTGGCATCAAGGCAAAAGGGTATAGATCCGATGCTTCTGACTTCAAAGCAGCAGAAGATTTGGTCAATGCAGTTGTCGCTGAATTCGGAACTTTAGACATTTTAATCAATAATGCAGGAATCACTCGTGATAACTTGTTGATGAGAATGACTGAAGAATCTTGGGATGAAATCATGAATGTCAACTTAAAATCCTGCTTCAATACTGTCAAGGCTGCCACCCGTACCATGATGAAAGCCAAATCCGGATCTATTATCAATATGACTTCTGTGGTTGGTTCAAAAGGAAATGCAGGACAGGCTAATTATGCAGCTTCCAAAGCGGGGATCATTGGTTTTACCAAGTCAGTTGCATTGGAGCTGGGTTCTAGAAATATCAGATGCAATGCAATTGCTCCTGGATTTATAGAAACAGAAATGACAGATGTATTAGATGAAAAAACAGTACAAGGATGGAGAGATGCTATTCCTATGAAGCGTGGCGGAAAGCCTGAAGAAATTGCAGATGCCTGTGTTTTCTTGGGCTCAGATATGAGTACTTATATTTCAGGACAGGTGCTTCATGTAAATGGAGCGATGTATACTTAATTAACCTTTGAGGTCTTCAAGACCTCGAAGGTTTTTATTTAATAATAGAGGCTTTCGAGGTTATTGGAGTCTTCAAATATCTAAAGGAAAATTTTTTATTCTAAAGAAAGATCTTCTATCAAATCTAACACCTGTTCCAATTCATGGACTTTTTTAAATTGTTCTAATCCACCAAACCAATCTAGGACAAAATCCCTTTCAATGTTTGTAGGTTTTTGTGAGATCATGGCATTGAAAGATGAAAACTTCCAACTTTTAAAGTCTTTCACAATTCCATGCTTTTGAGGATTCTTATGAATATATATTATCACCTGGGATAAATAGCTTTCTTGACCGACTCGTTTCCTTTTAAATTTTCTTTGAAATAATCCACCATGCCGATCATAAAGCTTGTTATAGGATTTCGCATAGCTATTTAAAAAGTTCGAAAATGAACCAAGAGCAGCTTCTGGCTTTGTATTTTCTTTTACCCTAATCAAGAAATGAAAATGATTGGGCAATAAGCAGTAGGCTAATGTTGAAAAGTAAAGTGAGCAATAAGTTTGATATTTTTTAAGAAAGTAAATACAGTTTTCCTCAGTCCGGAAAAGAAGTTCCTCTCCAATAGTTCTGGAATAAACATGGTAAAATTCTTCTGGGAAAAATGGATCAGTCATAAAAGTTGAAGCTTTGACATTGATCTTTAAAACAACAAGTTAACTAAATCCATACTTAATTAAAAAATAAATTTGTTAACGAGACCTTCGAGGTTTTAGAAACCTCAAAGGTCAATAAAGTCGCTGGAGAGATTCAGCCGTTTTTTTATATTTATCCAGCAGACCAGCCTATATCTACAAGGTTACTAAGAAAAAATCAACAATCTCTACAGCTAATAAGTTAATTGAATCACAACGGGAAACATTGATGACTACCTGATAAAAACACTTCTTTATCGAATCCTAAAAATCATTTTAATTTTTTCTTCAATGTCCTCCATCTTATTATTTGGAAAAATTCCCAATTCTCTCAAAATAAGATTCTTGGGTAAAGAGACCATTTTTTGGAGTTTTAGAACCGAAGGAACAATTAATCCAGTTTGCACCCATTCTACCTCTGTAGGTTTTATCTCAAGTTCTGTTTCCTCAAGCTGATTGCTTATTTTACTTGAAATAAATGCCACAATAACGTGTTCAAAAATCCCCATGGGTTCTGATAGGCAAAGTGCAGGCCGAACTTTTCGAGTAGAAAAATCCTCAAATGGGAATGGTATTAAGACAACTTTTCCTCTAGTTTTTGAATGGCTTGCCGTCTTTGGCAGAATAGACATTTTCTTCGGGTTCGTTTAAAAAATCAAGTGCAGGATTGTTGGATAGGAATTTCAAATAATTTTTTTCTTCCATATCCTCCTCTTCAGAAAGAATTAAAACTCTCACTGGGATTCCACCATTTAGACCAGTTTTCTCCAAAGAAATACTTCCATCAGATTTGGTAATGGTCTTAATTTCAATCGCTTTCATATCAGTAAAAATACAAAAATAGTTTATGAAAAAACTTTAAAAACCTGATAGATTTTTAAAAACTTCAAAGGTCAGGGGTACGGCTGGAGAAATACAGCCGTTTTTTTGTTTTTCCCACAGATAAGTACAGATTAAAAACACAGATTTTCACAGAAATTCTACAACAATTCTATTCGTAGAAATCTGTGACTCCTTCTGTGGGAATCTGTGAGAAACTATTAACTCAATTCCGAAATTGACTCAAATCGATTTTGTAAAACTCATACTCGTCTTCGGATTTTTGCTCGGGTTTGTTGATAAAAAGACCTTCGGAAGTGCTGAACAAATTTTCAAATTTAGTCCCGGGATAATACACCTGTTCCAATTCTGCTAAAAGCTTCCAATCCTCATCATAAATAAGCATTAAATAGGTAACCTCCTTCGAAACCATCTTTTGATGTAAATCAACTTTGTCGGTTTCATTTCTTTTCTCTCTCAAATGGATAAATCTTATAAATAAACCTGTGCTAACATCTTTGATCAGATATAGATTAGAAGCTCCATCCTCCGGCTTAACCCACCTTCCTGAATTCTTGTTTCCCTCATATTTTTCAGGGAAATAATAAATGGAAGAAAGAGAATTCAGCTTTAGTCTTTGAATTACTTCACAATTTTTGATTTGATACAATGAGTCAGAATAAGGAAACATCGCCCAAGATTCCCCTTCTTCCACCATTCTAACCAACTTTCCACCCTGAGTAGACTCTCCAAAACTCTTATCGTATGGAGCAAGAAAATCTGACTCGCAAATAACCTTCCCATTTCTATCAAATTCGCCAATCCAGGAAGTAAAACTCAAATCTAAGCCATCTCTTCCCTCTCGAATGGCCATAAATTCAAATGGGTTGAAGGTTAATTCAAAGTTTCCAGATGGAAGTGAATGAAAAGAATTTCTAGCATCACCGAGATAAATATACCTTCCATTTGCAAAGGAATCCATCTCACGTCTGAAGGTAGTCATCAAGGTGTCCCTGAAGTAAATATTTGTATTTCCCGTTGAGTTTGTAATCAACAACATATCATCCTCCAAAAATCCTCCAACTTCAGCTCTTCCTTTAATCCCTTTGGGTCCTTCAGTAGGAATAGTTAGGAAATCAATTCTTCTACCTGATCGAACATCAAAAAATTGAAAAGTCTCATTCTGTTTGGTATAAAGTAACTCTTTCCCATTTCGAATAGTCGTTTTATGAAATCCCATAAATCCAACTCCCTTTTTTCGCTCAAAACTCAAACTGTCAACAACAAATTCTTCCAAATCTCCTTGAAATACATTGGTAGATTTTTCAGGTCCACAGGAAAAAAAAGTCCAAAGAAAAAGTATAAAAATTATTTTATTCATATCTCTATTTATATTACATAATTAAACTAAATTATTTCATAATATTGAAATAAAAAAGCCCCGATCCCGAAAATTAGGAACCGAGGCTCTTTAAACCTTTGAAGTCTTTGGGATTTCGAAGGTTTTCGAAACTTGAATGATTTGTTTCAATAAGACCTTCGGGGTTTTAGAAACCTCAAAGGTCGCTACCCAAAAACGGATATCGATAATCGGTTGGAGACACGAATGTTTCCTTAATCGTGCGAGGAGATACCCAGCGTAGTAAGTTAATCATGGAACCAGCCTTATCATTGGTTCCGGATGCTCTAGCTCCACCAAATGGTTGCTGACCAACTACAGCACCGGTTGGCTTGTCATTGATGTAGAAGTTTCCGGCTGCATTTCTCAGCTTGGTACTTGCCAACTCAATCGCATATCTATCCTGAGAGAAAACGGCTCCCGTCAAGGCATAAGGCGAGGTTTGATCTACCAATTCCAAAACAGTTTCGAAATGCTCTGCATTGTAAACATAAATGGATAAAACCGGTCCGAAAATCTCTTCACACATGGTGGTATACATCGGATCCTGCGTTAAGATTACAGTCGGTTCGATGAAGTAACCTTTAGACTTATCATATTTTCCGCCTGCAATGATTTCCACCCCTTCCGCAGCCTTTGCATTATCTATATACTTAGCGATTTTATCAAATGACTTTTCGTCAATAACGGCATTGATAAAGTTAGTGAAGTCTTCTGTTCCACCCATTTTCAGGCTGGCCAAATCTTCCAGCATATACTTTTTCACATCCTCCCAAAGATTAGATGGAATATATGCTCTTGAAGCAGCTGAACATTTCTGCCCTTGATACTCAAAAGCACCTCTCACCAATCCTACTGCAACTGCCTTCGCATCAGCAGATTTATGGGCTAATACAAAGTCTTTTCCACCTGTTTCACCAACAATTCTTGGATAGGATTTATAAAGCTGGATGTTTTCGCCGATAGTTTTCCAAATGTGCTGGAAAACCCCTGTAGAACCAGTAAAGTGGATTCCGGCGAAATCAGGATGCTTGAAAATGATATCTCCAGCGGTAGGTCCATCCACATAAATCAAATTGATCACTCCATCTGGTACACCTGCTTCCTTGAAAACTTCCATTAATACCTGAGCAGAATAGATCTGCGTGTAGGCTGGCTTCCATACGATGGTATTGCCCATCATCGCCGCGGATGTTGGAAGGTTCCCAGCAATTGCCGTGAAATTGAAAGGAGTCAAGGCAAAAACGAAACCTTCAAGCGGCCGCTGCTCTACTCTATTCCATACTCCATTTCCGGACACAGGCGGTTGTTGAGCGTAAATTTCGGTCATGTATTTCACATTGAACCTCAAAAAGTCAATGAATTCACAAGCCGAGTCGATTTCTGCTTGCATGGCATTTTTGGATTGACCCAACATCGTCGCAGCATTGATTTTTGCACGATATGGTCCAGCCAATAAATCTGCAGCTTTCAAGAAAATAGCAGCTCTTTGTTCCCATGCTAAGTTTTCCCAAGCTTCTTTGGCTCCCAATGCTGCATTAATAGCCTGCTCGACGTGGGATGCGTCTCCTTCATGGAAATGTCCTAAAATATGCTGGTGATCATGAGGAGGAGACATGGGTCTGGTTTTTCCGGTACGTACCTCCTCACTTCCGATATACATAGGCACGTCCACTTGCTTGGACCTTGCTTCTTTCAAAGCTGCCTGTAACTCTTTTCGCTCTGGGCTTCCCGGAGCATATGATTTTACCGGCTCATTGACAGGAGTCGGTACGCTGAAAAATCCTTTTAACATACTATTTGGTGTTTATATGATTTCTGATTTTCAAAGATAAGTCATCCCCCGCTAAGAGAAAGGGATTTTGCTCACAAAAGGGATTCTAACTCCTGCAAATGTTTAATTTCATAAGTAGGCTTTAATTCTATAGCCTTCCCTTCAGGGTTGAAATAAACTTGATCAATATTGGCATTTTGAGCTCCTAAAATATCAGAGTTAGGATTATCTCCAATCATCAGGCAATGCTCTGCTTGGGTTTTCAACTGATCCAATGCATAATGGAAAATTCTTGGATCAGGCTTTTTATGTCCGGTAGTCTCAGAAGTCACTACTAATTCAAAAAACACGTCCAGACCTGAAGATTTCATTTTCTTTGCCTGGGACTCATTGAACCCATTCGTAATCACATGTACTCTATATTTTTCCTTCAGATAGGTTAAAATTTCTTTAGAATATGGAAAAACATGGGATTTTGAGGAAGTACGATGCATGAAATCTTCTTCAAACTCTTGAGGAATGGCCTCCGCCCTGCCTCCTGCATGAGAAAATATTCTAGGAAAGCGCTCCTTTCTGAGATTGACCTTATCAATTTTCCCCACATTATACCAGTCCCACAACTGAAAATTGACTGCATGGAAAGAGTCAAAAAAATGCTGGAAGCTAGGGATACCTAATTCCACCAAACTGTAGTGCTCATATAGCTCAGCTAAAGACTCGGTGACATTTTTATCATAATCCCAAAGTGTATGGTCTAGGTCGAAGAATAAATGTTGGTAAGTTTTCAAGGGGTCTATTTTCTGTATTGGTTATTCTGAATTTTATTGATAGCAAGCTCCCGGTTAGATTTGAGAATTTCAAATGTTTCCTGATCGCGAATTAAGTTGGGATCTTTTTGAATAAACTTAAAAATCTGCTGAATGATTTCAAGGTACTCTTCTAAAATGTAATAAAACATCCATTGGTCTACCCTTCGACTTCCCAGAAGACCTGCGTTCTTTAAATAAATCAAATGACGGCTGGTTTTGGTTTGAGTAAAGTCAAGAATATGCTCCAAATCTGAGATGGTCAGCTCTTTATTCAACATTAATAGATGAATAATTCTTACCCGAGGTTCTTCACTGAGAGCCTTGAAGATTCGCAAACCATAATTTAAACTGATATTTTTGAGTCGCATTAGTAAGATTTAACGCTTATTTCTCGGTGAAAATAAAAAATCACCCGAAATTAGGGTATTATCGCATCCAAAAGCCAACCTTTGGCCGTCCAATAAGTTATTTATTTGTGAAGAATTCAATTTTACTCCCATTTCTATCGCTACTTTTTGTAGGATTTCTTTTTTCCTTCTCGTCTGTTCATGCCCAAGAGCGTGAAAGAAAGGTGATTCAGTTATCCGGTGTCATCCTAAACGCTGACAGTACCGATGCTGTTCCGGGGGTAAACGTATATGTACCCAAAAAAGGTCGTGGCACAAGCAGTGGTCGTTTTGGTTACTTCTCGATGCCAGTTTTAGAAGGAGATAGCATAGTTTTCAGCTTCATCGGCCTAAAAAGACAGACTTTCAAAGTTCCTGATAATGTGGAAAATGATAGGATTAGCCTTATTCTTACCATGGAGGTAGATGAGATTGCATTGGCAGAAGTAGAAGTAATGCCTTATCCAACTGAGGATGAATTCAAAAAAGCTGTTTTGGCAATGAATGTGGTGGATCCAATGTCCATCTCCAGAGCTAATATGAGTCCTGAAATGTTATTGAGATGGGCTGAGTCCATGCCTGCATCAGGAAATGAAAATTTCCGATACTTCCAACAGGGTGTGATGCAACAAAACCAGGATATATATGGGCCTAGACCGTTGAGGTTGCTAGATCCATTCGCTTGGGCACAGTTTATTCGGTCGATCAAGAGAGGCGACTTGAAAAGCCGTAATTAAATTCAATCTCCCGCAAAGATTAAAAGGGGCAAAGGTGAATTGAAGGATTATGAAGATTCTTTAAGTCCATTTACAACTCTTACAATTCCATTTACAAGCTTTACTTCATTGAAGTTTATAAGAAGGCCTAACCTAAGGTCCAATACCTTTAAGTAGGTTTTCAACTGCTTTGGATGAATAGGGAGAATTTTTTCAACCGACTTAAGTTCAACCAACACCTTTCCATTCACTAAAAGGTCTCCTCGATAGCCTAATCCAATTTCTTCCCCTTTCCAAAAAACCGGAACTGGAACCTGAGTTTGAATTTCTAAACCTTTTTCTCTTAGCTCCTTTGCAAGGATTCTTTCATAAATGGATTCGAGTAATCCAGGACCTAACTTAAAATAAACTTCGAAGGCCGAGTCTAAAATTATTTTTGAGATTTGATTTTCTGTCATCTTAAAAAATTAGGTTTCAAAAAATTAATTTCTTTCTTTTTCACTAAGATAACTAGTAAAAAAATATGGAATCAATTAAAACTGATTCCATATCTACTTATAATCACTTAAATAATTATACTCTCAATAACTTTGCATTCTTCTATTCTTTGCGGGAGTTATTATTCAATTTCCGGGAGCACCCAGTTTTCCAAGACGCTCGGAATCCGCATCATTTCCTCAATAGCAGCAATAGTTCTTGGAGCATCAGAGGACAAATTGATAGGATCACCGGAGGTCACCAAAATATCATCTTCAATTCTTACTGCAATTCCCCACCATTTTGGATCACAGTCACTTCCTTCAGGAATATATATCCCAGGCTCTACAGTAAGTACCACACCTTCTTTTAATGCACCATAACCTCCTCGGTCGTGTACATCTAAGCCCAAGTGGTGACTAGTGCCGTGGGGGAAATAATTATGTCTCTGTCCAGGCTTGATAATTCCTAAGGCTGCTAACCCCTCATCGATAATTTGGCGAGTTACTTGACCGATTTGACCGAATTCTACGCCTGGCTTACATAACGCAATTCCGGCATCCTGAGCCTTTAGAACCAATTCATAAATAGCCTTTTCTTCTTCGTTAAATTTTCCACTAACCGGTATGGTTCTGGTTACATCTGCAGTATAACCCCTCCATTCAGCACCCAAATCCATCAGCAATAAACGCTCATTGACATGCTTCATATCATTATCTATATAATGTAGAATACAGCCATTATTTCCTCCTCCCACTATGGATGGATATCCTACATTTTCAGCTCCATACCTTTTGTATATAAATTCATGGATTCCTTGAATTTCCCGCTCAGACATGCCCACCTTAGTTGCCTTCATTACCTCAATTTGACCTATTGCAGATATTTTGACAGCCTTTTTCAATAGAACCAATTCCTCTTCAGTTTTAACTTCTCTCAACACATCCATCATCTGAGCTAGAGCAAAAATATCTGTCTTAGAGTTAGGCACTTTTTGTTTCACAGCCATCCTCTTTTCCGGAGTATCCGCTGCCAAAAAGTCTTTAATTACTTGGTCATCGGCTACTTCAGGAAAACGCTGTCTATATCTTCCTATTACTTGCGCTACATTGGCCGAATTTTCAATATCTGTGGCTCTGATTAATTCATAAAGCTGCAATTTAGCCTCTGAAGCTTCCTCGGGATAGGAAGCTGCTTTTTTAAAGGAATTAATCATCCTCTTCAATGGCGCATTACTACTTCCTCCTTCAATATCTTCGTTTAAATTGAAAGAAAGGACTTTATCTATTGAAGCGAAATTTATGTATGGAGACTTAACAAATTCCTCAAAAAGAAATACTTCCTGAAAGCCAAGCTTTTCTCTGACTCCTTCAACTCCTAATCGTTTCCCATTCCACATTTCTGCCCTTGGATCTCTAGGCTGAACAAAGATTACCTCATCCACTTTTTTTCCATTGATTTCTCTAGGTTCTGAGAAAATAACCAAAGCAGAGTTAGGTTCTCTCAATCCAGTCAGATAGTAAAAATCTGTATTAGGATGATAGATGAAATCAACATCATTGGAACGGTTTTTCACAGGGTTATTAAAAATCACAGCTGCAGAATTAACCGGCATTAATTCTTTAAGAGCATCTCTTCTGGATCTATGCCATTCAGCTGAAAGACCATCCTGAAAATACGATTGGGAAAAAGAGCACCAAGAAACACTCAAAAAGAGAAAAAGGAACGTGAGTTTTTTCATATAAAGGGAATTTATTCTTTGGTTACAATGTCTATTCTTTTAGCCATTTAACAAAGTCTTAATCCTTTAAAAGCCTCATATGCTTATCTTTGGTAGCTTAAAGATTATTAAAATGAAAAAAATAAGTTTTGCCCTACTATTTTCCATGCTTTTTTCTCTGGCATTATTTGCTCAGCAGCAGGCAGAAAAACCCAAAATCGTGGTTGGAATCATTGTCGATCAAATGCGGCAAGAATACTTCTACAAGTTTGCCGACCGCTATTCAGATGGAGGATTTAAAAGGTTAGCCTCCGAGGGTTATATGATGAAAAATGGGCATTATAATTACATCCCTACCTACACTGGGCCTGGACATGCTTCAGTTTATACCGGAACTACACCAGCTACCCATGGAATCATAGGGAATAATTGGTATGTAAGAAGGCAGAATAAAATGATCTATTGTGCAGAGGACTCTACTGTGAGTAATGTGGGAGGAACAGTCATGAGTGGTCAAATCAGTCCGAGAAATCTGCTTACAACAACTATAACCGATGAATTGAGGTTTGCCACAAATAAGCGCTCAAAGGTTGTTGGAATCGCCATCAAAGATCGTGGGGCAAGTTTACCTGCAGGTCATCTTGGAGATGCCTATTGGTTTGACAGCGATAATGGAGAGTTTATGACTTCTACTTATTACAAGTCAGAACTTCCGACATGGGTAAGTAATTTTAACGCTTTAAAACGCCCTGATTCCTTACTAAACCAAACTTGGCAACCCCTATATTCTGCAGATTCATATATCAATAGCATTGATGATAATAATGAATTTGAGGCACCCTTTATCGGGAAAGAGACTCCAACTTTCCCCTATAATCTTCCTGAATTGAGAGAAAACAACGGGAACTATGGTTTGATTGCCGCCACTCCATTTGGGAATACTTTGACTTTGGAGTTTGCATATGCTGCTATAGAAGGTGAAAAATTAGGAATGGGAAAAGAGACCGATTTTTTGGCGGTTAGTTTCTCATCTCCCGATTATATAGGGCACAGATTTGGACCTACTTCAAAAGAGTTGGAAGATAATTATCTGCGACTTGATCTGGAAATTGAACAGTTTTTAAACTACCTCGACAAAACTTATGGTAAAGGAAATTACTTGGTATTTCTTTCTGCAGATCATGGCGTGGCAGACATTGCTACCTACATGGAAAGTGAAAGAGTACCAGCGGGAAATTTGAATTTCGGGTATATTTTAGGTCAGGCAAGAGGATATATGACCGTGAAGTATGGAGAAGGTAATTGGATCTTAAACGGATCGAACGATCAGATTTTTCTGAACCATGAGTTGATCCAAGAAAAAGAGCTGGAGCTGGACGATATTCAGGAACAGCTAGCAAACTTCCTCTTAAGGTACAATGGGATAAAAGAGGTTTATACTGCCTCAGCAATGAGAAGTACAGCTTTTACCCAGCATAGGCCCCATTTATTGCAGATGGGTTATAATCATAAAGCTTCTGGGGACCTATTAATTATTTTGGAACCATCTTGGTTGACTGGTGGAGCAAGAGGTACTTCACACGGAACTGGATTCACCTATGACACTCACGTTCCTATCGTATTTTTTGGATGGGGAGTAAAATCCGGAGAAAGCACTCGATATGCTACAGTCACCGACATAGCTCCTACCCTTTCGATGCTATTGAATATCCGACTTCCAAATGGAGCAACCGGACAGCCGATCCATGAATTGTTTGACTAGAAAAACCAAAGCCTAAACAAAATCCCAGAATAGTACAATTCTGGGATTTTTTATTGGTAATTAATGAAAACAAAATCTGAAAAACTTTTTAAAAAATTCTTTAATCCTTAAATTCAATTCTTTCATTTATAAATATGCGCCACTCACACTCCGAAATATGGACGCATTTGGTTTTTAGTACCAAAGGCCACAAACCCTCAATAGATTCACTGAAAGTGGATATAATAAAACAAGGGCTTGGGGATTTCATCGCGTCTATCCCAGATCAGCATGGCACTTTTTGTGTTCTCGTAGATCATTTTCACATGTTAATCAAGCTGCCAGAAAACCTTTCTGTCAATCAACTAGCAGAACAGATTCAAGAATTGATTTCACAGCGATTAAGACAAGAAGGATTCGATCCAGATACTTTAGAATGGGAGAGTGATTACCATGCGCACTCTGTTAGTTTGAATCGCCTTTCCGTGGAAAAAAGTCTGATCGAAAGGCAAGACATTAAGCACAAGGAAATTTCTTTGAAAGAGGAATTGAAATTTTTGGGCTTATAAAAAAAGGCTGATCTATTAACCAGCCTTTAAATTTTTATTCCGACCAACTCATCGGATAGTTTTTATCTACAAACTCCAATGCATCCGTGGTTATTTGCAGCGGTTTAAATGTATCTAACATTACTGCATATTCTTCTGTGGATTTAGCGCCAATTGATTTTTCAACTGTTCCCGGATGAGGTCCATGCGGCAAACCTCCCATGTGAATTGTAAATGAACCTCTGTCAATGCCTTTTCTACTCATAAACTCTCCTTCGGCATAATATAAGACCTCATCAGAATCGATATTTGAATGATTATATGGTGCCGGAATTGCTAATGGATGGTAATCAAACAATCTCGGCACGAAGGAACAAATCACAAAACCCCAAGCTTGAAACGTCTGATGTACGGGTGGTGGCTGATGTATTCTTCCTGTTATAGGTTCGAAATCATAAATAGACAATGCATAAGGATAGAGATACCCATCCCAACCTACGATATCCAAAGGACTGTGATTATAGGAATATTGATGAAGCATTCCCTGCTTTTTGATTTGAACAAGGTAATCTCCCTTATCCTTTTCGATATGAAGCTCATGGGGTGGGCGTATATCTCTTTCGCAGTAAGGCGAATGTTCCAACAATTGTCCTACTTCATTTCTGTAGCGTTTAACTGTCTCAATTGGACCGTGTGATTCGATCACCAAAAGACGCAATGGACCTTCCTCTTTAAATTCAAGCCTGTAAATGGTTGTTCGAGGAATCACGATGTAATCACCTTTTCTCAATTCAAGTTTCCCGAATTGAGAATACATTATTCCTTCACCATCATGGATATATAATAGCTCATCTCCGTCAGCGTTTTTGAAATAATAATCCATCTTACGCTTTTTGGGAGAGCATATTCCCATCATCACATCATTATTCATCATCAGCATCCTCCTGGCATCCAGGTAATCTTCACCTGTAAATTCAACTCCAGAAGTTTTTAGATGTGTTTGGTTTAAACCATGTTGGTCAGCAACCTGCCATTTAAAGGGCTTGGGTTGACCTATGGATTTCACCTCATTTGGATTGTAAATGTGATATAAATTTGAATAGATTCCTGAAAAACCTTTAGAACTGACTAGCTCTTCCTTATACAAACTTCCATCCGGCTGTCTGAATTGAGTGTGTCTTTTTGGCGGAATGGATCCTAATCTGTGATAATATGCCATGACTATTTGGGTTTATGAGGGCAAGTTACAATTGAATAATCAAGCTTGAAACTACCAGATAAAAAAAGGTCAGCTGAATATACAACTGACCTCCACCAAATTGGTTATCTTTGATCAACTATTTTGAGAGTCTTCCTCAAAAATCATTTGTCTTAAATTCTCGATTTTTTCACCGGTCTTCTCTTGCAATAGCCCTAAAATTTCATCTTCCTGACCTTCTGTGAATTTTAAGTCGTCGTCAGTAAGTTGAGCATATTTCTGCTTTAATTGACCTTTAATTTGATTCCAGTTTCCTTTAAGTTGCAATGACATAAAATAAATGGTTTTCGTTATAAAAAGATTACATATTATATGACGGAAAATATGTAAAATAGTTTCATACCTAAATAGTAAATGAAGAATCACGTAATAAATCGACTTATCACATTAAACCTATTTTTCCTAATGTCCACTCAAGGTTTTAGCCAAAAATTACTTTGGAATGAAGAATTTAATTATGAAGGATTTCCTGCTGACAGCAGCTGGTCTTATGATGTAGGAGACCATGGGTGGGGGAACAGAGAATTGCAATTTTACACCAAGGAGGAATTAAAAAACGCCAGAGTTGAAAATGGAAAATTGATCATTGAGGCACATAAAGATTCAGATTATCCCAAAGGTTATACCTCTGCCCGATTAGTGAGTAAGAAAAAGGCTAGCTGGCAATATGGATATATTGAAGTAAGGGCCAAATTACCAGAAGGGAAAGGCACATGGCCGGCAATTTGGATGCTCGCAGATGAAAACCGCTACGGAGGCTGGCCAAAAAACGGAGAAATAGATATCATGGAACATGTAGGATATGATCCGGGAGTTGTTCATGGGACAGTTCATACCGAATCCTTCAATCATGTCAAAGGCACTCAGAAGGGAGCTCAAAGGCAAGTTGACACCTTCAATTCTGAATTCCATACCTATGCAATTGATTGGGGTGAAGAAAAGATAGACTTCTTTATTGATGATCAGCTTTACTTCACCTTTGAAAACACCGGAGGTGGGCCTGAAGAGTGGCCATTTTCTCAGCCTTTCCATATTATTTTGAACATTGCTGTTGGAGGAAATTGGGGAGGAAAAGAGGGCGTAGATGCAAACATTTGGCCACAAAGAATGGAAATCGACTACATTCGCGTCTATGAATACAAACCAACGCAAGAATAAGACTGCTCAATTACTTGGGAAAATCTCGAACTTTTCCTAAACTGACAAATATAAATCGTTAGTGATACTATCTCTATGCAAGATTACTCCCTGAAAAGACGGAAAATGAGAGCCCTTCTCATCATAAGTGTCTTATTATTATTGATATATGCAAAAAATCTAATTGAGAGAAGGTCATTTAGAGATATAAGTTCCACATTTACCGAAGTCTACAATGACCGTTTATTAGTGGAGGGATATATCTTTCAGATTTCTGAAGGTCTCTTTCAGATACAAAAGTTAATTGACCATTGTAATTTGGACTATGATTATTCCAAAGTGATCGATGAAATAGAATCCAACGAGAAGGCCATTCTTCAAATAGTAGAAGATTTTGAGGCTACTAAACTAACGGAGCAGGAATCTGAGCTTTTGGGAGATTTCAAAAAAATCATTGTCAATGATCTAAGTATCAAAAGCTACGACTTACTGTATACAGATAGTGCCGGTGTAAACAGAAATCAAGTCAAGCTCTATGATCAAAAAATTTCGCAAGCTAGGCGTGATTTGGATAACCTGAGTAAAATTCAAATGGTCGAAGGAGAAAAATTAATCAGTAAAGCCAAGGTAATGATTAATCGTTCTCAAATCTGGGCTCAGTTTGAAGTAGCATTACTAATCATCTTAATTGTGGTATTATTTCTTCTGGTTTTTCGGAAATCAGAAGAAACGAAAGGAATGATATAAAAAAAGCCTGCTTTGAAGCAGGCTTTTTTATTTTTACCCTATTGCGTAGGCCTTATCGCCTTTATTGTAATCTATGCAGCCATCGTATCTTCCAGGCACTTCTACATAATTCAATGCCTGAGTAGCTCCTATTTCAGATGAGAAGTAACCCAAAACCGTTAAATCCCGAAGCATATTGATCACTTGAGGCTCTTTATTTTCTGAGGTTTTGTATTGCTCATAGAGCCCATTAAGGTAAGCCAGTCTGTCCTCTGCCGGAGCGCCTACAAAATCCGTCCCTTTTTCAGATTTAAATTCCTTGCGAATCATATTCAATCCGTCCACAAAGGCTTTTTGTTGGTCAGCATTATAGGTATCCTTAACCATCATGACGATAAAGGAACCAATGCCAACTGCTTTGGCACCAGGGGTATCTGTCTCAGGAATAATTGTATCTCCCAATTCATCTAGAAATGCAATGTCATCAGGACCGAAATTCAAGCCTTCAATTTGCTTATCAGGAGAACATCCAGTTAAGATGGCTGTTGCACCAACCATAGTCCCTCCCATCATCAATACGACGCTCTTCAATGCGTCTCTTCTATTCATAGTCATGTCTTTGTCTTTTAGAATTAGAGATTACGCTTTTTCAACTCTTCCACTGCAAAAGCAGCAGCTCTAGCTGTCATAGCCATATAAGTAAGTGAAGGGTTTTGTGCAGCAGCAGAAGTCATCGCAGCACCATCAGTTACGAATACATTTTTCGCATCCCACACTTGGTTGTTCCCATTCAAAACAGAAGATTTTGGATCTCTACCCATCCTTGCTGTTCCCATTTCGTGGATACCTTGTCCAAAAGTATAGCCTGAATCATAGGTTTGAACATCTTTAAAACCTGCTACTTCCAACATTTCAGCCGCATCCGCCATCATATCTTTTCGCATGTTTTTCTCATTCTCTTTGATCTCGGCATTCATCACCAATGCCTCCATGCCCCATTTATCTTTTACAGAATCACTCAATCGAATATGATTATCATGATAAGGAAGGATTTCTCCGAAAGCGGTGAACCCAATACTCCACGGTCCTGGTTCTGTTAAAGCTTCTTTCATTGGTGCCCCGAAGTTTAATTCAGCTACATCTCTATTCCATCCACTTCTACTTGCACCTCCTTGGTATCCGAAACCTCTCAGGTAATCTCTTTTTTCTCCATTTAGGTTTCTAAATCTTGGGATATAAAGCCCAGTAGGTCTTCGACCAAAATAATATTTGTCCTCATATCCATCGATCGTACCTCTGGCACCCAAACGGAAATGATGATCCATTACATTGTGGCCTAGTTCTCCTGAACTGGAACCTAATCCGCCAGGCCAAATATCGGTGGCAGTTCTCATCAAAATTGCCGTTGAGTTAAAAGCTGAAGCACATAGGAAGATGATTTTTGCATCATACTCCACTGTTTGATTTGTTTCAGCATCTAGCACTTCTACTCCAGTGGCCTTCTGTGTATCTTTATCATAAATCAATCTTCTGACAATAGACCATGGTCTTAGAGTCAAATTACCGGTAGCTACTGCTGCTGGCAAAGTAGAGGCCTGAGTACTGAAATATCCTCCAAAAGGACATCCTAAAGAGCACTTATTTCTATATTGACAGCCTACTCTTCCCGGTAATGGCTGAGTGATATTCGCCGGACGGCCCATGATCCAATGTCTAGCTCCCTTGTAGTGAGCCTTGATTCTTTCTGCTGCATCCTTTTCGACACAGTTCATTGGCATAGGAGGCATAAACTCACCATCAGGTAGAATATCCAACCCATCCTTATTGCCGGAAATACCTGCGAATTTTTCTACATAAGAATACCATGGAGCTAAATCCTTATATCTGATTGGCCAATCCACGGCGATTCCTTCTTTGGCATTTGCCTCAAAATCTACATCTGCCAATCTATAAGACTGTCTACCCCACAATAAAGAACGCCCACCTACTTGATATCCTCTGAACCAAGTAAAAGGCTTTTCTTCTACATAGGGAGAGTCACTTTCGTGAGCCCACCAGTCTAGATTTAATTCATTTAAAACATAATCCCTTCTAAGATTGGGATGATTCTCCAACATTTCTTGGGTTCTACGTCCTCTATGTGGAACTTCCCAAGGGGGAAGTGTGGCAGTCTTATAGTCCTTTACGTGCTCTACGTTAGGTCCCCTCTCCAGGAGCAATACTTTCAGCCCCTTCTCCGTCAGCTCTTTAGCAGCCCATCCGCCACTAATCCCTGACCCAACTACGATTGCATCATACGATTGATTTGCCATAAATATGGTTTTTTGGTTTATTAATTTTATACATCACAGACCTGCACCGCCTGGCCAAGCGCAGCAAGTTTATCTTCTGATTTTGGGATAAATTCATGTGAAACAAAGCCTTTGTAGCCTGTTTCCACGATAGCCTTCATAATTGCCGGATAATAAATCTCCTGATTTTCATCCAACTCATTCCTTCCTGGATTTCCGGCTGTATGATAATGACCAAAGTATTGGTGGTTGTTGCGAATGGTCCTTATAACATCTCCTTCATCTATTTGCATATGATAGATATCATACAGCAATTTAAAGTTCTCGCTATCCAACCTTTTGCAAAGCTCAACTCCCCAGGGGGATTTATCACACATATAATCTTTATGGTCCACTTTGCTATTCAATAATTCCATCTGAATGATTACCCCATGCTTTTCGGCTTCTGCCAAAACCTTTTTTAGGCCAGTGACACAATTTTCCAACCCTGTCTCATCATCCATACCTCTTCTATTTCCAGAAAAGGCTATTAGGTTTTTGAACCCATACTTAGCTACTATAGGAATGATCTCTAGATAATTTTTCACCAATTGATCATGAAACTTCGGATCGTTCCAGCCATCAGCAATGCTTATCTCTGCCCCATTACACATGGAGCATTCCAAGTCGTATTTTTTAAGGGTATCCCAAGTAGATGGTCCAATGATATCTATTCCTTTAATGCCTAAGCTTTTTGCTCCAACACAAAGCTCCTCCAGAGTCAACGGCCTCATAGACCAAAGACAAACTCCATGGTTGATATTTCCTTTCAGAGGGAGATTTTTCTTTTCATTAAATTCGAAGGAACTGAGAGTGCCCAATGCAGCACCTCCCAACAAAACTTTCTTAAAGCTTTCCCTTCTTCCGGGATTAATAGGTTTGGACATTAGAGGTTATTTTGAGGTTTAATTTTTTCATCCTTAAAAAGGAACATGAAAAATAGTAAAACCAGAACTGAAATACCAGAAGGAATTAACCAAATAGACTTCCAATCATGATTTCCTTCTGATAAAAGGTAAAAATCGGATATGATGCCTGCCGCCCAAAAGCCAATAAGCATCCCAACTCCATAAGTAGCTAAAGTAATCAATCCCTGAGCAGAAGATTTGAATTTTTCCCCTGCATGAGCATCGGTGTAAATCTGTCCACTGACAAAAAAGAAGTCATAACAAACACCATGAAGAGCTATTCCCACCAAAAGCATCCAAACGCCCTCATCCGCATTTCCAAAAGCAAAGAAAACATACCTCAATGCCCAGGCTAACATAGCTACAATTAATGTCTTTTTAATTCCGAATCTAGAGAAGAAAATGGGAAGGGCTAGCATGAATAAGACCTCGGAAATCTGACCTATTGTCATTTTTCCTGTTGAGTTTTCTACTCCTATTTCTGTTAGAAAAGGGCTGGCATTTTGATAATAAAATGCCAATGGGATACAAATTAAGATGGAGGAAAGAAAAAATATGGCAAAATTTCTATCCTTCAGTAAGGATAATGCATCCAATCCCAAAACTTCTGAAAGTTTGAAATCCCCCTCTGTTTTTGCTTTAGGAGGAGTATGAGGGAGTGTAAAACTGAAAATCCCCAAAATCAGCGAAACTATTGCCGCCATCAACCAGGTATTTTTCAGTAAACCATCAACCAATCCGGCCTGACTATCCCAGGCGAAAGCAGAAATTAAAATGCCTGCAGCTATCCATCCAATAGTCCCCCAAACGCGGATCACGGAAAATTCTTTAGCCGGATTCAGCATTTGGTTGAATGAAATGGAATTGACCAAAGCCAGAGTAGGCATGAATAAAATCATGTAGGCTAATAGAATTGGAAAAAACTCGCTAAAATCTTGGCTTTGGTATAGGAAATACATCAGGACAGCACCTATCAAATGAATAACGCCCAAAATTCTCTGCGCATGGAAATACCTGTCAGCTATTAACCCCACTACAAAAGGGGCAATGATGGCCCCAAAGGATTGAGTGGAAAATGCCAAAGAAATCTCCTGGTCTCTAGCACCTAGATTCGCTCCTAAAAATGTCCCCATTGTAACATACCAAGACCCCCAGACAAAAAACTCGAGAAACATCATCAAGGACAATCGAACTTTAATCAAAGCTGCCATATACTGGGGGATTTAGATGGAAATTGGGAGGATTGTTTAGAATTTGGGCTTTTTACCGTATTTTAAGCAAGTCCTTTGACTTTGTGAAATAAGGCGATTAAAAGTTTTGGCAAAGCCACTCATAACTTGATGCAACTACTGATCAATTAATCCTCTAATTCGGTCTAAGATGTGAGGATTTTTTGCACTAGAATCAATTATTTCAAGAAAAATAACCTGAAAACCTACACCTGACCTATGTCAACTAACAAGAAACTCAAGATCGGTTTAATCGGAGGCGGACCCGGCTCTTTCATTGGAGCAATCCACCTAAATGGCGCTCTGATGGATGGTCTTTTTGAATTAGCCGCCGGAGCTTTTTCTTCCAATCCGGAGAAATCCCAGCAAAGAGGTGAAGAACTGATGCTAGATCCTAGCAGAGTTTATGGAAGCTATGATGAAATGATCGAAAAGGAATTACAGCTTCCTGAAGAGAAAAGAATCGATGTGATCGTCATCGTTACCCCTAATAATGTACACTTTGACCCATGCGTGAAAGCCATTAAAGCAGGCTTTCATGTTGTATTGGACAAACCTCTCACGCTGAATTACCAAGAAGCAAAAGAGTTATATCATGTGGTAAAATCCAGCAGCAAAAGATTCCTCTTAACGCATACCTATTCGGGATATCCTATGATTAAGCAGGCAAAGCAAATGATCGAAGAGGGTAAAATCGGCAAAGTCTGGAAAGTATATGTGGAATATCCTCAGGGATGGCTCTACAAACTACTGGAAACTGAAGATAACAAGCAGGCAGAATGGAGAACAGACCCTAAAAGAAATGGTTTGGCAGGCTGCATGGGAGATATTGGAACCCATGCTTTCCACTTAGCAGAGTATGTTTCAGGCTTGAAAATGGAAAAGCTATGTGCAGATCTGTATATCAAAGTAAAAGGAAGACCTATTGATGATGACGGCGTGGTACTCATGCGTTTTGATAATGGAGCCTCAGGAGTCTTGATGGCCTCACAAACAGATACTGGTTTAGAAAATAATCTTAAAATCCGTGTATTTGGAGACAAGGGAGGAATAGAGTGGCAGCAAGAGGATAATAACAGCCTGATTGTTAGATACCCTAATCAACCAGCTCAGATTTTCCGAGCAGGAACTGGGTATTTGGGTTCATTGGCTCAGGAAAACACCAGAACTCCCGCAGGACACCCTGAAGGCTATGTAGAAGCATTTGCAAATTTGTACAGGAATTTCGCAAGATGTATCTACGCTGAAAGAGCAGGACAAACTCCTAAAGCAGAATGGGAAGATTATCCAGGAATTGAAGATGGAATCCGAGGAATGGCATTCATTGACCATGTATTGGCAAGCACCCAATCAGAAACCAAATGGACTCCATTTATAGTAGAAAAGTAAACTCATAACCTAAAAAACCTTTATAAAAATGAAAACGATCAAAGGACCTGCAATTTTTCTTGCACAGTTTGCTGATGACAAAGCTCCTTTTAATAACCTGAAAAACATCTGTCATTACATGGCAGATCTGGGATATAAAGGTGTTCAGATTCCATCATGGGACGCTCGAATGATAGACCTTCAAAAGGCAGCTGAAAGTAAAACTTATGCAGATGAAGTTGCCGGTACCGTAGAAGAAGCCGGCTTGGTAATCACCGAGCTTTCTACCCATCTTCAAGGACAGCTTGTAGCTGTTCATCCAGCTTACAATGAATTATTCGATGGCTTTGCTCCTGCCAATCTCAAAGGAGATCTTAAAGGAAAAACTGAATGGGCTACCCAGCAGTTAAAATATGCTGCTAAGGCCTCTCACAACCTTGGATTGACTGCGCATGCCACCTTCTCTGGCGCATTGATGTGGCACACTGTTTACCCTTGGCCCCAAAGACCAGCGGGACTAGTAGACACTGGATTCACGGAACTTGCAAAAAGATGGACTCCTATCCTGGATGAATTTGACAAATATGGGGTGGATGTCTGTTATGAATTGCACCCAGGAGAGGATTTGCATGATGGAATTACTTTTGAAATGTTTTTGGAAAAAGTCAATAACCACAAGAGAGCAAATATCCTTTATGATCCAAGCCATTTTGTATTACAGTGCTTGGACTATTTGCAGTTTATTGATTTCTATCATGATAGAATCAAAATGTTTCACGTAAAAGATGCCGAATTTAACCCTACCGGAAAACAAGGTGTCTATGGAGGTTTCCAAGGATGGGTAGAAAGAGCTGGAAGATTCAGATCTTTAGGTGATGGACAGGTTGATTTTGGCGGAATTTTTAGCAAACTTTCGCAATACGATTTTGATGGATGGGCAGTATTAGAATGGGAATGTGCAATCAAGCATCCTGAGCAAGGTGCAGCTGAAGGCGCTCCATTTATTGATGCTCATATTATTCGAGTTACAGAGAAGGCTTTTGATGATTTTGCCGGCACTGGAGCAGATGAATCCTTCAACAAAAAGATTTTAGGAATTTAGAAAACCATATTTAATCAATTTAACATGAAAATTACAAAACCATTAAGCCTTGGAATGTTGGCATTGGCAGGATTAGCCTTTGCTTGTGGAGGGGGAGAAAAATCCTCTGAGAGCGCAGCCACCGAAACAGCTGCTGCACCAGAGCCAGCGAAAGAGATCAGTTTAGAAGAAAAATACCAAGATGATCCTATATACATCAAAGGCTTGGAGAAAATTAAGGCTTCCGACTGTCAGTCTTGCCACATGGTGGAAAGAAAAATTGTAGGGCCATCTTACGCAGATGTAGCGGCAAAATATGAAAGCACCGAAGAAAATGTAGCTATGCTTGCTCAGAAAGTCATCAATGGTGGTGTTGGAAATTGGGGAGAGGTACCAATGCCAGCGCATCCAGGATTGAGTGAGGAAGATGCCAAGGATATGGTGAGATATGTTTTGCTTTTGAAAAAATAAGAAAATGAAGAAAAGTTATTGGATAATGACTTTGGCAGCCGGTCTAATGATCGGCTGTTCTGGTCAAAAAACAGAAGAAACCGAAAATACAGAAGTTGTAGCTGAAGCACCTGCTGAAGAGTGGATCAGTCTATTTGACGGACAAACCTTCAGTGGCTGGCATAAGTATGGTGGTGGTGAAGTAGGAAAAGCCTGGAAAGTAGCAGATGGAACTCTTTATTTGGACGCTGCTAATAAAGACGGATGGCAAACAGGAGACGGGGGAGATATCGTTACTGACGAAGAATTTGAGAATTTTCACCTGAAATACGAATGGAAGATTGCTCCAAATGGAAATAGCGGGGTCATTTTCTTCGTGCATGAATCTCCAGAATACGACTACTGCTGGCAGACAGGCCCTGAGATGCAGGTTTTGGATAATGAAGGCCATCCTGACGCTAAGATCATCAGCCATAGAGCAGGCGACCTTTATGACTTAATAGTGAGTAAGGAGGAAACGGTAAAACCAGCTGGAGAATGGAATCAAGCTGAAATTATTGCTGATAACGGAAATCTTACTTTGGTTCTAAATGGAGTGAATGTGGTAGAAACAACTATGTGGACTCCTGAATGGGAAGCCTTGATTGCAGACAGCAAGTTTAAAGACATGCCTGGCTTCGGCAAGTACAAAAAAGGCAGAATAGCTCTTCAGGATCACGGTGATGTGGTTCATTATCGAAATATCATGTTGAAAAAGCTCTAAGAAATAAGGCCTCTAATTGATTTAGAGGCCTTTATTTTTATAACCTGGTCGTATGTTCTTTTTTGATGTAAGCTATTTTGTCTTTCCACTCAATTTCATACCAGATATCCTTACTGGACTTGATTTTAATCCGGTGACCGGGTTCAACTTGATCCACTAATTCTCCACCAGCAGTAGGCTTAGACACGATGAATGTAGGGCTATGGGTAATTAAGCCAGTTGAAGGGCCTTTCAAGAAATTATTTACAAGGAATATGGAGCAAATCAACAAAACTGTAGGCCAATAAGAAGTAGATTTTTCTTCTTTTCGTCCGGTCCACCAGGTAGTAATCATAGAGAAAACCAAGAATAAGGAAAGAAGCCCCACAATGATCTCCTTGTAATCCACCAGAAATAAGAGGAAACGCCCCCCATCACTTACTTCATAACCATATAAAGTAGTTTGACCGGTCAGACTCTTGATTTTAGAAATAGTCTGTGAATTTGGGCTTTGATCGTAATACTTGCTCAAGTAAAGTGTAGCCTGCTCTTTATCTCCCATACCTTCTGCAATGAAGGCCATTTTCAGAAGCATTGAAGGAGAATAAAGCCCGGATTGATAGTTTGGAACATAAATTTCCATGGCTTCCTTGTAACTTCGAAGCTCAAACAAAGAATCTGCTTTTTGAAGGTCATTTACATTAGCCTGACAATGAATACTTTGCAAGAGTATTGTGAAAAATAATAAAAGTTTTGCGAGAAAGATTGATTTTGAGTTTGGCATTTATAAATCAGAGTCATAAATTTGCAGTCCAATTACGGCAATGATCTAACAAAAAGCAAGGTTAGGTAGTCGATTTGAAAAGATAAAAACAGAGAAAAAAGCGTTAAAAAACGTCAAATCTCACTAATGATTCCGTAGCTCAGCTGGTAGAGCATAACACTTTTAATGTTAGGGTCCTGGGTTCGAGCCCCAGCGGGATCACAAAAAATTGATTCTCATGTAGGGCGAGAAGTTTATTCTGATGAGCGAAGCGAAATCGGAAAGCCCCAGCGGGATCACAGTAAATTGATTCTCCTACAGGGCGAGAAGTTTATCCCGATGAACGGAGTGATATCGGGAAGCCCCAGCGGGATCACAAAAAATTAACTTGCAAGAAGTTAAAAAGAAAGTTTTTCAAGGATTTACTTGAGAGTTTGTGGAGAAGCGAAATAATTCTAATTTCGCAACTTCAATTTGAAAGGATAGAGTTATCAAAGTCTTCGGGGTGTAGCGTAGCCCGGTATCGCGCCACATTTGGGATGTGGAGGTCGTAGGTTCGAATCCTGCCACCCCGACTTATTTATCCAGGTCCTGTAGCTCAACTGGATAGAGCAACTGCCTTCTAAGCAGTAGGTTTCAGGTTCGAGTCCTGACAGGATCACTTTATCGCAAGCGGAATTACGTTCCGCTTTTTCTTTGATTCCGTAGCTCAGCTGGTAGAGCATAACACTTTTAATGTTAGGGTCCTGGGTTCGAGCCCCAGCGGGATCACAAAAGCAGGCTAGAAATAGTCTGCTTTTTTGTTTTATAAATCATTCCACAAAGCTTGGATGGCGAGAAGTTTATCCCGATGAGCAGAGCGAAATCGGGAAGCCCCAACGGGATCACAAAAGCAGGCTAGAAATGGTCTGCTTTTTTGTTTTATAAACCACTCCACAAAGCTTGGTAGGGCGAGAAGTTTATCCCGATGAGCAGAGCGAAATCAGGAAGCCCCAGAGGGATCACAAAAGCAGGCTAGAAATGGTCTGCTTTTTTTGTTTTATAAACCACTCCACAAAGCTTGGTAGGTCGAGAAGTTTTTCCTGGGCGAAAGGAGTAATTCAACTTGGATAGATGGCTCTATATGATTCGAAAAAGAGGCTGTCTCAAAAGTGCAATTTGTCACATTGAGCGAAGGCGAAATGTAGGCCACATCGATAGAAATGGCCTTCGGCTCCCTGCCTGACGTCAGGCAGGCGCTCAGGCTGACACTAGAGCTAATTCTGAGATAGCCTCTTTAAATACTGATTCTCCCAAAATCACACTCAAATATCTACCTAAAAATTCAATGGATCCAGATGCTTGAAGTGACCATTTTGTTTGATTTTTTCCCTCGCTTGTTCTACTGCCTTGATAACCGGTATCATTCTTTTAAAATGACTGATCATATAACGCATCCTATCTTCTTCACTTGTCAACTGAAGTAATTCCAATTCTTCTTCCAACTTTAAGCCGACTTTATGGGCATAAGTAAAGGATGTAACTTCTTTTTCATTGATTTCATGAGGGTAGTTCAAGAGGTATAAAATCTCCTTAAGATAAAAGAGAAACTCAAAATTCAGAGCATCTGTCACCACCGGATTATTGGGCAAAAACTCAACCTCTCCTCCAGCATAGAGCTTACCCTTCATGGGATTGTCAAAATTCAGGATTTTAAAAGCCCTCAGGCCTTTGGTCATAATATCCAACCTTCCATTTTCATAGCGCTGATATATTCGCTCCAGCTTCACCTCAGTGCCAAACCCGGTCAATTTATCGAAGAAGGAACAAACGCCGAAAGTGATTTCTTCCTTTTCCACATCATTCAATAGCTGCCTATATCTAGGCTCAAAAATATGGAGATTCAATTTCTCCTCTGGGAAAGCTACTAGTTTAAGTGGAAATAATCGAAGGTACATCTTTTTGAATTTTAGATGGTAACCATATATACGGGGATTTAGTTATTTCGGCTTCATCAAAAAAAAGCCCCGAATTTTTCGGGGCCTTGAGGTTTATTTCTTTGCAATGAACGTCAGTAGGTCAACTACCTTATTTGAGTAGCCCCACTCATTATCGTACCAAGAAACCACTTTAACAAAAGTATCTGAAAGCTGAATTCCAGCCTCAGCATCAAAAATGGAAGTTCTTGGATCTCCAATGAAGTCATTAGAAACTACTGCATCCTCAGTATAACCTAAGACACCTTTCATGGTAGTTTCGGAAACCTCTTTCATTTTAGCACAAATTTCCGCATACTTGGCAGGCTTCTTCAATCGTACAGTCAAGTCAACTACAGATACATCCGGAGTAGGAACTCTAAATGCCATTCCTGTCAACTTACCATTCAATTCAGGAATTACTTTACCAACAGCTTTAGCAGCTCCTGTAGAAGATGGGATGATGTTTTGACCAGCTCCTCTTCCACCTCTCCAATCCTTAGCGGATGGACCATCTACCGTTTTTTGAGTAGCAGTAGTAGCGTGCACAGTTGTCATTAATCCTTCTTCAATTCCCCAGTTATCATTCAATACTTTGGCAATTGGAGCAAGACAGTTAGTAGTACAAGATGCATTGGATACAAACACCATATCATCTGTGTAGCTATCTTCATTAACACCCATTACAAACATTGGGGTGTCATCTTTTGAAGGGGCTGACATAATCACCTTTTTAGCTCCTGCGTCGATGTGGCCCTGAGCGGTCTCTTTTGTCAAGAATATACCTGTAGACTCAATTACATAATCTGCACCGATTTCACCCCATTTAAGGTTAGCAGGACTCTTTTCGGAGGTCACACGGATAGCGTTTCCATTTACGATCAATTGACCATCTTTTACTTCCACAGTACCTTTAAATCTGCCATGAGTGGAATCGTACTTCAACATGTAAGCCATGTAGTCCACGTCGATCAAATCGTTGATCCCCACAACTTGAATATCATCTCTTTCTTGTGCCACTCTAAAGGCAAGACGACCGATTCTTCCGAATCCGTTAATTCCTACTTTAATTTTGCTCATAATTATTTTGATTATTGTATAGGTTTGATTCCTAAATCTTCCCGGAACCAGCCACTTTTGGCTAAAAAACTTCTGGGTTGGCTAAGTTATTACAATTTTTCGGCTAGCCCAAACGCAATATCCAGCAAGATATGGATGATTTTAAATTCCCTGTTTTCAAACGATTTCGAAAAATGAAAATTCAAATTCTTTTAAAGATTAGTTTTTTAAGTGAGCTTTTAAGTACTTTAAAAATGACCAAGCAAAAATCAAATGTTTGTAAATGCCATCAATGAAGTTGCAGGCTACACCCGGGCTATACACTCCATTTCCAGAAATTTTGGAGGGACACAGGTTAATCGTGGATCTGCCACCCTGTTTTTTGTCAATTCAGAAGGCTGGGCACTTACCTGTAAGCATGTTGCTCAATGGCTTTCCCAAGCTGATCAGATAAACAGAAACTATACCTCCTTTCTTCAGCAGAGCCAAGGAATGAGTGGGAAGCAACAAAACAAGCTAGCTCAAAACTTGGGACTTGGTCCTGATAAAGCTTCAGAAATGAGAATCACTTTTGTGGACTGTGTGGATTCCATGAATAACCTGAAGTTTATTCTTCATCCAGACTATGATTTGGCTTTGATCAAGTTTGAGGGAGTCGGCAACCTATTAGTAAAAAACTTCCCTTATTTCATGGAAGATGAGAGCGCTGTTCAGCAGGGTGCCATGCTCTGTCGTCTGGGCTTTCCATTTCCGGAATTTTCAAATTTCAAATTTGATGCACAATCCCAGACTTTGGTTTGGACCAATGAAGGAAATGCACGATCTCCCCGATTCCCAATAGAAGGCATGATTACCCGGTTTTTAGGAGATAATAAAGGGCAGGTTTATGGGATAGAAATGAGCACTCCGGGTCTGAGAGGTCAAAGCGGGGGTCCTTTATTTGATCCAGATGGAAGGATTATAGGAATGCAATCCCGAACGAAGCATTTGCACCTAGGTTTTGATATCGAGGATAAGGAAGTAGTAGCTCATGGCAAAACCAAAAAAATCAATGATTACGCTTTTATACATCTAGGTGAATGTATTCATGTGAAAGTAATCAAGGAGTTTTTAAGCAAGAATCAGGTCTCTTTTCAGACAAAATAAAAAACGGATCTTTTATCACCCCTGAAAAAGATCCGTTCCTGAAAAGTTGCTTAACGCCTTTAAATATCAAACAATAATCAAGTTTAGTTGAAAATTTAATTTTGATTCATTTTGATAGATAAGTGTGATACTTTTATAAATAAGTGTGGCTATATCAAGTTAATTGTCTTGCCATACGTTCAATAGCCGCTTTTGCCTTTTGGATAGCATGTTTTACTAAATCAGCTTTAACCACTCCATTTCCGAATTGCTCTTCTTCTTCAAGCCATCGTTCCGGATCCTTTTTCCCTTTTGATTGATTAATGCTACGGGTGGTTATAGCAATGTTTTCAGGAAGATTGACGATTTGGGCTATTTGCATATCATCCAACCTGTCCTTATACCGGGAATAGATCAATTCTGAAGGATAGATATGATCATAGTCATATGCATCACCTCCCCAGAGTTCCTGGCCTGTATAGCTGTCAATATAAAATGCTCTACCGTTTCCTTCCTTGATAGCCTGAGCATGAAGCTCGGCCTTCACTTTTTCAAAAGCTTTGTTGATTTCTCCTCGATGATAGGGTCTGGACATGGTTATGTAGATTATAAAGTTGGTGCATGATTTCCTTTGTTGGATCCTTTAGGATGACGATAGCAGGGAAGTGAAGTTAAAACAGCTAAACTGCGATTATTTGTACCACAATATTTACAATCATAAACAGCCTTTTCTGAACCTTCATAAAGCTTATGTTTTCCTTTATTTGGCCCCAAAGGATGCCTAAAACAAGGTGAACTTGTCAGGTTAACAATGGAATTGAATTTAGTACCGCAGTATTCGCAGAGGTGGGTAGGCATAATAATTATTTTTGTTCTATAAGCTCAGGTTTTATTATTGTTGTTAGAAAATGAGAAGCATAATTATTTGCTATGTTTTCAACCGCGTTTATAGTTTTTTCGAGTATCAATTCAAAATTCTCTTTCTTAAATTTTTCAATAGTTTCGAAATGATAATACCTTGGTTCGCCGATTGAAAACCCATTGTAAATTATCTGTTCGGAATACCCTCGATACAAAGTGTTAAAAAATACTCCATCTTCAATCACTAAAGATGGAGTGATTGTCACAGTTAATTTTTTGCGCTCATCCTCCTTCCCTTTCTCAATCCCTCTTAAAAATTCTTTTTCAAGTTTTTCTTCATGTATATTTTTAAGAATATATTCTCCGCCCTTCGTACTTTGATAAAATATTTCTCTTTCCTTTTCATAAGCACCGTCTTTTTTTGATCTGTGTGATGAAAAAAGTAGGAATACAACTACTCCTAATATAAACCCTATAAAAACATTGAATAGGGGTGGGATTTGTGAAATTAATTCCATTTTAATTTTAATATTTTTAGACTACAATTTTTTTATATATCACTTTAAATTATCCTCTTTCATCGAAGTAGTTTTATTTGAATTCGGGTTGTTTTTGAGAATCTTTTTTTTTAAGAAGAAGGCCTGTTACTATGTTTAGGATAGTTATTTTAAAATCACTACTTTGAATAATAAAATTAAATTGATCGGTTTAAATAAAATTTAAAAATATATACTTGATAATAAACACCTAACAACCGTCCCCTTTTCACCCACAAAAAATAATCACCCTTACTTCAGTGCCTTTTTTACTGGATACAAACTCTACACTTTGTTCGGTATAGCCAGGTAATAAACTGAGCTTCTCCCGAATCATTTCCATGCCCTTGGATTGATGGGAAGATCCTTTTTTTGCCTTGATACCTTCTCCATTATCCTTTACTGTGCAAAGAATTTGGTTCTTGGATAAGATCTCATACTGAACCAATAGCTCTGGATTGGGATGGTCTACTGAAAAAGCATGGTTGAACACATTCTCCACCAATGGCTGAATAATCATTGGCGGAATTTTCAGATCTTGCTTTCGCTCTAATGCATCTCCCTCTATGGACCACTTCACCCGATTGTCCATACGGATATTCTCTACCTCTATATATTGTCTGAGATAGTTGATTTCATCCTCCAAAGTGATAAGAGCCTGACTGCTTTGATCTAAAGTACTTCGAATCAGCTTACTGAACTTACCTAAATAAGACAAGGCCTGCTTGGTTTCCTTTTTGAGAATGTAGTACTGGATACTATTGATGGCATTAAAAATAAAATGCGGATTCATTTGAGATTGTAAAGCCTCCAGCTTGATTTCCACAATGCGTTGCTTTAGCGATGATTCACTTCTAATTTGATTTAGCCTAACTTTATATATCACAAAAAATATCCCGGAAAGTAAGACAGCCATCAAAAGGAAAAACCACCATTGCAAATAGTAGGGCCTGGCAATATCAAATCTCAATAATTGATTTGAAGTGATTTTACCCGAAAACAAATCCTGCACCTGCACCTCCAATTGGTAACTCCCGGCAGGCAAATAAGGCAATTCGATCAATGCATCCTCGCTGAATTCTGTCCATTCAGCTCCAGGCTTGATTCGATAATGGTAGCGTAATCTTCCATTACTTAGGTTAGCTTTTGGCTGAAATCTGATGCTTAAAGAATTTTCCTCTGCGCCAAGGTTCAACCTGCTATTCTGATAAGCGAACCATCGAAAATTTTCCTGATCGATGGCCTTTCCATTTATTTTGAGATCCGTTATTACCAACTCAATAGGCGGGTATTCTTTTGCAATCAATTCAGGTAAATTGATGATGTAATATCCTTCGTCTAGTCCTACATAAAGCTTATCCTCAATTCTTTTTGCAGTTTTGAAAATCCTATTGAAAACCCCTTTCTCCTCGGACCAAAATCTGAGCTCACCCTCCTCCAGAATATGAAGTCCCAGCTCAGTACCTATAAAAATCACCCCTTTATATTCCTCTATGAATAAAATGGAACTACCCAACAAATCCTCTTTGGGCCATTTTTTAAGAATCTCAAACTTGGGATGAACTTGAACCTGATATAAGTCGCCAAACTCCGTCCCCAAAAGCAAAATCCCATTGCCTAAGGAGTGCATAGTCTTAAACTTTGACTCCTTCCACAGGCCCTCATTTTTATAAGAGAAAAAGCTCTGACCATCCCAATGGTACAAACCATGAAAAACGGAAGCCAGATAAGTCCTTTGGTCCCCCTTGACTACCTTAGCGATCTGCAATGGAGTATTGGAAAGCTCGGGTTCAAAATAGGTGTATTCAAAATTTCCAGGATTGGAATAGATTCTTACACCAGCATATGGGTTGGTTTCTAAAAGCAGCCCATCCGGAGTGAAACCTATACTATATGCATGTACCGGTAGATAAGTCCGAATTCGACCTTCCAAACTCATTTCGAAAATTCCCACATTGGTATTTACCCACCAGGATTCCCCTTCTTTATGCAATTCGTAATACTCAATTTCCTCAGCTGGAATAGCTGGATCTAATTCAAAAAATCCATCCAAATGTTTAGGTATTTTATGGGGAAACTTCTGATAGAATTCGGATTGTACTTTTTTGAAATCCTTTGAATAAACCTCGGCAAAGCTTCCTTCCTTTTTTTGAATTTGGAGTCCGTCTTGACTTAAAATTGCCAATATATCGCCATCCCCAGCTATTCCTTTTACTTCCCTCTCTTCAAAGCTATTATAGGTAATCACATCATCCAGCCTGATTTGATAAAGGCCTTTGTCCTGAGACCCTAAATAAAGCATTTTCCTTTTTTGATTGACAGCACCAGCAAGGATGAATTTGGAATCTACACCCAACCATTCTCCCACATCTTTCATTTGCCCTTTATCAAGGAGAAAAACACCTCCATCCTTTGAAAACAAACTGGCCGCAATCAAATAGTCTTCTTGATTTACTCCATTCAAATGCCCCCAAACTATAGATTGCCCAAAACTTTGAGTTGGTTTTTCCCCTTTTAAAAATTGGTCTATACTCAACTGCTGAATAGAGCCTTTGTCACTTAAGAATAGTTGATTTTCTTTTGTAAAAAAAGAATATATGGGAAGCCAATCATTAACTTTTACAGCTTCATAACTTCCTCCTTTCAACCTAAGCTCAAAGCTTCCACTTCTATATGTCGAGTAGAAAATCTTATTCTCATATTCAAAAAATCCAGCAGTATAATTCAAATCATTCCCTCGGATAGTAGATGGAATAGATGTGATTTGGAATGTTTGCAAATCCGCCACACTCACCCCGTCTTCAGTCCCGATCAACATTTTATCCTCGTAAGGATAAAAATGCCTAATCCTATTATCTGCTAATCCATCTTTCTGAGTAAAAACGCGGAATTTTTTTCCATCGAAAACCGAGACCCCTCCACCGTAGCTTCCGAACCATAAATTTCCATTTTTGTCCTCTGCGATAGCCCAGCAACTGTTGAATGCAAGTCCATCTGTTTCAAAAAAATTCTTAAACCTCCCATTTTCGAATTTGGAAAGTCCATTCTCGGTTCCAATCCATACTATCCCTCGAGAGTCAACAAAAAGGGACCTAATTGCATTGTTTGGAAGTCCATCAACTGTAGTATAATTATAGGAAGGTACTTGCTGGGAATTTCCTGAAATTGAAACGCACCAAAACAGGAATGAAAGAAACGCGAGTTTTTTAATAAAAGCCCTCATTGAGATTAGCGCTCTTTCTGACAGACACTGAGACTTTATCTCCATTTTTTAGGATCATGTAGCCCTCTTTCTTTTCGTATTTCTGAAATTTTGTACAATTAGCTAAAATGGAATGATGAAGTCTTACAAAAAGATTGCTGGTTTCTAATCGCTTTTCGAAATACCCTATTGACTTTGAAATAAGCCTCCTTTCTCCACCCTCCAAATAGAATTCAGTGTAATTGCCCTCTGCTTTTAAGTAAAGAATCTTTTCTAAAGGGATATATTCATCTAATTCCTGAGATTTTAAGACAATTACTTGATGCTTTTTTAATTGTTTTTCGATAAGAAGTAAAGTTTCATCAATTGGCTTATTCTTCTTAAAAAAGCGTGAAATTGTTTTATGTAATTCGTCGATATCAATGGGTTTGAGCAAGTAATCAAAAGCCTCATTTTTGATCGCATCAATCCCATGCTCTTTGTGGGCAGTAGTAAAAATGACTTCAAAATCTCTCTGAGGAAATTTTTCCAATAAATCAAAGCCATTCTTTTGTGGCATTTGTATATCCAAAAAAATCAAGTCAGGTTCATGCTGCTGTATAGCTGGCAATGCTTGATCGACAGAATTACACATTGCCAAAATCTCAAATCTTCCCGGAAAATTCATTTCCAATAGAATACTTAGAGATTCTAGGGCATGCTTTTCGTCGTCAACAAGGATGGTCTTAATCATAACCTCATATTTCTAATAAAAAATTAATATTGAAATTAAGATTTAAAAAATTTCAATCAATATATGAGTGTCTAAATTTTCTCCTTAAGTGATATTATTCCTACAAAAACGTCCCCCAGATTAGCATTCCTAGTTTGTAGCAAACAAAAAAAGCCAGACAATTTGCCTGGCTTTTCTTTCATTATTATATCGTTCAGCTTAACTGCTTCAACAGCTCATTGAAACTGGTACTCGGTCTCATGGCCGTGGATGCTTTGGATTCATCCGGTCTGTAGTAGCCTCCAATATCTACTGGCTTTCCTTGAGCCCCATTGAGTTCAGACTCGATCTGGTCAGCTTTATTCTGGAGCAATTTGGCTAGAGGAGCGAATTTTGCCTGAAGGTCTTGGTCTTTTGTTTGAGAAGCCAAGGCCTCAGCCCAATAAAGCGCCAAATAGAAATGACTTCCTCGGTTATCCAACTTTCCAACAACCCTTGCCGGAGACTTATCATTCTCCAACCACTTTCCTGTTGCCTGATCCAAAGTCTCAGCTAGCAACATCGCCTTTTCATTATTGAATGTTTGTCCCAAATGCTCTAGAGAAACAGCCAAAGCCAAAAACTCACCCAAAGAATCCCATCTTAAATGTCCTTCCTCGGTAAATTGCTCGACGTGCTTTGGTGCTGAACCTCCTGCACCAGTTTCGAACAAACCTCCTCCGTTCATCAACGGTACGATGGATAACATTTTTGCACTGGTACCCAACTCAAGAATTGGAAATAAGTCTGTTAAATAATCTCTCAATACATTTCCAGTCACAGAAATGGTATCCAAGCCTTCCTTGATTCGGGATAAGGAGAAATTGGTGGCTTCCACAGGATTCATGATATAAATTTCCAATCCATTCGTATCATGATCCAATAAATAGGTATTCACCTTTTTGATCAATTCTGCATCATGAGCTCTTTGAGGATCTAACCAAAATACTGCAGGAGTATTGGAAAGTCTTGCTCTAGTTACAGCCAATTTTACCCAATCCTGAATAGGGGCATCTTTTGTTTGGCACATTCTCCATATATCTCCTTTCCCTACCGGATGGCTTAAAAGCTCTTTTCCTTCCTGAGTCACCACTTTCACAGTTCCCTGGAAAGGTATTTCAAAAGTCTTATCATGAGATCCATACTCTTCTGCTTTTTGAGCCATCAGCCCTACATTAGGAACAGATCCCATAGTAGCAGGATCAAATGCTCCATGCTTTCTACAGAAATCTATCGTAGCCTGATATACTCCGGCATAGCTTCTGTCTGGAATTACCGCTTTAGTATCTTGAAGTTTCCCAGCTTTATTCCACATCTGACCTGAACTTCGGATCATTGCTGGCATGGAAGCATCTATAATCACATCGCTTGGTACATGCAGATTGGTTATTCCTTTGTCGGAGTTCACCATAGCCAAATCAGGGCTATCCGCATAGCAGGCATCAATATCAGCCAGAATAGCGGCTTTTTCGGCGGCTGGAAGTTTTTCAATTGCAGAAAGCAAGTCACCAAACCCATTATTGACATCAACTCCAGCCGCTTCTAGAGCTGCTGCATGTTTTGCAAATACAGGTTCAAAGAAAACCTTTACTGCATGCCCAAAGATGATGGGATCAGAAACCTTCATCATGGTCGCTTTCATATGAAGTGAAAAAAGCACTCTTTTTTCTTTGGCGTCCTGCTTTGCCTTTTTCAAAAAGGCTTTCAAGGCAGCAATGCTCATTGTTGAAGCATCGATTATTTCTCCCGCTTGAATTTTTAAGCCTGTTTTTAAAATTTCTTTTTGCCCCTCTGCTCCATGAAGCTCAATTGTAACTACAGTTGCTTCGGGTAAAGTGACCGACTTTTCACTTCCGTAAAAATCCCCCTCAGTCATACTGTCTACGTGGGATTTGGACTCTGCAGACCATTTTCCCATGCTATGAGGATGCTTTTTTGCGTATGCTTTTACAGCTTGAGGGGCTCTCCTGTCAGAATTACCCTCTCTTAATACCGGGTTTACTGCAGAACCTTTGATTTTGTCGTATTTAAGTTTAACCGTTTTTTCTTCCTCAGTTTTAGGTTCCTCAGGATAATCCGGAAGCGCATATCCTTTTGCCTGCAATTCTTTAATTGCCGCTTTCAATTGTGGAACTGATGCAGAAATATTCGGAAGTTTTATAATGTTAGCCTCAGGTGTCTTGGCTATTTCACCCAGTTCAGTCAATGCGTCATTGATTTGCTGCTCAGGCTTAAGATATTCAGGGAAATTTGCGATGATTCTTCCTGAAAGGGAAATATCCCGAGTCTCTACAGTCACTCCAGCAGATTTCGTAAATGCCTGCACTATGGGTAATAAAGAATAAGTGGCCAAGGCAGGTGCCTCGTCAGTTAATGTGTAAAGAATTTTTGGGGTTTGATTGCTCATGATAAGAACTATACGAAATAGGTGTAAAAGTCATTTTTCCCTGAACCTTTGAAGTTTCTAATTCCAACAGGTGAATTTTGAAAAAAGAGAAAAAAGACCTGAAAATTATGGGGCTAAAATACGGAAAATATCCTTGCATCAAATCCCGTCAGTGGAATAGAAGGCCTTATTCCTGTACTCTTCTGTCAATGGTGAAATCGTCTGCGTCCATCCAAGCCGGAAATTTAGAACGGTAATTTTCCAATTCGGTTTTTTCTAATTCAATTACCTCCACCCCCTCTTTTTCTCCTAAATGAATCAGTTCCTTTCCTTTGAAATCAAAAACTGCGGAATGACCTACATAAGGAACCTCATTTCCGTCGGTCCCTACCCGGTTTACTCCAACTGAATAGGCCAGGTTTTCAATTGCTCTGGCAGGCAAGAGCTGATCCCAGGCTGAAGCTCGCGGCGCAGGCCAGGAGGCTACGTAAAAAATCAGGTCATAAGCCATTTGATCATTCAGACGGTAATTTCTTGACCAAACTGGAAACCTCAAATCATAACAGACTTGCGGGCAAATTTTCCAACCCTTCAACTCAAATATAGGTTGGCTTTTCCCTGCTGCATAATGATCATGCTCATCAGCCATTCGAAAAAGGTGTCTTTTGTCGTAATGCTTCACTGATCCATCCGGGGTAACCCAAAGCAAACGGTTATAGTAATTTCCATTTTCCTGAATAATCGCACTACCCGTTACTACTGCTTTGGTCTGAGCTGAAATTTGCTTCATCCATTTGCAGATAATCAAATTCATAGGCTCTGCCAGCTCAGGAGCATCCATACTGAAACCAGTAGGAAACATTTCCGGAAGGATAATGAGATCTACTTTTTCCTTGATACCCCATATTTTCTCCTCCAACATGGAAAGATTTGCAGTTTTATCTTTCCAGTAAAGATCCGTTTGGATAAGCGCTATTTTCAAAGAGCTGGAATGACTCATTTAAGCGGGTAAATCATTCTATAATCTGTAGATACTTTCCCTTTACTTACTTCAATCAATTTGGATTGCACCAACCTCTTTTTCAGGCCTTTTAAATAATCCACAAATAAGATGCCTTCTAAATGATCGTATTCATGCTGAATCACTCTTGCTGTCATTCCCGAAAACTCTTCCTCTTTCAGGTTCCAGTTTTCATCAAAGTACTCAATGGTTAATTTTTCAGGCCTGATGATTTCAGCTCTGACATCAGGTATACTCAAGCAACCTTCTTCAAAGCCATAATCATCTCCATACTCGTCAAGAATGATTGGATTAATAAATGCTCTGCGAATCCCCTTTTCCTCATCATTTTCATCCAGCATCAAGGAACTGTCAATTACAAAAAGTCGAACCCCTTGATTTACTTGGGGAGCTGCCAAACCTACACCATTAGCATGATCCATAGTGGCATACATATCCTCAATTAATTTCTGGATATCTTTTCCTTCTTCGATTTCTTCAGCTTCCTTTTTCAGGATAGGGTTTCCATATGCGACGATAGGATATATCATTTTCTTTCTAAATACGATTGTAAAATTATTGCTGCACTGACTTTGTCCAGATTACCTGCTTTTTCTCTTCTGTCCTTTTTTTTGCTCCCCATTGTGATCATGGATTGCATAGCCATTTTAGAAGTGAATCTCTCATCCACCAATTCAGTTTTCAAATTGGGAAATGCCTTTTCTAGCTTTTCCTTCAAAGCCAACACTTTTGGAGTCATTTCCGTTTCCATACCGTTCAATTTGGTGGGATAGCCCAATACTATTGTGCTTACTTCTTCTTTTTGAAAATAATTCTTGAGAAAATCCATGAGTCGATAGGTCTCAATCGTCTCAAGAGGATTGGCCAGCATCTGCATGGGATCTGTGACCGCTAAGCCAGTGCGCTTAGTTCCCAGATCAATGGCGATAATTCTGGGCATTAGTTGATTCGAATTTTATTGGTGATTTTTCTGACAGCTTCCTTCTCCAGTTCAATTGCTTTTGGAAATAAAAGTTCGTCTTCAATCTGTGCATGAATGACTAGTTCTTTTTCAAAATTCTGTAATTCATGATAAAGAACCTTCATGGTCAAAGGCGCATTTTCTTCCAGTGTATAGTCAGAAGTTAATTTTCTAATTCCTTCCATTTCATCATCATGAATTTCATGAGCGTCTGCCAAAAGATGAATAGGGTCCTTTTTCAATATTTTCAGTGCATCATGCAGGGCAAAATTTCCCTCTTCTACATCCTGCAATAACTCTATACGTTTGAAGAGTCTACTTTCTTCCTCATGAATATGGTGGATAAAGTCCTCCACAAACAGCGGGAACATAATCCTCAAATCATTCAGCAAAGCTTGATAGGTTTTATCAACCTGTATTCCTGAAATCAAATTGGAAAGAAAAGGGAGTTCCTGTCTAACAAAATAATAGTGCTTATTCTTCAGATAGGCTACCAGTACTTCGATGGGATTGAGATAAAGCTCCTCATTTGTAGGTTCCTTTTTAGCAGCCCAGGCCTCCAATTCAGTGATCAGCTGACCTGGTTTAACTTTATGCTTTTTGCAAACCTGCTCCAGGGAATGTGTCTCGTATTGGTAAAAACTGATTCCAAAATAATGCAGCACGGAAGCAAACACATAGTTTTCCGATACTAAATCACCTACTAAGATTTTATTGAAATCTTGCCTCGCCTGCATTTGACAAAAATAAATTATTTTAACAGAAAAATGGGGATTTAATCCGACCTTTATCTGTTCCCCTCGTATAAACATTTACTATGTTTATCCAAAACAACTTTTAAACACTGGTTGAATCCGGTAGTTTATAGGGAGAAAATAACCAACTGAAAAAGTAATATCGTGAGCGAGACAAAGAATTCAAAAGCACAGATCCGACTTCCAATTATTCTAGCTTTGGCTATATCTGCGGGAATTTGGATCGGAGCTACTTTTGCTGAACCCAAAAGCAATCAAAATGACTTAAGAGCCGCTCTTTACAAGCTTCAGGAAATCATGACCTATATCAACAGAGATTATGTGGATAGCGTCAATACCAACGAGCTCGTAGAGTATGGCATCAATAAAATGCTGGAACAGCTAGACCCCCACTCCAGCTATATTCCTGCCAGGGACGCCACCTTGGCGCAGTCCCAATTAGATGGAGAATTTGATGGGATTGGAGTGGAATTTGGGATCATCAGGGACACTATTTACGTGGTTGCCCCATTGACTGGTGGCCCTTCAGAAGCTCTTGGAATTCAATCTGGTGATCAAATCATTAAAGTAGACGGTAAAACGGTTGCAGGCACTGGAGTGACCAATCGGGATGTATTTGATTTATTGAGAGGTCCAAAAGGCTCGAAAGTGATGGTTGATATAAAAAGAAAAAATCAACCCGAGCTGATTTCCTATGAAATTACCAGAGATAAAATCCCTCAATACAGCATCAATGCTTCTTACATGGTCAATAAGGAAATCGGATATGTGAAAATTACCCGATTTGCGGCAACCACCTATGATGAGTTCAAAGAGGCAGTAGCTGATTTGAAAGGTCAGGGAATGAAAAAATTGATCATAGACCTTCAGGGAAATCCGGGAGGCTATATGGGAGCAGCCATCAATATCGCAGATGAAATTTTGGGAGATCGTGCTCTGATAGTTTCTCAGGAAGGCAAAGTTGAGCAATACAGTCAAAAGGCCTACGCCTTCAGACCGGGGATCTTCGAACAAGGTTCTGTCATTGTTTTGGTCAATGAGGGCTCAGCATCTGCTTCTGAAATTCTTGCTGGTGCGATTCAGGATAATGACAGAGGACTAATAGTGGGCAGAAGATCTTTTGGTAAAGGCTTGGTTCAAATGCCAATTGACCTTTCTGACGGAGCAGAACTCCGATTAACTATTGCTAGATACTTCACGCCTTCAGGAAGATCAATTCAAAAGCCATATGGCCCGGATTATCAAGCCTACGAAAGAGACTGGATGGAGAGATATGAGCATGGAGAATTCTTTTCAGCTGATAGTATCAAATTCAATGACAGTCTTAAATACGAAACCAAAAAAGGCAGAATAGTGTATGGAGGCGGAGGAATCATGCCTGATTACTTCGTGCCATTGGATACCACCTACAGTTCGGCTTACGTGAGTCGCTTATTTAATTCAGACTCTTCCAGAGAATTTATCCTAGACTACTCCAACAAAAACAAGGACAAGTTTACAGGAATGAGTTTGGAGGAATATTACAAAAGCTTTGAAGTTTCAGATGCTATGCTTCAGGAATTGATTAAAGTTGGAGAGAAAAACAAGGTAAAGTATGATGCCGCAGATTTCTCGAAGTCAAAAAGCTATTTAAAAACCTTGGTTAAAGCTCATTTGGGAAGACAAATTTATGATGATGATGCTTTCTACATGGTCGTAAATGATATCAATGAAGTATACCTCCAAGCAATCAAACTCTTTGATGAAGCCGAGCGAATTGCTTTGGCTAGCAATCTAAGATCAGTCAATGAAGAATAAACCCAATCCTTTCCTAATCAATCAAAAGGGCAGCTGCAGAGCTGCTCTTTTTTTTCATTAGGCAAGAAAAACTTACCTTCCTAATAATAAACCTAATTTACCCACCTATGAAAACCTTACTTTCAGTTCTATTACTAACTATGGCCAGTTCCGCATTCGCTCAAATAAAAGTTAATCATATAGCTGTTCATGTTTCCAATCTTGAAAAAAGCATGAGTTTTTACGAAACAATCTTGAACTTGGAGGAAATTGAAGAACCCTTCAAAGATGGGCTGCATGCATGGTATGATATAGGAGGTGGCGCCGCTTTACACTTAATTGAAGTTGCCAATACACCCACAGAAATTTCTAAAACAAATCATCTCTGCTTTAGCATGGATGATATGGATGCTTTCATCATTCGATTGAAAAGTAAAAATTATCCATTTGAAGATTGGCCGGGAGAGAAAGGAAAAATCACAACTCGTCCTGATGGAGTCAGACAAATTTACATCCAAGATCCTGATGGATATTGGTTGGAAATTAATGATGATTATTAAAAAGAGAGCCCCGATCACTCGGGGCTTTTTTATTTAATCCTCGTAAATCAATTGAGGCCAACTATCATTTCCCAAATTGATATCAGGGAGAATCTTGTCTGGATCAATTGTCACTTTGGTTACTTTTTTATCTGTTCGAATCAAATGATTCCAAGAATCACCTCTTTGCCAAATTTCTACTGGAAGCATTTGTCTTTCCTTGCTTCCATCTTCAAACTCAATTTCTAATAGTACAGGCATTGGAATTTCTCCTTTATTACTTAGGATAGCTAGATAATTACCACCATATGGAATGACTGCATTGATCCCTAAATCAATATTTCCATTTCCATAGAACCATCCCTTCCAATACCAGGATAAATTTTCACCCGCTACATTTTCCATATGGTTAAAAAAGTCTGAAGGCAATGGATGCTTATAAGCCCAAGTGTTAATGTAGGAGCGGAATGCATTATCAAATCGCTCAGGCCCCAAGATATATTCTCTCAGCACAATCAAACCAATTCCTGGCTTCATGTAGGCAACCATTCCCAAGTTCCCTGTATTTGCCACGTCTGGGTAAGTATCTATCCCTTCTCTGTTCTCATTTTGAAAATAATTATTGTATCTCCTAGTTTGATTCAAGTTTGAAGAGTACTCTCCTTCGTTGAAGGCTAAAGTGCTATAATGGTTGATAAAGGTATTGAAGCCTTCATCCATCCAAGCGTATCTACGCTCATTATTCCCTACAATCATCGGGAACCAATTATGTCCAAATTCATGATCAGTCACGCCCCATAAACCTTCACCTTTAGATGTATATCTACAGAAGTTCAACCCAGGGTACTCCATACCTCCAATGTCAGCCGCCACATTAGTTGCTGTCTCATAAGGAAATTCGAACCACATCTCAGAATAGTGCTCAATAGACGCTTTGGAATATTCAGTAGATCTCGACCACGCCTCTTGCCCGTCTGATTCTTTAGGATAAACTGATTGTGCTAGAATCGTTTTGCCGCTAGGCAAATTAATTTTAGCCGCATCCCAGATAAATGTTTTAGAGGTAGCAAAGGCCACATCTCTGGAATTTTTAATCTGGAAATGCCAAGTGATCATTCCATCCTGCTTAGGCCTGGTCAAGGTGGTATTTTTAATTTCATCAGGAGCAATCAGGTAAACCGTAGTATCACTTTGCATAGCTTTAGCATAGCGGTTTTGAAGCTCTTTGGACAAAACCTCCTTAGGATTCATCAATTTACCCGACCCCACTACTACATGATCATATGGTACAGTAATTTTATAATCAAAATCTCCATATTCTAGATAAAACTCTCCTGCACCTAGATAAGGCTCCACATTCCATCCTTCTACATCATCAAAGACAGCCATTTTGGGATACCATTGCGCAAAAGCATAAATCCAACCATCATTAACTTTCAATCTTCCCATTCTATCCATTCCTTTCTGTGGAACCTTGAAAGAAAAATTCATAGAAATACTCGCTTTCCCTCCTTTTGCAGGAATCGGTTCATTGAACCAAACCTGCATTCTGGTATCGGTAATGATATGCTTTGAGGAGATAGATCCTTTTGATCCTACTTTTGCCTGTACAGCAGAAATATCAAAGCCTCCATCGGTATCTCCGTTGTAGCGGTTTCCCTGAACAGGAGTAGTCAATGTCCCTCTGGAATCTGGTGTAAAGCGATTTTGCTCCAATTGCAACCAAACAAAGTCCAAGTTTTCCGGGCTATTGTTGGTGTAATTAATGGTAATTTTCCCAGTTAATACATGAGCGTTCTCATCGAGAGTTGCCTCGATTTGATAGTCGGCCTTATTCTGCCAATAGTTTTCACTGGGTTTACCGGAAGCCGTTCTGGTATAAGTACCTTTCCGGTCCATAAATTCTCCAAAATCCGCCTGATTATTATCCAAACCTTGCTGCGCATAGGTAAAATTTCCAAGCAACAAGCCTGATAATAACAGACCTGAAAATAATTTTCTGATCATATTCGATTTTTTGTTGGACTTAAAAATAAGCACTATCAGCAATTCCTCAAGCGGAATTCTTTCAAGCGGGTGAGGGATTAACGAATTTTTACAAATGCCTAAAAATTGGAATTAGGATTTTTTGAAGTCAATTTTACGCATCCTAAAATAATCACCAATGAGAATTTTGATTTTGGCAACCTTGATCAGTTTCAACCTGAATCATGCAAATGCTCAAACAGACAGTACTACCCAAAACTTAAATGAAGTTATCATTCAAGAGAACAGGATTCAAATTCCTTTCTCTAAACAAAGCAGAAATATATCTGTAATTACCAAACCCCAGATAGAGACAACTCCTGCTAGAAGCTTACAAGAAGTCTTAGCATTTGTTCCTGGAGTGGATGTGAGACAGAGAGGAGTCACAGGCGTACAGGCAGACATTGGCATTAGAGGTGGTTCATTCAACCAGACTTTGATGCTATTGAATGGAATTAAACTCACCGACCCACAAACAGGTCATCATATGATGAACATTCCTGTACCTTTAATCAATATTGACAGAGTAGAAGTATTAAAAGGTCCTGCTTCAAGGATTTTTGGGCAAAACGCCTATGCAGGTGCGATCAATATTATCACAGAGCTTTCAGATCAAAAAAACCTAAGGGTTCAAGGATATGCCGGTGATTTTGGAATGAAAGGGCTGAATTTTGCTGGTTCTTTGCCAAGTGGAAAGTACAAACAAAACCTTTCAATTTCCTACGATGACTCCAATGGTCACTGGTACAATTCAGACTATCAGGTTAGCAATATTTTCTACGAAGGAGGTTTGGATTTAAATGACCATCATTCTCTCCGAGGCATGATTGCTTATACTGACAGAAGTTTTGGAGCGAACGGCTTTTATACAAGTGCATTCCCAGATCAGTGGGAAAGTCTGCAAACTACTTTAGGGGCACTGAGCCACACTTATACCCAAAACAGATTTAAGTTAAATAGTCGTGCCTATTGGAGGAGAAACAAAGATGAATACCGATTGAGAAGAAATGAACCTTCTTTCTATCAAAACTTTCATACTTCAGACATCTATGCTCTTGAATTGAATGGTAGCTATGAAAGCAAAATAGGAACAACAGGATTTGGCGCTGAGGTTAGGCAGGAAAAAATTGAAAGTAATAATCTTGGAAACCATGAACGGGTTTTGGCTGGTTTATTTTTGGAACATTTGATCCAATTGGGTTCAAAAACGGATCTAAGAGCCGGCGTGTATAGCAACTACTATAATGATTATGGTTGGAAGCATTTTCCCGGCTTAGAGTTAGGCTTCCAAGCAACCGAGGAAATTCGATTGTATTCCGGATATGGAAAAAGCTTTAGAATCCCCACCTATACAGATTTGTATTATGTAGGGCCAACTAATATTGGAAATCCAGACTTACAACCTGAGCAAGCTCAAAACTTTGAAGTTGGTGCAAAGTGGACAAAGGCTGGATTATTTGCCGAGTTGGTCTATTTCAATAGAAACACAGACAACTTGATTGAATGGGTACGCCCTGATGCAAACACTCCTTGGCAGCCACAAAACTTCAACGAGGTCAGTTTTAATGGGATTGAAGCAGCTTTTACTTACAGATGGCAAAGAAGAAGTTCTATGCTACAAATAAAAGAATTGATGCTATCCTATAATTATATAGATGCTAGTTTAGTAAATCAGCCGGGAGTGGAAACCAGATATGCATTTACTGCCTTGAGAAATCAGATGATTGGGGGCTTTTTGGTGGGACTAGGCTCTAAGATTGAACTGAATACTAAGATGAGATATGTAGAAAGAATCAGTCAAGACCCTTATTTCTTGTTAGACATGAGATTGGATTACAACAGAATAGGGAAATTGGGCTTTTTTGCGGAAGTCTCCAATATGACTAATACTGACTATATTGAAGCAGGAACTGTTCAGATGCCTGGACGCTGGTTGAGAGCTGGGTTTATGATAAACCTTGATTAAAAAATTTAGAGTATTCTGCATTTGGGATTTCAAAACTTCGCTTATCGAGATTTGAAATCCCAAATTTTTATTTTGTGATCATTGAGCTTAATCGTCAATATTTTTGAAAAAATTAAATAATTAGGGTTGAAGTGCTAATCTACTTTAATACACAACGCCCTGATGATTGGTGAGGTGTTTTTGGACCATTTCACCTAAATCCTCGCAAGTATGGCCCACATAAAACTTATCGAGCTGAGTAGAATATAATATGTAAAAGCAGCAAGGCATAAAACAGTAAAGCTCCAGTTTGCACTGAGGCTAATGTGGGAGCTGAGTCCCGAAAGTTTTCGGGAGAACCCCGACCCTCCCGATTGTATCGGGATGCGCTGAACCAACTGAGCTATGATTTAGCATTCTATTAATTCTTTGATTCTTTTTTTACTTTTCCAGCTTTTTACCTGTCTTTCTCTTGAAAATGCCTCTTTTTTATCATTGTATTCCTCAAAGTATACCAATTCCCAATCCTTAACTTTTGAAGTAAATCACTGATGATTGTTGAGGTGTTTTCAGATTCTTTCAACTAAATCCTCGCAAGTATGGCCCACATAAAACTTATCGAGCTTAGTAGAATATAATATGTAAAAGTAGCAAGACATAAAACAATAAAGCCCCAGTTTGCACTGAGGCTGATGTGGGAGCTGAGTCCCGAAAGCTTTCGGGAGAACCCCTGACCCTCCCGATTGTATCGGGATGCGCTGAACCAACTGAGCTATGATTTAGATTCTATTAATTCTTTGATTCTTTTTTTACTTTTCCAGCTTTTCACCTGTCTTTCTCTTGAAAATGCCTCTTTTTTATCATTGTATTCCTCAAAGTATACCAATTCCCAATCCTTAGCTTTTGAGGTAAATCCCTGATGATTGGTGAGGTGTTTTCGGACCCTTTCACCTAAATCCTCGCAAGTATGGCCCACATAAAACTTATCGAGCTTAGTAGAATATAATATGTAAAAGTAGCATGGCATAAAACAATAAAGCCCCAGTTTGCACTGAGGCTGATGTGGGAGCTGAGGGATTCGAACCCCCGACCCTCTGCTTGTAAGGCAGATGCTCTGAACCAACTGAGCTA